>QKIH01000050.1 GCA_003249645.1 Desulfobulbaceae bacterium | reverse complement strand
TCAAGGCCTCATTCGAAGTTGGACAGAAAAACGCCGGATGAGGTATATGGAATGGTGCTGCCACCCTTACGGATGGCAGCATGAATAGGACAGGTTTTCACTTACTTTTAAATGAAAGTTGTTCAAACAAGGGGAACCACTTCTCTTCTAATAGTTATCACCAGGAATTGATGTGAATTAGTTCAGATCTGTGAAACTCAAGAACAATAACTTCTAAAGATTTTTTTTTTGATTTAGTTGCTCATTGTAGTTTTTGAAAAAAAACGAACAAATATAAAGAGATATAGTCAAATAAATAAGAATAAATACATTTTTGGTGTATAAACCAGATGTTATGCTCCATCCATGATGAAATGATCTTAAAAAGATTAACGTAATTATAACAAAATAGCTCTTATTGCTAATATTGATTTCCAAAGCTTTTAAAAAGAGTCCTAATAAAACTAATATCGCGGGCAAGGATAATAAGCAAAGTCTAATTGTATTTGGACCAGAAATAGAAGGCCCCGCAAGAATTGGTTGGGAACATATGCCTGCAAAAATGAGCAATATTGTTGCATGAGTTAGGTTAAATAGTTTTCTCTTGATTAATATAGTAGTGAAAAGAAATATACCTAGTAGACCTATTAGCATTGGTACTATAGATATTCCAATGAAGTAGAGTAACTCGTAAAGATTAAAATTATTCATTATCCATGTGAACAAGCCTAACATGTGGGCTGTGTTATGGCTTGTTCCTGCAAATGATTTTATCAGAACACTTGTTGAAAAGTATATAGCAAGTACAGTTAGAATGGACGCAATGCACAAGCATATTTTTCTTTTAGCATTTATATGGGGTAGAAAAGTAAAATATACAATTAAAGATGGCAGTAATAATATTGTCGTTTGTCTGCCTAAAGCAGCAATGCTTAAACCGATAAAAATGAAAATCATCTTTCTTAAGACGATTGAATACAGAACAATTATTAAACCTAATGAAAATAATAAGTCATTTACCATTAGAGGAATTGCTAAATAGAATCTAAAATAAAATGGGTTGAAGAGCAGCAAAGCGGTTAATAAAATTTTAATTCTCTTATTGCAACCAATTGAGTTTATAATCATATGGAAGATTATTGTACATAATATAATTATAAGAATGTTTGCAATGTTAAATATTAAGGTGTTTTTTGATATTATACCTAAGATATAAGGAAGAAAAAATCTTTGTGCATGGTGAAATGCGAGATCTATGTCAGGGAAAGATGGTGAAAATTGAAATATCTCATAATAATTATAAGAATCTACTAACCCTAGAATCATAGACTCTTCATAGGTATAGTAAGTATTTGTTAAAAATAGTAGTAGCAGACCGATAGCAAGATAGCTATGTTTCAACATATAATCAGCCTTTTTATCCTAAAAATGACAAGTGAATTATTTCTCTTTGGAGAATAAAATGTTATTTGAAAAGTTAGAAACAAACTTTTAACAAGAATTTTTTCTAAAGCTTCCAAATATGATAATTTAAAAAATTACCATATATTAATAGTTCTTTATTTACCACAAGTTAATCTTGTTGTTATGCAGCTGATCTGGCAATGTAAGTTACTAACGTTTATACTGCACGTTGTTTTGTTTCGTTGTGCAGATTAAACCCAGTTCTGAGTATGGAAATATGTATGATTTAGTTTTTATAACTCATCTCCCATCATTTTATAAAGTGAGATTGTATAACGAATTATCTCGCCAAAAAAAGATAAAAGTTATTTTCATCGGTTCTTCCTCTAAAATTAGAAATGAGAATTTTATAGAGCAATCTGAAGAGTTTGATTATGTGTTCATTAATGAAGGAACTTTTGAAGAAAGATCCTTGTTAACCTCTATTTTTGCTTTGCTCAGGGTTTTATTGAATACTGAATATAAACAAATAATCGTAGGTGGCTGGGATTTGTTTGAATTTTGGCTTGTAATGCTTTTTAGTCCAAAAAGCAAAAACTCATTGATTGTTGAGTCAAGCATTTATGAGTGTCAAATTGATGGCATCAAAGGGGGCTTGAAAAGGTTGTTTCTGAAAAAAATCAGCAAAGCATATTGTTGTGGCACACCTCATAAACAACTCCTGGAAGCCTTAAATTTTACTGGCAAGATTATTATTACCCATGGTGTTGGGCTTATAAAAAGAATTAAGAGGGACCAAACGGTCAAAAGGGCTGTTTTTTCAGGTAATCTGTTATATGTGGGAAGACTTTCTCAAGAGAAGGGATTGGAGCAATTAATCGATATTGTCAACAGGAGAAAAGACTTGTCGCTCGCAATTGTTGGTTCAGGTCCAATAGAAACAGATCTCAAACTAAGAGCAGGGGATAATATTGATTTTTTAGGTTATGTTGAAAACGAGAAAATTGATTCAGTAATGATTCAATATGATGCCTTAATTTTACCCTCGATAAGAGAACCTTGGGGGCTTGTGGTTCAGGAAGCATTAGCGTGTGGTTTACCTGTAATATGTTCAGATCGTGTCGGAGCAGCGCAAAACTGTGTTATTGATAAAAATACCGGGGTTACATACAATATTGATTCAGCTTCTTCATTTAACAACGCTATAAACAATTTGATGTCTCATTATGAAACAATTATGAATAATGTTGATTTGTTAGATTCTGAGCAGATTAACCGGCAACAGGTGATGAGCTTTTTATGAAACGAAAAAGAGTAGATATTTTTTCTTTTTCAGATTTCAGAGGAGGTGCAGCTAAAGCTGCTTTAATACAGTATCGAAGTGTGATGTCTTGCAATTCAATAGATGCTAATTTCTATGTAGCTGAAAAAAAAAAAGAAGATAGTGGAGCAATAGGACCAAATAAAATTGAATATTTTTTTCATTTTATAAAAAGAAGTTTATCATACATACTTAATTCTGTTCAAATCACCTCAAATCAGAGTAAGCATTCTCTCAATATTTTCAGCTCGTCTTTTTTGATAAAAAAAATAACAGCAAGTGATGCTGCTGTTATCCATTTTCATTGGATCAATAACGATTGTTTTTCTATTGAAGCGATCAAATCGATTTTAGAACAGAGCAGTATTTCAAAAGTTATTTTTACACTTCATGATGAATGGTTATTTAGCGGCAGTGAACATTGTATAGCTCTTAATAGTAGTCGATATATTGAGGGGTATAATCGGGAAAATCGAGACATTAAAGGGATTGATTTGGATAGGTGGACCTTTAATCGTAAATATAACATTATAAAAGTACTTGAGAAAAATAATGTAATTATAACGGTTCCATCAACTCACCTGAAACAAAAAGCTCACGCTAGTCTTCTCCTGAGAAAATGTAGGGTTGAAGTTGTTGGCAATGTTATTGACGTTGAGACGTTTAAGGATCAAGGAAAAGCTGCAAGTCGTAAAAAAAATGGTTTAGCCACTAATGATTTCATTTTCTTGTTTGGCGCATCTGATAACGCAAGACATATCAAAGGAGGAGACCTTTTAGAAGAGAGTCTTCGCTATATAGATTCGAGGCTTACACAACGAAAAATTACATTATTGGTATTTGGCAATATTAAATTGCAATTAGCTGAAACGATAAACATTAACGTTATTAATCTGGGGTTTATCTCAGGGAGAAAACAATTAGCTGAAGTTTACAGTACTGCAGATTTTACTTTAGTTCCTTCAAGGGTGGAATCTTTTGGTCAGGTTGCCGCTGAAAGCTTAGCTTGTGAGACACCTGTTATTGGTTATGATGGAACTGGTTTGATTGATATAATCAGACCTAGTGGAGGGGGGTATCTGGTTCAAGAATTTAGTCCCGTTCAATATGGTGATATGATGCTGCAGGCTACTAAATTGGATGATGACCAGATAAAGTGTATGGGAAAAGCAGGACGGCAGCATATTTTACAACACTATAGTATGGAAGCATTAAAAAATAAGTGGAAGTCATTATATGGTATTAATGAGTTTTGTGAAGATAGCTCTATTTAGTACGGTAATTGATGAAACGATAGAGTAGTTTTAATGAAAGCACTAGAAAATGGAGTGAAAGAGCGGTGCTAATTGGCTTAGTTGTTTTTCCGACGCTTTATGCATATCTGAATGCAACTTTACAGGATAAAATTGGTGACAGTGCTTTAGCAATTTTTTTTATGTTGTCTTTAACATTGTTTTTAATAAGAGGCCGACAGCATATAGCAAAAATTGTGATTTTATATTTTGGGATTTATTTAACTTGGTCCATCTTTAACTTACAGTTTGCGCATTATGTATCAATTAGCTGGTTCGGATCGTCTTTTTTTTAGATTGGGAGTTGGGTTATTAATATCTTGTATTCTTGTAGAACTTAGAAATAGTGATCAAAGAATTCTGTATTATCTGTTATTTTCTATCACGATTCTTTTATTAATTTTTGTTATTTTAGATCATTATGAATATTTTGATAAAAGATCATTTTCCATGATTACACCTTTACAGGTTTTTGAGCAGAATACAGTGGGTGCTGAAAGATGGAGCAATAAATATTTTGCAAGCTGGTTAACTTTACTGATTTGGGCTACTGTTCCATTTTTGTGGAATAAGGATGGAAAGGGTAAAATATACCTAACAACCATTCTTCTTTTTTGTTCTTTGTTTGCTGTTTTCAAGCTTTCTTCCAGCGGCGCAACATTAGCAAATGGTGTCGCACTGTTATGTTTTGTTTTATTAAATCTTATTAGATTCAAGAAATATCAAGTTATTTATAGTGTTATATATTGTTAACACCCATCTTATTATCTTTTTTGTTTTTATTGGTTCTTTCTTTTTCTCTGATCGAAGTTTCAGAAAACACTTTTGAAAAGGTGATGAGCGGAGGGGCTCCTACTTCAATGATTGCAAGGGTTGATATATATATATAACGATGCTGCGGAAAGTTTTTCGAAGAAACCTATTCTGGGATATGGGTTTGGGAGTATCCTGAATTTATATTATATGAAAGGGGAAAATGTGATTACTCCCATAGATGGTCATCCTATATTTCCTGGCGGTCATCCTTATAACTTGGCTTTTTTATTTTTTGTTGAACATGGGGTGTTTGGGTTGCTGTTTTTATTATCTATTATTTATTCATTATTCAAGTATATCTGTCGTGAAGCCAACACTTATAGTGGAGTGGAATATGTAATCCCTCTCATCATGGCTTATCAGGTTATTCATCTTTTTAGTTTCGCAATCTGGCAAGCTGATATTGTAATCCTTCTTACATTTTTCTTTATATTGGTCAGAATAGTAATGAGACCAGTGGCAAGGCTGAAAAACACAGATATTTTAGGATAAATGCTATTTTTTTGAGATTATTGGTTTGAAAGTTAGAAAAATAATAAAAGGTATTAAAATATTCTTTTACGCTTTCTTGTCTTACAGGTCGGTTAGCCGTTCAGGTTTGTTTGATGTGTATTACTACAAAGAAAGAAGTGGCTTACAAGCTTTTTGTGCAAAAAGTGTTGTTCTTTTTCATTATCTTTTTATTGGATACAGAAATAATCTAGCCCCAGGGCCTTTTATTGTCCCTGAAAACTACTATTCTCAGATTTCTTTTTCCGAAACTGATCGAGTTGAACCTATTTATCACTATCTGAAAATAGGGTGGAAAGAAGGAATAAATCCTCATCCACTATTTGAAAATGTTTTGATCAAAGATGCATATATTGAAAGCAGGTCTAAGTTCAATAATCCAGCAGGCTGGTATCTTTCACGTTGTGGTACAGATTTGTTGTCTCCTTGTTTGATGTTTGATCCTCTTTATTATAAAAAAACGTATCCTGAAGTGGAACGATGTGCGGAAGGTGCTTGGGCAGAATTTGTAACAAAAGGTGAGGCCGAGAGAAAATGTCCATCAATTCAGTTTGAAAATTGGTATGATGTTGCTTGGTTCCCGGATCAACGTCTTCGGTTTAATGAAGAAGCGAATGGGATACTTTATATAAGTCTAGCAAAAAAGATGCCGACCTTCTTCTCCCAAAATCCGGTTTTAGATATTGAATTTTTGTTAGAAAAGACGAATAGGGACTTACCAATTAGTAATAAGTTGCGATCGCTGGCTGAAAAACTTGATACTAACGAAAACATTCGTCCATCTGCCTGGTTCGATCCTCACTATTATAGACAGCGCTACCTTAATTATGACAATGTTTCGTCATTAAAACATTATATTGATCATGGTGTATATCAAGCATATTATCCGAATTATGATGTAGAAAATTTGAGTAAGAAGCCTCTTATTTCAATACTCATGCCTGTATACAACGTCAAAGAGTGGTATCTTAACCGTTGTATCAGGTCGGTTCTTTACCAGTCTTATCCTCATTGGGAATTGTGTATTGCCGATGATGCTTCTCCTAGTGGAGCCGTTAGGGATGTCCTTGTTCAATGGCGGGAAAAAGATTCTCGCATAAAAGTGGTGTTTTTGCAGGAAAACCAGGGAATATCAGGAGCGACCAATGCTGCAGCAGAGATTGCTGGGGGAGAGTATTTAGCATTTCTTGACAATGATGACGAACTTCATCCCGAAGCTCTATTTGAGGTTGTGAAATCAATTAACGAAACACAGGCAGAAGTAATTTACACCGACGAACAGCTTATTGACCATGATGGAAGAGTTGATCATGTGTTCCATAAACCGGGCTTTAATCGTGAGTTGCTCTATTCGCATAATTACATCACTCATTTTGTCGTTGCCAAACAAAACCTCTATAAACAGGTTGAGGGGCTTGATTCTAAAAAGAATGGAGCACAGGACTTTGACTTTTTACTTAAAGTTACCGAACAGACAAGTCAAATAGAACACATAGCACGATCGCTATACAGTTGGCGGGCTACGGAAACATCAACGACAATTAATCATGAATCTAAAAGTTATGCGGATGAAGCTGGCAAAGATGCGCTTGAAAGTGCTTTAGCAAGACGTGGTATTTCTGGAATGGTCGCAGGGGCTGACTGGAAATTTTACTACAGGGTTAAACGGGAGATCACTAGTAATATTGCCATTATTGTGGTTGTCGATGCACGATCATGCGATAGTATGGAGTTGATAAAAAGTGTTGATAGGCTTTGCAATGATTCTATGATCACTGAAATTGTAATAGTTTCAGATTCCCAACTTTCATTTATTCTAGGACCAAAATGTCGTGTCGTGGAGATAACAGAAGAACAGAATATCGCTTGTCTATATAATGAGATTATAAAAAGTACTTGTGGGGAGCAACTGCTGTTTGTTGATTCAGGCCTGCTGCCTGAGAATGATGATCAGGAATGGATTACCTGTCTGTTGGAACATAGTCAGGAGCAAGCAAAAGGCGTCATAAGTGGAAGGATTATTGCTAAAAAATACCGTGTTAATCAAATCCCGGACATTACTCGCCAGGAGTCCTCATATTTTGCCGAATACCTCCAGATGTGTTCGGTTCATATGAATGGATTGCAGTGGTCTCAGGAGGTTCTTGCTGCCAATTTTGATTATTGTATGGTTAAAAAAGAATTGTTTGAGAAGGTTAACGGCTTTGATGAAAAGTATACAAGTTTGAAATTTGCAGGAATCGATCTTGCTTTGCGACTCCAACATCTCGATGTCTCCAATATCTATTCGTCTTCTGCTTCAGTTGTTGAAAGCCAGGAATATGAGAAAAAGTTGAAATTCAGTGAAAATATGCTGGATATGCATAGCCTGAAGCAGTCTCACGATATTGGCAGCATGCTTGTTCCACAATTTCTTAACCCTAATCTTCTCGAAGAGAAAGGGATTAAATTGGGTGACTTTTATGACTGGTGTTGCTAAATATAGCGACAATCTGTGAGGAGAGCTAATCTAATTTAATATCTTGAAAAGATGGAAGAAGGGGAAGAATGAGCAGTCCTTTGATATCAGTGGTAATTCCCGCCTACAATCATGAAAAATTTATCGGTGCAGCGATCGATTCTGTTTTACAGCAGAGTATTACGGATTTTGAATTGATCATTGTTGACGATGGTTCAAAGGATAATACAGCTGGTGTTATCAAAAGCTACCGTGATGAAAGGATTTCATATTATCATCAGGAAAATCAGGATGCTTATAATACAATCAATCGCGGAATGGGGCTTGCTAAAGGAAGGTACATAGCAATTCTCAATTCTGACGATGTGTATTCCACCGATAGATTTGAAAAAATTCTCAACTATATGGATGGCACAGATACTGTCTGTGTGATATCAGACGTTATTCCCATTTCTGATGATGGTACCGAGTTTACCGATCCAGCTTTTGGATGGAATGTATGGCATCAGAAAAATCGTGCATTTTACCGTCAATGCAACGATCTCTATACAGCCTTTCTCAAAGGCAATTTTATGGTCACTACATCGAATCTGTTCATTACAGCAGAAGCGGCCAAGCAAGTCGGAAAGTTCTGCTCTCTTCGTTACCTTCATGATTATGACTATATCTTCCGAGTGATGTTAGAGTATCCTGGACGCGTTAAATATATGTCTGATGACAAACTGCTCTATTATCGAATTCATGATGGCAACACTCTGGGAGAGGCTGCAATAATCGGGCGGCAACAGGACCAGGAACTCATTACAAAATATATGCTGAAAAAGATTCCTGCTGATTTGCAGCAATATGTTAAAGCGGGAAGTGAACGACTTGTTGAACTGGAGCAGGAGCTTAATGAGGTTCGGCAGGTACTGTATCCCAATGAAGGATTTAACGGAGTGAAGGCCGCTGCCTCAGGGCTTGCAAAAGCCGGTAAAATATGGGTGAAGAAGAAAATTGTCGGATAAGACTATGCGGAAATATCATACGTTAGATAAACTGCTCGATGCTGCCAAAAAGATTGCAGTAGATAAAGATGTTATTACTTTCGATCTGTTTGATACTCTTGTAATTAGACGAGTTCACGATCCGGATTTGATAAAACTGCCGGTCGCAAGGTATATCGCTTCATTGGCAGGCCAGAAAGGTATAGTAATTGCCTGGCAGAAGGTTCAGCAATATCGTGATGAGATTGAACAGCATAACCGGCAGGATACCGGCAGTAAATATGTCGATTTTGAGGCGCATTATCCCACCTTTATGGCACGGACACTGGAGAAGATTTTTCAAGATCAGTATACTGAAGAGTTGTTAAGCCAGGTGACGGAATACGAGTTGCTGATGGAATCAACGATGCTGTTGGCTCGTGAGAAGTTTTTAAACTGGCTTAAAGAACTAAAAGAGCAGGGAAAGCGGGTTATTATTATATCAGATATTTACCTGCCTTCAGAACATCTAAAAATCCTCGTTGATTGCGTCGGGATTCTCTCTTTTGTAGAAGATGTGGTTTCATCTGCTGACAGCTTTATGGCAAAGGCATCTGGAGCAGCGTTTCCTCTTATTGAAAAGAAATATGGCTTATCAAAAGATCGCTGGCTTCATATTGGTGACAACCCAATATCTGATGGTTTAAAACCTTTAGAATTCGGTATCGAGGCACTGGTGTTAAATGATGCAGGGGAAAAGCTGCGTAAATCCATTACCAGAAGGTATTTAGACTATAGTGACGGTAAGCCTTTCTGGCGCGGCAGGGCCTTACAGCAGTTGATGGCTCCGCATGAGGGTGAAAACGTGGAGCATGAAGCTCTATATATTGAGGGATATAATTTTCTTGGACCAATGATCGGCGGTTTCATTCAGGAAATTGCAGAGAGATGTCGTAAACAAGGCATAACGAAAATATTTTTTCTGGCCCGGGAAGGATGGACTTTTAAACTGTTCTGGGAAAAATGTACTCCGGTTCTTTATCCCGAAGGAGATCTTCCTGAGATACATTATCTCTATGTAAGCAGAATGGCGCTTGCAGGTGCCACATGCGCGTTTCAGGGCTTGACCAAAGATAATGCCTCGATCGCTTTCCTGCCTCTTGGAAATCGTGATTTTAGAGATCTTTGCCGTATCTTCAGTCTCGATTACAAGCCGTTTATTGAAATTCTTGCAAAACATTCCCTTCAGCCAGATAGCTGTCTCAATTGTCATCACCCCGGTTTTGTGAATGCCAATCAGGAAAACTTTGATGCGATGCTTTATGATGATTCGTTCCAGGAAGAGATAAAACGGCAGACCCTTCCGCTAAATAACGCCATGATTGCATATTTCACCGAGAGTGGCATGTTTGATCATGAAGATGTCGCAATTGTTGACATTGGTTGGCTTGGAACAATACAGCGCTTTATCTTTGACGCAATAAAGCATCATCCTCAATGTCCTAACCTTCATGGTATGCTGTTTGCTGCAACCAGAGGAATGGACTTTGCTGAATCGGAAAAAAATAAGATGGAAGGGCTTATCTTTGACCGGCACAAATTTAACCTTGCGGCAAGTTCAATCCTCTATGCTAGAGACCTGTTCGAAGAGGCTTGCCGGGCTCCGCACCCGACTTTAAATGGCTATCGTCTTAAAGCAGATGGAGGGTATGAGCTTGAATTCAGAAGAACTGATGATGAAATCGGCAAGGCAGAAGTTGCGCAGGATAACTACTTTTCTCCGTTACAGCAGGGAATTCAAGATGCAGCAGAGCGTTTTGGCAGTGCTTCAGCCCTGCTCGGTTACAAGGCAAGAGATTACAGGGCATGGTTCAACTATCTGCTCTCAGCTAAACTTGCCTTTCCGAAAACGGATGAAATTGCAAGGGTCAGGCACCAAACACATTTGGATGATTTTTATGGAAAACACAAACCGATTAAAATCTATGAAAAGAGGAAGAAAACCTTATGGGATGAGTCGCTTTTTGTGTTGCGTTTTAATCCGTTTGTGAGGCTTAAATACTTTTTCCATAATCTTAAAGAACGGATTCGTGAGCAGTAATGAAAAAACTTTTTACCAGTACCTATGACCTAAGCGGCTTATCTATTATTCGCCTATTTAAGTTTATGTGTTACTCAAAAATTTTTCCGTTTGGTAACTTCGGTACCGGTGCAGGGGCAAAATGCCTGCTGGTGTTATCGGTTCTGCACACATTCGGTGGTCCAGTCTTTACTTTTTATACCCGTTATGAAGAGAAACTTTCCCCGTTAATTAAGAAAATCCCAAGAAGAGGAAAAAATGGCAACATTATTGGCGGCGATTAATAAACATAAGTTTTATTTATTTCTGGTCATTTTCTGCTGTTTTCTCTATTCGCATTTAGTTTTAAACAGGGCATTTGTTGAAGTCGTTGTCGACAGCCCTCAAAAATCAACGTTTGAGTTATATTGGGCTTACGAGGATGGTGGATACTCTGCACATAGGCGTGTTGAAGCTTTTATCACTCCAGGGAAGGAGGAATATCGATTCTATCTGACAAATCTTCATCATATCAGCAAGTTAAGGGTTGATACGCATGATTTTGAAGGGAAGGTGACTATCGATCAACTTACTCTATCTCAGCCGGGGTATGGAAAAATAGAGTTCAAATCTGAACAGGATTGGAAAAAACTGGTACCTCTAAATCAGGTAACAGATATTTCATACTCAGATAAAGGAATGGTTGTGCAGTCATCGGGGAACGATCCGATGTTAGAGCTGCAAATTCCAGTCAGACCGCACGGCAATACTTACTTCGATTATTTTTTATCATTTTCTATCATAGCAGCACTTTTATTGCTGATTATAGCAACGTTGGGGCATCTTAATAAACAATTGCAGTTTGTACCGATCATGCTGGTTGGAATATTTTTTATGATATGCGTTATTGCGTTTACCTCAAAAGATGGATATCACCCTGATGAAACAGCACATGCCCGGGCTGCTGCATATTATGTCGATCATTGGAAACCACCTTTGGTTGAAGATCCTGCTATTAGAAATACCTTTTCAGTCTATGGCTCAAGCCGTTTAACTACAGGAGAAATATATTATTTCTTCGCCGGTAAGTTTGCAAAAGTGTCTGAGAATTTGCCTTTAACCGGTTATCTGCCGTATCGACTGTTCAATGTGTTTCTGTTTGCATTAATTATTTTGCGTACGTTTTGGGCGCCACAGGCTAGATTGCTGGCCATCCCATTTCTTATCTCGCCGCAATTATGGTATGCATTCAGCTATTGTACTTCTGATGCATTTGCGCTTTTTGTTGCTTTTTCTGCAGGGTGTCAGGTGATGGTGGAAAACAGTCTGTTCAACAGATATCTCTTTCAGCGCTTCACCTATGAAAAATTCGTCAACCTGTTTCTGGTTGCATTCTGTTTTACTTTGATGCTCTTTGTAAAGAAGAACTTTTACCCATATGTTGCTGCATTGGGTATTGGTATCCTGATCAGCTGGTTTGCTAATCGTGACGACCTGGGCTGGAAAGCGTTCTTAAAAAAAATGAGTGTGCTGTGCGCAGTTATTCTCTGTTTTGCTGCAATACCAAAAGGTGTTGATATTTCAGTAAACGGGTTTGATAAAAAAGAGAGAATCCTGAAGTTGCAGGATGAAATAGCTAAGCCTGAGTTTAACTTGTCGAGTCCGCTTGAAGTGAGAAGTCCCCTGTTTACAATTAAAGAGAGAGGGCAGTCGTTGGGCACGCTGCTTTTTACTCATCGCTGGTTTGAAAAAACATTCAGATCATCTTTTGGTGTCTATGGACATACAACAATTATGGGGCCTGAAGGCTATTACAATGCTGTTCGTTGGGTTGGGATTGCTTTCTTCTTTTATTTTATCGGAACAATTTTAATCAGGTCTCCCTTGATCAGTAAGGTTGAGCTTGTTGGGTTTCTTGGTCTGTCTTCGGTTTTAATTGCGGCCTCTATAAACCATAGCTGGACTTTGGAAATTCAGGCCCAAGGCAGATATCTTTTTCCTATATTCTCGATTTTTGCACTTTTATATGCAAGAAACTACAGAGTTTTCAACGCCAGAGTTTTCACCTTGTTTGTTTCGATTATGTTCAGTCTCGCTTCATACTCATTCATTACTCAGGCCATTGAACGCATCCCCTCGTAATGGAGTTTATTTTCTGAGAAAAGGGCGTTCAATGAGACTGTAAGTAATAGCTGATAGAACTGTTGTCACGCATAGAGCAAAAATGAAATAAAACACGGATGGAGGATTTTTACCAAGATATTGCTGTAAGAATATCTTATTGACAACGTGCACAATCGGATGAAGAAGATAGAAGCTGTAGCCAAGAATACCGATAATGCGAAATGGCAGGAATTTGAAAAAACGATAGATAATGTTGTTGTTTTCAAAGGTCGCCGTTATGAGCACGATGCCGATAATTATATCAAAATTTGAGTGATAAAGATAATCGGGGGCCTTGTGGTTTACCCAGTGGAAATAATGACTGACATCTTTAAAAAAGAAGAGTGAAAAAAGAAGAAGCAATCCGGTGACAGGGTTGCCAAGAAACCTCTTGACAGTGTTGGCTGTGTTAAAAGCTGAAGATGTCATCAGGTAACACATTGACATGCCGGATAGAAAAATACCGAAATAGAGAGGGGGTTTTGTTCCTAGGCCATAAATATGACCTGTCGGAATGAGACCTGTGTTGATCAGAAGAGATAAGCCCAACAAACATGCAGAGCATCGGAGTGGCTTCCCTTTAAAAAAAAAGTAACAGAGGAATACAAGTAGGGGAAGGAGTGCGTAAAAGTACATTTCCTGTAACACTGTCCATTTTACTCCACGTCCTTCGACGAAAAGTATTGATCTGATAAAATCTGGCAGATTCCCTTCGAAATAGTAACCGGCAAGAGCAACGAAGTAAAACATCGGTGCGATGCGTTTAAATCTCCTGATCAGGTATGATTGCATAAAGCTGACGCTGCCGGCGCGGGATGGCGCGTTGGCGAAAGGCATGGTCAGAAGAAAACCGCTGAGACAGAAAAAAATAACCACCCCTACAGGGGCCATATTGTCAAAACCGGGTAAGCCTGTGTGGTCTGCAAGAACGATCAGTGCTGCCACTCCTCGTACTCCATCCAAAGCAGCAAAGTTTTTCCCGCTTGAAGGGCTTTTAGCAAATATATCGCGATACAGGTTGGTTGACGAAATTTTAAAACTGAATGCGAGCAGCATCAGCATATATGTTCCTGCCAAGGCAGGAAGAACATTAAGTCCTAAATTAGTAGTTTTAAAGGGGCCTGTAATCATGAAATAGGGATTGTTCCCTGTGGTCGTGAGTTTCCATCCTGACGGGGTTACATCAAGGTGGGATGAAGGATCACAGGAAACAAAGAACTGTTGGTTGTTAGGAGTGATCTCAAATGGGGAACCGAAATAACTGTATAAGGTAAGTTTGTTGATCAGGTAGGTACCGGGCTCTTTTGCAGGATCGATACGAAGAGTTCGTATGACCTGATTTCTCATATGAAGGGTAGAATAGAAAAGTCTGTTTTTTTCTTGTGTGGATTCGGTATAGGCAGAGAATCTTTCTGAAAAATTGAAGCTTTTTCTAGCCCCGTTATAATATATATGCAGTGGAGCTGAGGTGTTGAATGAATGACTGATAATAAGCTTGTTGAACGAACTCAGACAGAAAAGTGATATGAGCTGATAGAGAACAACAAAAATAATCACTGCAGCAATAGATTTGAAAATATTCAATTTCATCTGGTTGACCATTATAGGAAATTTAAAAGCAGCAACGAAAACATCCTCGGTGTTATCAATTTTCATGGGGAATGCGTCTCAAGTATCCCTGAAGGATATTGAGATGTTTTTTCACCTCCAACAAAATAGCCGCCATCCATCCTAACGCTTGCCCCAGTCATATATGTTGCCTGGCAGCAGATAAAATAGACGAGTTCTGCGACTTCTTCGGGCAAGGCTGTACGACCAAGAAGCGTATGACCGATGAGATTATTCTGCTCGGACTCCGTCATCTCAGCCCAGCCTCTCGTATTTTTGCCGTGTCTACTGTCAACTAAGCCGAGAATCAGTTCATTGACTCTGATTGTTGGCGCTCCCTCACGAGCCCATGTTTCGGTAAAAGACGAAACCGCTCTGTTTGCCGCACTGTAAGCATCATTGAATAATACGGATGCCGGGCCTGATCTGCCGATTAATCCGGCAATAGATGAAATGTTCAGCACTGCCGCAGATTGCGTTTTTTGCATCAACGGCAAAAAATGGTGAAAGAGAAGCCATTTGGCCTTGAGTGTGGTGGAGATTTCAAGATCCCATTGCTCCTTGTTGATCTCAAGGTCATAGCTGCCGTGGACTATGGGCATGCCGCCTCGCTCGATATTGTTAATGAGAAAATCAAGTTTGCCGAACTGAGTATCAACTTTTCGTGAGAGTTCTTTTACAGTTGCTTCATCGCGAAGATCGCAGGCCATATACACTGTTTTGTAGCCTCGTTCATCAAACTCTCTCTTCATTTCCTGAATAGATTCTTTCCAGTCATAAAGCGGCAATATAAGGGTTGCACCATCATCACCAAATTTCCTTGCGATTGATCTGCCGATGGAACGTGCTGCACCAGGAATGAGAACAGTCTTGTCCTGTAGATTCATGTACGACCTGTAGTTTTGAGGATTAATACTTTACCTCGTTATTATCGTTTTGCAGGGATACGCTTAATTCCATGGAGTATCTGCAACTTTATGAATAGTTTGCAGGTATTATCGAAAATTTGTTCGATATCTGGCGTGGTATTTATTTTTGCGTCTGTTCTAAAAAGTAATTCGAGCACAGCTTAATTCAGGTTCAAAAGCTTGTAAACTGCAAACTTATGGCAGGATTACGATATTGTTGAAGGTATGAATATTAACAGCAGTTGTGGAAAAACATGGTGAAACAATTTTTTTTAATTTTTTTGGACATTGCTGAAAGTGAGTCTCTTTGTAACGAGGAGTTGCAAATTGAAGTTTACTATTTACTGTGTAAGGAATTGTTTTTTGCAAAATACTTATCCATTAAAGGTGTTTCATGCGTCTTATTATAAGCTTGTTTATCCTGCTATCGCTATTGTCCGGATGCAGCAGGGCTCCTCTTGTTACTGAAGATCACGATAAACTCTGTATTGAGAACGGCTGGCCCCATGAGCTGAGTTCGCTGAATCCTGATCCGGCTGTTGAGTATGGGCGACTGTCTAACGGTTTCAGATATGCGGTGATGGAAAATAATTACCCGGAGAACCGTGTGTTTATGTATTTAAGAATTGGAGCAGGATCATTGCAGGAAAATGATCGTCAGAAAGGTGCTGCTCATTATCTCGAACACATGATGTTTAACGGGACCAGGAACTTTCCATCCGGGCAGCTGGTAAAACAACTTCAGACGATCGGTATGGAATTCGGTAGAGATGTCAATGCGCATACATCATATGACGAGACAGCATTTTTCATCAATCTGCCTTCTGGGGCTGAACAGGAGTTGGAATTGGGGATGCAGATCCTGGCTGATTATGCTTTCGGTGCACTTTTAGAGGGACCCGATTTTGAACAGGAACGTGGCGTAATACTTGCTGAAAAACGTTCAAGGGACTCGGTAGGGCAGCGAATATATAAGAAAGGATCCGAGTTCACTTTTCAGGGGACGCGGTTGCCTCAGAGGTGGGTGATTGGAGATGATCAGTCGCTTCATTCGATGACAGTGGAAGATTTACGCAACTATTACACAAGCTGGTATCGACCTGAAAATATGGTCCTGGGTGTTGTTGGAAATATACATTCCAAAGATATTATAGATAAAATACAGAAGCAGTTCGGCACGTTTGCTGCGGCCGCATCTGCTCCGGAGTGTATTTCAATGGGTAAGATTGAACGTGCTGAAACTTATCCGGAAATTCTTTATTATTCCGATCAGGAGAGTGAGTCGGTCAACCTGTCTCTGGAGACAATTCGAGAAATTATTCCTGCTGGCGATAGTGTGGAGAAAAGAAAAACAGAGTTACTCTATCATCTCATCAACAGGATGATGAATGCAAGGTTGCAAAAAGTGCTGGAAAGCGAAAAAAACACTCTTTCATCGGTAGACTTTCAAACTTTTGAAGCTTACAGCAGGTATCGATTGAACATGATATCGACCAAAGTTTTGCCACAAGACTGGCAGCTTTCTTTAAATGAGCTTATAAAAAACCTTCTGGCAATCCGCCTATACGGCTTTTCTGATGAGGATCTTCAAATTGCCAAAAAGTCTGTACAGGCAGATTTAAATAGCGGCCTACAGACACAGGATACGAGAAAGTCACGGGATCTTGCCGAATCAATGATTAATTATGTCGCAGAAAATGAGGTGTTCTTATCACCTGCTCAGGAACTCAACCTGTATTCCCCGATATTACAACAAATAAGCATTGATGAATTAAATACTCTTTTCAAGTCAGAATGGCCGCTTGATCGTCTGAAAATTAAAGTGATGGGAAAGCTTGCTCCTGAAGATGAAAAGAAGGTAAAAGATATTTTCTTCAATGCTGTGCACCAGAAAATAGAAAGACCTTTGTCTCAGGAAAAAGCATTTTTCCCATACCTTCCGGTACCAAATATCAAGGACTCATCCTATACATCAGAGGTGCAGAGTGAACTAGGTATTGAGAAGATCACGCTTGTCAATGGTTTGACGGTTTACCTCAAGAAAACAGACTTTCAGAAGGCTCAGATTGATATTTCTATTCTTTTTGGTAAAGGACGATACAGCACAGTAAAGCCGGGAATGGCTCTGTTTGCTGAATCAACTGTGAATAATTCAGGTACTGGCAAATTGAGTCAGAGTGCCTTGGATGAACAACTTGCCGGCTACAAAATTGGTAGTCGTCTGGCTGTTAATGAACAGTATAGTGAATTGGCCGGGACCTCCACTCCTGATGATTTAGAACATCTCTTTCAACTTTTTTATGCAAAGATAATTGATCCGGCGGTGAGAAAAAAGGCCTTTGATAACCAGCGGGAACGCCTGCTTCGGATGGCTGAAAATATGAAGAAGAATCCAGAAGGGGTTTTTCGAGTTGAGGGATCTCGATTTCTTGCTTCAGGCGATACGCGATTTGGTATGGCTAATGAAGAAGATTTACTCAATATCCAGTATGATGAGGTGAAAGACTGGTATTTGAAGGAAATATCACGGGGAATTGTTGATATTTCCGTTGTTGGTGATTTTGATAGAGCTCGGGTGATTGAACTTGTTAAAAAATATTTTGGTTCGCTTCCAATCAATAATGAACTGCTGACAACCATTGATAATGTTGTTTTTCCATCAGGAAAGATATTAGAGCGCAGTATTGAATCCGATGTTGAAAAAGCTCTGGTTGTAATGGCCTGGCCCGTGAACGGGAACTGGCAAATAGATACCGCAAGACAGCTGAATGTGTTAACTTCACTTTTCGAAGAAAAGGTACGCAGTGTGCTGCGTGAGAAACTTGGTGCCGTTTATTCTCCAAGCGTCTATTCATTCTATCCGCGTTCTGTGCACCATTATGGCTATATTGCTTTGTATATGGTGATTGATGCTGATCGACAAGAGGAGATGATTTCAGCAGTCGGCGATATTACCAGTCGATTGAAAGATGATGACGTAGCACCTGAACTGGCAGAGAGGATTTTACATCCGCTTATTCGTAGAACCGAGGAACAGGTCAGGACAAACGATTACTGGCTGCATACGGTTCTGTCGTCTGCAAGTCGGTATCCTGATCAATTACGTTTTGCTTCCTCGTTAAAAAATGCATACAGTAATATGGATATGAGAGATATTCAAAAACTTGCGTCTGATATTTTTAAAGGCAAAAACGCATTGGTGAAAATTGTTGCCGGGAAAAAGTAAGAGATGGGTTGTAGTAGAGTGGGCGGCTGAAAACATTAGGGTTTTATAATTTTACTGTTTCGGTTTGGAGAAAGAAATGTTGTTAAACGATAGAAGAGGGAATGACCGCACTCAATTTATTACTGATGTAACCTTGAGGACTGGCGATACCTGTATTGACGTTCAGGCCGAGATGGAAAATATCAGTATTATCGGCTTCTTTGTCCGGACTGAACAGAAACTTAAAATCGGTGATCTTTGTGATGTTACGATTTCAATTTCGGCCAAGCACAGTAAGCTTACACTGGATGATATTTCTGCGGAGGTTATCCGGGTAGATGAAGAGGGAATGGGCCTTCGTTTTACATCGAATATGGAATGGTATGTCTTATTCCGAATCTATACTCATCATAGCAAGCAGCGATAGAGGTAGCTGAAAAGGAAAAAAGGTTCATCTAGCAGGATGAAATTGGTAAAAAGATACAGAAGTAAATATAGCTTGAATAGAGTGAATAAGTTTGTTAAAGTATTTATCTTTGATTTTTAAATCATAGAAAATGTATTGTATCAAATAATAGTAGTAGACGTCCGGGAGGAATACATGCAAGAACAAGCTGCAGTTAAATATAGTGGTGGTAAATTTAAGCCGGTAATCGATAAATGTGCAGGATGTGATCGTGTAGTTGAGGAGGCAGGAAATACTTACTGCAAAAGCTACGTCAATCCAGAAGCAAAATGGAAGATCGGTATTTGTAACTTTGCAACTCATGCCAAGCCTGAGATTACAGTTACCAAAGTCAGGGTAAACCCTCTGAAAGCTGCCAAGCGTGCTTCAAAGAAGAAGTAAGCTTTCTTTTGTATCTGATAAAAAAAAGGCCATCTCTTAAAAGAGATGGCCTTTTTTTATTTCAAGTTGAGTGGCCGTTCTCTTACGAGCGACCAACTCCTATGTAAGTGAAGCCCTGAGCTTTAAGGTTCTCAGGTCTATATACATTTCTTAAATCGATAAACACTTTATTGTTCATGATCTTGCCGAGTTTGCCAAGCTCAAGGGCACGGTACTGGTTCCACTCAGTCATGAGAATAACTGCGTCAGCATCCTGGGCAGCTTCGTAGGGATCTGCAACATAGGATATCATGCTTTCAGGAAGATAATGTTTCGCTTCCTTCATTCCCTGCGGGTCGTGTGCTTTTATTTTTGCTCCTTTTTCAGCAAGTGCAGGAAGTATGGTGATAGCAGGGGAGTCGCGCATGTCGTCAGTCTCAGGCTTGAATGTGAGGCCGAGACAGGCGATGGTTTTGCCTGCTTCAGATCCACCCAGTGCATCGCGGATTTTTTTAACCATCATTGCTTTTTGAGCCGCATTGACTTCAACGGCCGATTCAACAATCCGTAAATTCTGGCCGTGTTCCTGGGCGATGCGAAGAAGCGCAAGGGTGTCTTTAGGAAAACATGATCCACCGTATCCGGGGCCGGGATGCAGGAATTTTTTTCCGATTCTTCCGTCCATGCCGATACCGGAAGCAAGATCAACCACGTTTGCACCGATTGAATCGCAAAGCAGTGCTATCTCATTGATAAAGCTTATTTTTGCTGCAAGAAATGCATTAGCTGCATACTTGGTAAGTTCTGCTGTCTCAATATCAGTTTTAACAATAGGGGTTTCCTGAAGAAAAAGCGGTTGATAGATATCACGAAGAACCGCTTCAGCTCGAGCAGTTTCGACACCGATAACTACACGGTCAGGACGCATAAAATCCGATATTGCCGCACCTTCACGCAGGAATTCAGGGTTTGATGCAACATCGAAATCGGCATCGGGATTGACCTCCTTGATGATTCGCGCAACCTGTCTGGCGGTTCCGACCGGCACGGTACTCTTGTCTATGATGACAGTATAACCTTTCAGGTGAACAGCTATTTCTTTTGTTGCTTCATAAATATATGTGAGGTCAGCATAGCCGTCACCCCTTCTGCTTGTTGGGGTTCCTACTGCAAGAAAAACAGCATCTGCCCCGGCAACGGCGTCGGCTAATTCGCTAGTAAATGATAGGCGTGCTTCTCCGACATTTTTAGCAACAAGAGCGTCAAGTCCTGGCTCATAGATCGGGATCTGGCCGTTAAGCAGCTTGTCTATTTTGGTAGTATCTTTATCGACGCAGGTTATATGGTGTCCGAATTCAGCAAAACATGTTCCGGTCACAAGGCCGACATAACCGGTTCCAATCATGGTGATTTTCATTGAAACTATTCTCCGTTATTAATTTGGGCAGGACGTGTGCCAAAAATAGCTGTGCCAATACGAACGAATGTGGCGCCTTCTTCTATAGCGACCGCATAATCGTTTGACATTCCCATAGATAACTCTATTTGATCATTGTTTGTAAAGAGCTTCTTTGCTCCTAGTTCTTCTGACAGTATTCGAAGGGCACGAAAGTGAGGTCTTGCATCTTCGGGGTCTTCTGTAAATGGCGGAATGGTCATGAGTCCACGGATATGTAATCTTTTCTCAGGAAGACTGTTGATTTCATTAAGCAGTTTTTCCGCCTCATCCGGGTGCACACCGGATTTGTTCTTATCATCGCCTATATTGACCTGTATAAGAATGTCGAGATCTTTATTCAGCGTGTTAAGATGGTTGTTGAGTGCTTTGGCGAGCTTCAAGCGGTCTACGGTCTCTATCATTGAGCTTATTTCGGCGGCCGTCTTTGCCTTATTGGACTGGATGTTGCCGATAAAGTGCAGTTTGAAAGAGCTACCAGTTTCAGTTAATTCGGTATATTTCTGAGATGCTTCCTGGATATAATTTTCGCCGAAAAGAATTTGACCGCCAGCCATGGCATCAAGGATGGCTGCGGTCGGAAATCTTTTGGAAACTGCTACCAGTTTCACAGAATTCATATCTCGCAGAGCCCGTTTGCATGCTGCTTCGATATCAAGCCTGATATTTTTTATGTTATCTGCGATATGGTTCATGGCCTAGATTATTTACTGTTTGGTTAATCTGCTCTCTAAATGAAAAAGTCTGGCTGCATTAGCAGTTGTTGTATTGGCGACCTCTTCAATTGAAATGTTGCGGAGTTCGGCAATTTTTGCTGCTATTAATGGAATAAAAGATGATTCATTGCGTTTTCCTCTATGCGGCGTCGGGGCAAGAAAGGGGCCGTCTGTTTCAAGCAGGAGTCGATCCAGTGGTATGTTCTGAGCTACAATCTGGAGTTCCTGAGCGTTCTTGAAGGTAACAACGCCCGGTATTGAAATATAGAAGTCTGTCTTGAGTACCTGTTCTGCAAATGCCATGTCGCCTGAAAAACAGTGTAAGACTCCGCCTGCTTTATGAGGTCCTTTTTCTCTTAAAATAGCAATGATATCCTGATGAGCATCACGATCATGAATAATGAGCGGAAGATTAAAGTGCTGTGCAAGCTCGATCTGCTTTGAAAAGTGAATTTTCTGCAATGAATTATCAGAATAATTTTTGAAATAATCGAGACCGATTTCGCCGTATCCGACTATATGCTTTCTGTTGTCGTTAATGAGTGCCTCAATTTTTATATACTCAGCATCATCTAGGTGTTCAATGTCATGTGGATGGACACCGACTGTTGCAGAAATAAAAGAATATTTTTTAGCGAGTTCGATAGCCTTTTGCGAACTGCTGTAGTCTATGCCGATTGAAATGATGTGGCATATCTTTTCAGCCATTGCTCTTGATAAAACATCTGCAAAATCATCTTGGTAGTGTTCCATATCAAGATGACAGTGTGTATCTATATAGGAGAGTTGTTTCATGATTGCATTCCACGATTGAACTGGTAACAGAAGTAATCACCTCTCATAGCAAATTATGAATGGGGGTGCAACGAAACTTTGCTTTTCATTGAGTGTCTCAATGTTGTGTGGTATGAATTGGTTATGATTAAATAATGAGCTTTAGGTAGTTAAAATAGCAAGGGGTTTTGGACAGCATGCTAAATTTGGTAAAAAAAATTGAATTGGCACTATATAAGTGTTCAAAAAATAATACTTGTAGTGTAACGTTATGAAAGTAATGTGTAAATGATCGATAGATAGGGCCCCTGACCAGTCTTCGGTTATCATGAAAAGCATTACAGGCATAAGAATATGTCGGGTGCCTTTGACTGAAGATGATTATCTATTTGAAAATGTTAATTATATATAATATATATAGTGATGGGTTTAAGATTTAATACGGGGATACATTTAAGGCTCACCATTAATAAGAGGAAAATGGCATGAACTATGGAATTGTCAGTCAGGAACAGCTAGAACAGATTGACCAAATTTTGACAGACAAACTGATTAAGCTTGGTGTTGATTGCGTCATAATTATAGACATGGCGGGGAATATCATCACAGCAAAAGACAATGGTGAGAGCAAATACGATGTGTATTCGTTTGCCGCTTTAGCCGCTGGTAACTTTGCTACCGTTGATGCCATGGCAAAACTTGTTGGTGAGCAGGAATTTTCTCTGCTGTTCCACAAGGGTCAGGAATCTAATATTCACTTCAGCAAAATTGATGAGGAACTTCTTCTCATCTCAATGTTCGGCAAGGATATCTCTTTAGGTTTTCTTCGCCTCAATGTTGTGGATGTCATTGAAAAAATCCGTCAGCTGTGGGGGAAAAAATAACCCCGTTAATTGTTTTCTGGTTCCAAAACATGTTTGCGGTTTTGGGTATGATTTTATTTGAGAACGAATTGTTGGGGGTATTCCGTTGAGTTTCATCAACTTGAAAGACAAAGTCGTTCAGGTGAAAATTGTCTATTATGGACCTGGACGCTGTGGCAAGACCACTAATCTTGAGTATATAAACAGAACGTACAGAAAGCAGATTGTCTCGGATATGGTCAGCCTTAAAACACATGGTGACCGAACTCTGTTTTTTGACTTCTTGCCTTTTGATATGGGGCAGATTAAGGGGTATGACATAAAAATACAGTTGTACACCGTTCCAGGTCAGGTGAAATACAATGCTACCAGAAAGCTCGTTCTACGAGGTGTTGATGGCATTGTATTTGTTGCTGATGCTATGGAAAAACAGCGGGCAAAGAACATTCGCTCTTTGAATCAGCTGCATGAAAATCTTCAGTCTTACAAAGAATCAATTTTCAAAATTCCATTGGTCATGCAGTACAACAAAGTGGATCTGAAAGAACATGGTATTCCGGTTTTGCCAACCGAGGTTCTTCGTAAGGATCTAAACAGTAAACTTAAGGTGCCAGATTTTGAGGCCAGTGCGATCACCGGGTATAATGTAGCCGCCACACTGAAGAAGATTATCTCTTCTACGGTCGTGTCCATACAGAAAAAATTACTCTAGAGAGAGAGACAGTGGAACAATACACCGAAAACCTGTATGACGATGATTTAACCGTTGACGTAGATGAGTATGATGACTTTGTTCAAACTGATGATATTGACTTGTTTGAGTTTTATGGAGAAGAAGAGTCGTCAATATCCAGGCTGAAAACCATCGTTCTCTCTATCGATTGGGAAATCACCGACGAGAATCTGCAGGATTTCAATGACGAGCTTCTTGTTTTGAAAGAGGAACAACGAGAAGATAAAGTCAACCTAGTCTATATTCAGGCTCTGGAAAAAATCGGCAAATATATCGCAAAGGAAAAATCAAATTCAAATCACAATGCAGTAAAGCTGCTTCAGACTTTTTTCTATACTCTGGAAAAGAATATCAGTTCCGGTACGGTAACAGATGAAGAAAGAAAAAAGGCGCTTGCGGAAGACGTTAAGAAGTTTGAGAAGTTAAAAGACCAGATCTCGGGTTCCACTAGATCAAAAAAGAAAGAAAAGCTGCCTCCTGCAGCTGCTCCTGCCGTAGAAAAAACGGTACAAGTCAAAAAAGTAGTTCCCGAGCCTTCCCCTCTGGTAAAAGATGATGAATCTCCAATCAGAAAACTAAAAGCCATTATTCTGGGCATGGATTGGGAGATTACAGATAAGGATCTTAATGCTCTTGGGCAGGAGGTAAAACATCTTCAGGATGTTTATGCCGGAGCGAAACCAAAGCTTATCTTCCTTCAGGGTATAGATTCTATCGGGGCTTACATCAAGAAAAAGAAAAGCAATTCTCATGCAGATGCTTTTAAGCTGCTTCATTCATTTTGTGAAAAACTTGATTTAATTACGTCGACCCCACTCTCGTTGCAGGAAGAAAAGACAATTCTGTTACCTGAAGTTGAAAAATTCAATCGCTTTAAAGAAGTTGTTATCAACACTATCGATTCTGAGGATAATACAGCAGAAAGAGAAGAAGAGCATGAGTCCTATGATGAACTTCCTCCAGCCTTTGCGGATGTCGGTGATGATGTCCGGGGATTTCAGGTTGATGAGGAGTCAGCAGGATTACAGGATGCAGAACTGGCTGTTGGTGATAAGATCGGATCATTTTTTGATGATGACTCAGGTGAGCCTGTTGAAGCCCCTCCATTAGTAGATGATAAATCAAAAACTCTTGAAACAATCAATACATTCTTCGATGAAACACCTATAGAAGAAAGTGCGGAAAGTGTGGATGAAACTGTCGCTTTACAAGGCGTAAATGTTGAAACTGAAGCAGATGACGATTCTGAAGAAGAACCGTTGCCGTTTACATCAAGCGGGGAATTGGCTCCGGCTTTATCAGGTGGTGACATTTTAGGTGAAGCAGATGCCGAAGATGGTGAATGGCAGGATACACGTGAAGCCAGTGAGGTCTTTGCGAAGCTTGATGGATTTTTTGGTGAAGATGAAGTACTTGCTGCAGAACCTGAAAAAATGGTAGAAGCGCCTGTTGAAGCGCTTGCAGGTGTTGATGTTGAAACTGAAGCAGATGATGAGAGTGATGAGGCTCCGTTGCCTGTGTGGGATAGTGGTGACGTTGCACCTGCATTGAGTGGTTTTGATGATGAGGAGGATGAGCTTGTAATAGAGGCTGATCTTGAAGCTGGCGTTGAAAAGTCTTTTGATAATATCTTTGGTGAAGACGAAAATTTTGATACGTTTAAAGATGCAGACGAAGAGGATCTCAGTCCTGCGTCTGTAGATGAAGAAGAAAATATTTTTGCTTTAACAGAAGAAGACGAGGAAGCGTTTACAGTTGCTCTTGATGACACTGACACTAATGTAGAAGAAGAGCTTGCTGATGAGTTGAGTAGTGAAGTTGACGCATTTTTCGATGACACATTAGCGGCAGAGGATTTTGTCCCGGCCTTGGATGAGGCCGCATTAGAATCGACAGAAGATTCATTTGAAGATGTAGATCGGATGGTCGAAGTTGCTGAGGATGTGCAAGGTTTAGCATTTGATGATGAAACTGTTGAACCGGAAGAAGAGGTTGTCTTTGAGCTTGCTGATGACCAAAGCGAAGAAGATCTTCTCGAAGATGCCTTGTCGGTGTCTTCTGCCAGTACAGTTGACGAGGATAAGTTTGATGCTGTATTCGAGCAGGCTGATGATGACTTGTTAGAATCTCCGGTTGAAGAGGCGCTTACGACAGAGACTGAAATAGCCATCAAGGAAGAGGATGAGGAGGATGACCTGACATTTGACATCCAGGACGATGAAAGTGCATTGGACGTTGATGTTGAAGATGAAACTGCAGAAATTGCATTTACTGAAGAAGATATTGTTGATGATGCAGAAGAATTGCTGGAAGAGTCGGCTGTTACTGAAGATGACTCATTTATCGCTGCGTTAGCTGATGTAAAAGAAGATGCGTTAGATGAAAGTATATTTGAAGAACCGGTTGAAGAAGTCAAAATAGATTTGTCAGCGAAAACACCAGAAGATAGTGAAGAAGACTTCCTACAGGAATATGAGGAAGATCTTGAGGCTTATTTCAAGAGTACTGGTCTTGATTCAGAAACGGATATCTTGGCTAATCTTCGTGCCGGTGTCTCTTCTATTGGTGTCGAACTCGATGATTCGATTATCAATGCTTTATTTGCAGAAGTGCAGGAAGTCGGAAAGAAATATAACGACAAGCCAATTGGTAAGGTTATGCTGCAATTAATGTCAACGGTCATTCAGCACATTAACCAGTACAGGTATGAAGCAAGTTCTGATGCACACAGTCTATTGCTTTCGATTTTTGACAAACTCGAAATGATAGACCGAGGTGATGTGGATGGTAAGGCTGCACAGGAAATGCTGCTTGAGGAAACTACTAAGATATTGACATGGCAGCAGACTATGCTTGACAGGCAGGCTGTTGTTAAAGGCGATGTTCTTACCTTTATGGATCCTATCCGTTCTGAGACTGGTGCCGAAAAAGCAGGTGAGTTTGTTTTCACCAAGCTTGATATCATCGATGAAGGCGATCTCGTAGAAGAAGATCCTTTCGGATTTGATGAAGATAAGAGCGAAAAAAATGATTCTACTGAAAATAGGCTCGCTGAAGACAATGCAGTAATTAGCGACGACTCTGCTGTAACTCAGGAAGAAGCTCCTTCAGAAAATATAACAGTGCTTATAAAAGAAGAAATGAAAGCATTACGGGCGAGTTTTCAAGAAGAAATAAACAACCTGAGAAAAGAGCTGGAGAATAGGAAGTAATACTCTTAAAGTTGTTTCAAAAAAGGGGGCGCAGGCGATTAGCCTGTGCCCCCTTTTTTTATTGTTGGAATTTTGCTATCAGAGCACGGTTCACATGGGCAGGGACCAAATCACTGACGTCACCCTTATGGCTTGCAGCCTCTTTAATGATTGAAGAACTGATATAAATCCATCTGAATCCCGGCATGAGAAAGATGGTTTCAACATCTCTTGCCAGCTTCCGGTTAATAAGGGCGAGCTGAAATTCATAATCAAAATCTGATACAGCACGCAATCCACGGATAATTGCGCTAGCCCCCTTGTTTCGCGCATATTCTACCAGCAATCCGGATGCACAGTCAATCTCAAGCCGTTCCTCCTGATCTGGAAAACACTGCCTGATCATGTCAATTCGTTCTTCCAGACTGAACAAGGGCTTCTTACCAGAATTTGTGGCCAGGGTGACAATAACTCTGTCAAAGAGATTCAGAGCGCGGTTAATGATATCGAGATGTCCGTTTGTTATGGGGTCAAATGTTCCAGGGTAAAGTGCAAGGGTAGGCGATTCGGATGATTTCATGGCTCTTTTGTGTCGCAAATGAGAGTTTTTGCAGTTTGATAAATCCAGAAGACTGTATCACCATATCGTCTCTGATCTATTAAGGTTAAATAGTTGAAGTTCTGCGGTGGACGTTCACTTGAACGTTCTTCGGCGATGACCAGACAATCCGATTTTAGATCAGGGATCTGGTCAAGTCTGTTTAAGACTTTCTCTGCAAGTCCTTTTGAATATGGCGGATCCATAAAGATTAGATCGACAGCATTCAGTGGGATTTTCATTTTTCCCGATCGGGGATTAAATTTGAGGGCATCGGCTTTAATCACGTCAATGCGGGGCGGCGGTGTTGAATCTGGAATTGATTGAATCAGGAGTTTCAGATTTTTGTCAAGAAGTTTGAGCGATTCATGGCCATTGTCGATAAAGGTCGCTGATAGAGCGCCCCGACTGAGCGCTTCTATGCCGAATGCACCTGTTCCTGCAAAGAAATCAATAACGTGGGCAGATTGTACTCTTTCGGCAAGAATGTTAAACAATGCCTCCTTAGCTCTGTCAGATGTCGGTCTGATAACTTTATCGTTCTGTGGCCCGTAAAGTTTTCTGCCTTTGGCAAATCCGCTGATTATTCGCAAAATAGCTACGAAACCTATTGATGGTTGTTTTTGGCCTGAAATTTATCCTGTTGTCTATGGCGAATGACAGCAATTCTTTTATAAGCTCCAAGAAACGGTCCGGAAGCGGTATAGATAAGCCCTAAAACAAACAGCATAACCTTCGGTTCAGCTGCAACAAGAATAAAAAGAAGAAGACTTGCAACGATAAGCTGGAAAGAGCGGCCTCTTTGGTGATTGGTTTTTTTGAAACTCAGATATGTGTGATTGGATACCATGAGATAGCTGAGGACATAAACCATAAGTAATACAGAGATGTGTTTTACATCCTGTTCGATTCCAAGATAACTGGAAAACAGTACCATAGATGAAATCATACCGGCTGCAGCAGGGCAGGGAAGACCGGTGAAATTTTTAGGACTGCTCTCAAGGCTTTGCTGTGAATTGAACCTGGCAAGTCGCAGGCAGGTAGTTGCTATGTAAAGAAAGGCAGCTAAATAGCCATAACGTCCGTATGGTTCGAGTGCCCAGAAATATGCGAGTAGACCAGGGGCAACGCCAAATGACACCATATCGCAAAGGGAGTCAAGTTCCATGCCGAAGGTGCTGGTAGTGCCTGTTAATCTGGCTACCCTTCCATCAAGACCGTCAAAAACAGCTGCTATCAGGATGGTGGTTGCGGCAAGAACGTAATCGCCGCGAATACAGGCCAGGATAGAATAGAAACCGCAGAAAAGGCTGGCAATGGTGAAAAGGCATGGAAGAGGGTGAAATTTTGTACTGATTTCCTGATTTTCCAAAGACATGAATGACACCTATTGCAATTAAAGGATAATAAATAAAAATATTATACTAAAAAAATCCTGGAAAGCCAATTTAGTCAGCCTTGAGGGTAGTAGCCAGTATAGTTTCTCCTGCTGTAACTTTTTGTCCGATGCTGACCTTCGTCTGCATTGATCGCGGCAGATAGAGATCGACTCTGGAACCGAAACGAATAAGACCGAACCTTCTTCCTGCGGCGATTTTGTCACCCTGTTCGAGATAACAGACTATACGTCTTGCGATCAGGCCGGCAACCTGCACAAAAGCAAGCTTGTCACCATGATCAGTCTTTAAAACGATACTGCAGAATTCGTTATGCTCAGCACCTTTAACACTGTCGGCCGAGTAGAATTTTCCCGGACTGTAAATAATTTTTTCTACAGTGCCGCTAAGTGGTGCTCTGTTTACATGAACATTGAAGACATTCATGAAAATAGAGACCTTAATAGCCTCCTGGTTGGTAAAACGGTCGTCGAAAACGTCTTCGATAACAATTATCTTGCCGTCAGCAGGAGAGATGACAGCGGCGTCATCAGCTGGAACAAACCGTTCAGGATCCCGGAAGAAATAGGTGATAAACGCTGTTGCTAAAAGGCCCACAAATAAAAGCAAGCCTTGTCCGATTATGGCAAAAATTAGAGAAAGAAAAGCGGCAATGGCGATGAATGGGTATCCTTCGTGCGCTATCGGAATTTTTGGCTGGATCATTTTTACGTCCTGAAAGCTGCTTTATTACTTTGAAGCGCCAGCACGAGGCATGGCAATAATTCCCGTTCTGACAATTTCTTTTATGCCGATGGGACGCAATATGTCTATAATAGCTTTTATCTTTGAAGCAGACCCGGTGACCTCAACTGCGTAGCTTCTCGGGCTTACATCAACTACCTTGCCGCGAAAGATATCAATCACACGAAGAACCTCAGCTCTGGTATTCGCTTCAGCCTTTATCCGGATGAGAACCATCTCACGTTCGACGTATTCTTTTTCAGAGATATCGGTAACCTTAATTACATCTATGAGTTTATGAAGCTGTTTGGTGATCTGCTCAATTATTGCTTCATCACCTTTAGTGACAAGGGTGAGGCAGGACACGCCGGAATCGATTGTCTCGGCTACACAAAGGCTTTCAATATTAAATCCTCGGCCACTGAAAAGGCCTGTTACTCTTGAAAGAACACCTGGTTTATTTTGCAGCAGAACCGAAATAGTATGTTTCATTGCTTTTCCTTCTATGGACTCTAATAATGATTCAAACTGTCTTAATGGTTTAAAACCGTATTAGACAAGCAGCATTTGTGTATTGGAACTTCCTGCAGGCACCATCGGATAGACACCTTCTTCTCTTGAGATAGTAAAATCCATGATAACAACGTTTTTGATGCTCAGCGCTTCTTTGATGACATCTTCAACTTCACTCGGCTTTGTCGCTCTTAGACCGACAGCGCCGAATGCCTTGGCCAGTTCAACAAAATCAGGTTGAACAGTCATATCCGTGGAGGCATAACGTTTTTTATAGAAAAGTTCCTGCCATTGACGAACCATTCCGAGATAATTGTTGTTGAGAATGGCAATTTTAACTGGACAGTTATACTGTCTGGCTGTTGCAAGCTCCTGAATGTTCATCTGTATCGAACCGTCACCTGCTATATCTATAACTGTCTTATCAGGGAATGCCATTTGAGCACCAATGGCTGCAGGAAGACCGAAGCCCATGGTGCCAAGACCACCGGAGGTAACAAAATTTCTCGGTTTATTGAATTTGTAAAACTGTGCTGCCCACATCTGATTCTGGCCGACCTCAGTTGTTATGATCGCCTCACCCTTGGTAAGTTCGTTAATTTTCTCAATAACATACTGGGGCTTGATTTCTTTATCATCCATCTTGTAGCTAAGAGGATGTGCCGCAGTCCAGCCGCGAATGATTTCAAACCAGGGAAGATGGCGAGCTGCTTCTTCTTCAATATCAGAGTGCTCTTCGTCGTCAAACCACTCATTCATTGCTGAAAGGGCATGCTTACAGTCTGCGACGATTGGAACATCCACCTTGACGTTTTTGCTGATAGATGTTGGATCTATATCAATGTGAATGATTTTTGCTTTGGTAGCAAAGTCATCGAGTTTACCGGTAACACGATCATCAAATCTTGCCCCAACGGCGATCAGCAGATCACATTCGGCAACGGCCATATTGGCGGTATAGCTTCCATGCATGCCAAGCATCCCCATGGAAAGCTCGTCCTGACCCGGAAAAGCGCCAAGCCCCATAAGGGTCATGGTAACAGGAATACTGAGTTTCTTGGCAAGTTCGGTCAGTTCCTTGCTTGCATCTGAGAGAATAACGCCGCCACCGACATAAAGAACCGGTTTCTGTGCTTTGGATATCAGCTTGCAGGCTTTAGCAATCTGACCTGCATGCGGAATATAATTCGGTTGATAATTCTGCATCCTGATTGGTGTCTTTTCCGGAAAATTAATCAGGTCCTTCACGACATCTTTCGGGAGATCAACCAAAACCGGACCGGGACGACCGGTTCTTGCAATGTGGAATGCTTCGCGAAGAACAGGAACAAGTTCTTCTTTATTTTTTACCAGGTAGTTGTGTTTAGTGCATGGACGGGTGATGCCGACAATATCTACTTCCTGAAAGGCATCGTTGCCGATAAGTGCACGAGGCACCTGGCCGGTTAAAACCACCAGGGGGATGGAATCGGAATAAGCAGTGGCAATTCCGGTAACACCATTGGTGGCACCTGGGCCGGAAGTAAGCAGGGCGACACCGACTTTCCCTGTAACCCTTGCATATGCATCAGCGGCATGGACTGCACCCTGTTCGTGACGAACAAGCACATTGGTAATGTCGGCATCCATCAGCTCATCATACAAATCGATAACCGCTCCACCGGGATAACCGAAGATGGTGGAGACTCCCTCTTCCTGTAGACACTGAACAATTGCCTTGCAGCCAGTAATTTTACCCATTAATCCAACCTTCTAATATGTTTAGTTAGTGAAATGAAAGACAAAGATTGCTATTGATTTGAAAAATAGCTGTAACTACCGAATATAAAGGCCGAACCAAGAGATGTCAACCATGAAGACCGATTGCATTTTGCAAAATTGTCAATTTAACTTGCTCAGCTCAATATGAATGTTGCAAGCTCTGGATAAAAGCGTATAAAAACGAGAAAATCGGCTTGACAAGTATGCTCTCTAAGGATTATCTATATTGCACAGTTGTAAAAAATATTTAATTCAAATACAAAGAACATAATGAAAAAGAACCTACTACTCCTACTCGAACTACTTCGTTTGCTTGCCGTGGCAAGGGTGGGTGTTTTGTAAGTTTTTTTGACATACAGCAGATACCTTGAAAGGCCGCGGTTATTAAAAACCGCGGCCTTTTTTTATTCTACTTCGGCCTAAAGGAGAAAAAAATGAATCCCGAAGCAGTGAAAAAATATCAACCTTATCCAAGGATTGAGCTTAATGATCGAACCTGGCCAAGCAAGGCCATAGAATCTGCTCCGATCTGGTGCAGTGTAGATCTTCGTGATGGTAATCAGGCATTGGTGCAGCCAATGAATCTAGAGAAAAAGCTCGAACTTTTTTCACTGCTGGTTGAGGTCGGGTTTAAAGAAGTTGAAGTCGGCTTCCCTTCTGCCTCACAGGTAGAATATGAGTTTGCACGTAAACTCATTGAAGATAATCTTATCCCCGATGATGTCACGATTCAGGTTTTAACCCAGGCCAGGCCGCATCTTATTAAAAAGACATTTGAGTCGCTTCAAGGGGCAAAAAAGGCAATTGTGCATCTGTATAATTCAACTTCTACGCTGCAGCGCAAAGCGGTGTTCAAGATGAGCAGAGAGCAGATTGTTCAGCTTGCTATTGAAGGTGCGGAACTTGTCATAGCTGAAGCAAAGAAACATCCTGGTACGGAATTCAGATATGAATATTCACCTGAAAGTTTCACCGGAACGGAAATGGAATATGCCCTTGAAATATGTGAAGCAGTAATGGATGTTTTCCAGCCTACTCCTGAAAATCAGATAATTCTGAATCTCCCGGCCACAGTCGAGATGTCTACACCCAATGTTTATGCTGATCAGATTGAGTGGTTTGGCCGCAATATTAAAAACAGAGAATCGGTTATCTTGAGCCTGCATGCTCATAATGACAGGGGATGTGCCGTTGCTGCAACTGAACTTGCCATGCTTGCCGGAGGCGACAGAGTGGAGGGGACCTTGTTCGGCAATGGTGAACGTACCGGCAATGTCGATCTTGTTACCCTTGCTCTCAATCTCTTTACGCAAGGGGTGAATCCGGAATTGAAAATGGATAATATCAATAAGCTGATTGATGTGTATGAGCGTGTTACCCGTATGGATGTGCATCCTCGCCATCCTTACGCCGGAGAACTTGTTTATACCGCATTTTCAGGTTCTCATCAGGATGCAATCAATAAGGGGATGGATATGTATAACCAGACTGAATCCGGTTTCTGGGAGGTGCCGTATCTGCCGATTGATCCTACTGATGTGGGCAGAACGTATGAATCCATTATTAGAATCAATTCACAGTCAGGTAAGGGCGGTGTTGCCTATGTCATGGAAAATGATTTCGGCTATAAAATGCCTAAGCAGATGCATCCTGAATTCGGCAAGATTATTCAGCAGATTACGGATCGGGAAGGACGGGAACTGCAACATGGTGAGATCGGTGAAGCATTCAACCGGGAATATATTGCAAATAATGGCCCTTACAGATTGAAAGGATTTCATGTGAATAAGCGGCATATTGATTCCAGCGAAGATGCAAGTTTTGCTGATATTGAAGCTGAAATCAGTATTAATGGTGAAGTAAAAGTCGTTGCCAGTCACGGAAATGGACCGCTTGATGCCTTTTGCAGCGCCATTAAATCAGAAATAGGTGATACGTTCGTCCTCTGCAGTTATCACGAGCATGCCCTGAATGGTGGCTCAAGTGCAAAAGCCGTAACGTATATCGAAATTGAAACGAATGATGGTGAAAAGTTCTGGGGGGCCGGAATTGATACCGATATTATCGTCGCATCGATAAAAGCTGTCCTGAGTTGTCTTAACAGGGCCAAAAGATAGTTTCCAGACTATGATGCTTACAATACAGTAATTCAAATACCGCATCGAAATACTGTATTGTAAGTAATTGCTAAACTAGCAGGAAAGATTATGCGTAAAAGTCTATCCTTCCCTGCTTGCTACTGGAGGTTTTTTCCACCTGCTTTGCTTCACCTTCTTTCTGCTCAACAGGGATAGCTTCCATCTTTTCGAGTGATCTTTGCATTATATCAGAGTCAGCCTGCTTTTTTTGCAGTGACATTGCTGAATTTGACAATGAAGTAGCGCTAATGTCCATGCTAGTCTCCTTTTGTTAGGGTTGTCAGTTGTGTTGATGCAATAACTGTTCCAAATTTAAATTATAACAGGAGATAGGTTGTGACGCCGACAGCGGCAAGCCAGATGTTGGTGATATTGGATACGGTGATAGATACGGTGATATTGAGAATGGCGGCAAGCACATTTCCACGCTGCAGCAGACTGATGCACGATTTGAATTCCGGCCAGCTGGTCAGTGTAGAGAGTACAAGAAATCCGATCACACCCTTAGGCGCATGCGAACTCTGAGCAGAAAAGCTGACAACGGAGTCAAGAAAATATCCGGCAACTGTCAATAAAATAACTGCAGGAATGAGCCAGATTTTGTTGGATGGCTCTTCCTGGTCATCGTCTTTTTCAATGACATGTTCTTCAGGTCGTTTGATGAAAATGATGATGGTCGGAATGACAACAGCTGCAATCCATAACCAGTACATATTTTCTTTGATGAGAAAGAAGAGAATAGCCATAACTGCTGTGATCAGAATGGTAGCCCAGGTAAAAAACGGATGTGTTTTAAACATTGCGGTAAATTTGCCGCAGATAGCAGCTGCGATCAGTAGCAGGATAGGGTTCATAAAATTGGAACCAAGCGGAGTTGATGCTGCGAAAATGATATCTCCGACAAAGAGGCCGACGAGAAGACAAAGGGCTTCCGGGCCATTTGTGATGAAACCTGTGAGGGTTCCTATCCCTTTTGTATCTTTTAGTGCATGAATGATTGTTTCAATTGAAACACCGATAATAAGCATTTCGATAATAATGCCGCTTGCACCGATAAAAGACATCTGAAGGTTTCCGTTGAACAGGACAGCACTGCCGCAGAAAAAAGCTATGACCAGGAGCCATGCGGTGAAATCAAGACGGCTTATTGAATTTTTTATTATATGAGTCATGCTTATTGGATACGTTTGAGGTTCTCGTCAAGAAACGATTCAATTCTTTCGGAAGAAAGTAAAATGCCTGCCAGTTTCTTGTCGGCTATCTTGATTGCAGGGAACAGCCTAATACCGTCAGCCGCTGTTTTCTTGAATTCGGTTACAACATCAACCTCTACCAATTCTGCATTCTGATAGTTTTTTATCAGCTTTTTCAAGGATCTTCTTGCCATTCTACACCGGGGGCAAAGTGGTGACCAGTAAAAGAATATTTTCATAATATGTCTTGTAATTAAATATGTTTTGCCTGTATTTTAGAAAATCGGCTTAATTCTGTCTTCCTGCCGGGACACAGGAGGATACACCAACCCTCACATCGGATTCAACAAGAGTTTACCTATCAGTGAATAGCGCAACAACGTTTGACCACATCTCTATCATTACCGATTCACATTATTTTGATCATGATACAGGGGGAGGGGAGCATCCCGAATCGCCTGTACGTTTAGAAGTAATCATGGACTCGCTGCTTGCAAGTCCGCTGCTTCCATACCTCGATTTTGTCAAACCTCATCCTATTGATCGCGAGTGGCTTCTGACAGGCCATGACGAAGCATGGCTATTTCGGTTTGAAGAGCTGGTGTTATCAGGGCGGACCTACATTGATCATGTGGATAATCAGGTCTGTTATGATTCCTATGACGTTGCCTGTCTTTCGGCAGCTGCAGGCATAACCGGTATAGACCTTATTGAAGACAAAAAAGCAAAGCAGGTATTCTGTCTGGTGCGCCCTCCCGGTCATCATGCGGAACGAAATATTCCTTTTGGCTTCTGTTTTTTCAATAACTGCGTGATTGCGGCAAAATACTGGGAGAATAAATTTAATAAAAAGAGGGTGGTGATATTTGATTTTGACGCTCATCACGGCAACGGGATACAGTCTGCTTTTGAACGATCTCCCACAACATATTACGTCAGCCTCCATGAACATCCGAGTTTTAGTTATCCCGGGACGGGGTATGCAGATGAAAAAGGCCTTGGAGAAGGAGCGGGATCTATATTGAATATTCCGCTACTTCCGGGAGCAGGTGAAAAAGAAGTAATGAAAATCCTCCGCGAGACAGTCGAGCCACAACTGGAAATATGGCAGCCGGATGCCATGGTTATTGCTGCAGGCTTTGACAGTCATGTAAAGGATGATATGTCAGGGCTCGGCTTCACAACAGAGTTGTATGGCAGAATTGGCCGGACCGTTCGAGGATGGAGTGAAAAGTATTGCGGCGGTTGTCTTTTGTCGATTCTTGAAGGAGGGTATGAGTTAACTGTACTCGGTGAGTCTGTTGAAACATATCTCAGGGGTCTGGCGACCAGACCTGAATAATATTATTTAGAACAGATGGTATTGATATGTATATTGCTGAATATATGACTGAGAATCCGATTACTATTTCACCGGATGCCTTTCTTCCTGAAGCTCGAGAAATCATGTCCGAGTACAGATTCCGGCATCTGCCTGTTGCAGACGAAAAAGGAACCCTGATCGGCATTATTACAGATAGAGATATCAGGTCTGCATTCCCCTCAACCGTCGTGCAGGGAGAGCAGCTGATAGCATCGCAAAGTGTGGTTGACAGGACAAGAGTCAGAGATATTATGGTGACAGACTGTGTTACAATCTCGCCCTATGATACTCTTGATGACAGTCTGCTGATGTTTGACAGAAAACGAGTCGGTGCTCTGCCGGTGATTGATGGTGATAAAAAAATCCTCGGCATGTTCTCCATACGCGATCTCACAAGTGCTTACAGAAAGCTTTTCGGCATGGCAGAAAAGGGATCTGTGCTCATTGCAATTGAAGATGAAGGACAGCCTGACTGCATGACCAAGATCGTCACCCTGCTTGAGCAGAAGCAGATTCCTTTGACCCGCATAATTCGAATGGCAGGTGATGACAATCATAATGGCCGTATCTACATGAGACTAAATACATACAATGTCAATAAGGTGCAGAAGCTGTTCAAAGATGCAGGCTTTACCTTGATAAAACCGGAGCTTCGCTGATATGGCTGCAAAGAAGCAGGGGGTAAAGATGGGGTGCAGTCAATGTGGTATCTGCTGCACAAAGGGAGGTCCGGCCCTGCATAGCGTCGATCTGGAACTGTTGAAAAAAGGAACCTGGCCGCTTGATCATTTGATTACGATCCGTAAAGGAGAGCTGGTTCATAAACCCTTTTCGGAGGAGGTTTCTCCATCCAGCACCGAGCTTGTCAAACTGAAAGGAAAGAAGGGGAGTTGGAGCTGTACCTATTTTGACGAAGATCTGAAGCGGTGTACCATTTACGAAAAACGGCCATCCAGCTGCTCGGTACTCGAGTGCTGGAATCCGACGGCGACTCTTGAGTTGATTGAAAAGGATACATTAATCCGAATGGATATTATCGCAGAGCAAGATCCCTTACGGGCTTATGTTGTTGAGTATGAAGCTTTGTGTCCTGTTCCTGATTATATGGCGATACGGGAGCGACGGCTGGATGAAAACGGCAGAAAGCAGATCAGTCTTCTGGTGAATACTGATCTGCGTATACGAAACGGTATTGCAGCAAAGTTCAAACTCAGTGTCGATCAGGAGATGTTTTATTTCGGACGCCCTGTTTTTCAGCTTCTCGCCCCGCTTGGCGTGCAGTCTAGACAGGGCTATCAGGGGATGACTCTTAACTGGTTATAATGAGGGCGTTCCCTCACTATTTACCAGGTATGTCTTGATATCTCTTCACCCTGAAGGGAGATGGTGATCTGCTCGACCGGAACACCTACCCCAGCAAGTTCAATTGCCTTTTTCAGAATAACATTCATTGCAGAACAGCAGGGTACTTCCATAATCAGGATAGTTATGCTCTTAAGATTGCACTGTCTGAGAATGTCTGCAAATTTTTGCACGTAACCGTCGGCATCATCAAATTTCGGGCAGCCCATCATTACTTTTTTATTGTTTAAGTATTTCTGCTGAAAATTTCTTACTGCAACGGCAGTGCAGTCGGCCGCAATAAGCAGTTCTGCATTTTGCAGAAACGGTGCATGGGCAGGGACAAGACGAATCTGTACCGGCCAGTGTGAGAGAGCACTTGATTCTCCAGAATTAAATGCTGCAGGTTTATTGGCAGACTGGCAGGGTGACTGGGGCTGAATCGTGTTAAAGGTATGCAGTTTTGCGGATGGGCAGCCGCCTGCATTTACAGAAGCCTTTTTAATACCCTTTTCATTTTCCAGATATTCCTTTACCGCTTCCTCATCAAAATCGTCGGCCTCACGTTCGATGATCTTAAGTGCACCAGTCGGACAGGAGCCAAGGCAGGCTCCAAGGCCGTCACAAAGTTTATCTGCCATCAGTTTGGCTTTGCCATTAATTATTTTTAAGCTGCCCTCAGCGCAGTCAGGAACACACAGCCCGCAACCGTTACAGAGCTCTTCATCAATCTGGATTATTTTACGTGTCGTTTTCATCGGGTGCTCCTTATTTCGTAAGATTCATTGTAATAGTAAGTGTTCTTTTATCCTCTTCAAGATAATTTCTGATCTTAGATTAGCAGATAATTGGCCGAAAACTTTGACATGGGTCAAAACGGTGAAGAAAAAGAACGTTTTTTAGCCGTTTGCTTCCATTGACAGAAAACACTATGTCTCGTATAGATGTGCAGTACTCTATTCTACGCAGTATGATTAATTACTTTATTATAAGGCCCCAAAAGTATGCGAAGCACCTTGAAATTTTTAATTAAAGCCTTGGTCGGTGTAGGCTTTTTCTATATCCTTTTTACCTTTATCAAGACTAATGAGCTGGCAAAGCTGATTCATCAGGTTGATTATTTTTATCTTATTCTCTCTATTATTCTGACCTGGATCATGGTCATGGCAAGCTGTATGAAATGGAAGGTTATTCTCGATATGAAAGGGAAAAAGCTTTCATTCTGGAGTCTGATGAAGGTCTATTGCATAGGCTATTTCTTCTCCAACATACTGCCGTCTACCATTGGTGGTGATGTGGTCAGGTCATATTATGTCGGTAACGAAATAAAGAATCATGCTCATTCTGCTGTTGCCATATTTATTGAGCGTTTTTCAGGGATTCTTCTGCTTTTCTGTCTTGCCATTGTCATGCCGCTATTCTGGCCTGGTTTGTATCAGCACAGCACTATCATTATTCCGGCTGTGGCCAGTGCTTTTTTCCTCGTACTGTTCAGCTGGTTGATCGTAGCCAAAACACCAATGAAGGTGATCGGCCGGTTGCGCAGTTTAGTTTTTCGTTTTCTCCGAAAACTGACCGAGCAAAAGGCATTCTCGTGGCTTGCAAAACCGTTTGGTTTTATAGAAAAAGTATGGCTGATCTTTGAAGAAAAACTCGGTAAAATAAAGACCGAGCTGGCAGATGCCGCAGCCACATTAAAGAGTGACAGGAAGTGTCTTGTTAAGCTTGTTCTGCTGACTATTCTGTTTTATATCCTTACCTGGTTAAACGTTTATTTTGCCTATAAAACATTTTCAGTTGATGTGAGTTTGCTGCTTGTTTGTGCCCTGACACCTTCAATTATGTTTGCAGCACATCTTCCTGTTACAATTCTTGGTAATATCGGTTATTTTGAATCGATCTTTGTTTACTACTTTCTTCTTGCAGGAATTCCGGCTGAACAGTCATTGGCCATGGGGCTGCTGCTGCGTTTGAAAATTCTGTTGGTGGGTATTGTCGGTTTCTTCATTTATATGCTCTATAAGAAGCAGAAAAAAATAGGTGAAAACATTATTACGGGCAAGGAATCTTCCCATTAAAAAAGAATTGATTCGCCGATGTGAATCTATCCCTTTGGCAGTGTGAATGTGCTTGACTTGGTGTTATGATTCTATTAAGTGAAAAGCCAGAAAAGTTTAGCTGCTATTTCCATTACAAAGTCTGATCGTTAAGGAGACGCGGGTTTGCTATTGTCCATCGTATTACCACTGTTAAATGAAGAAGAGAATATTCCTCTGCTCTATAAAGAGCTGAAAGAAGTTCTTAATTCTATGGAAGAAGAACATGAAATTATTTTCATTGATGATGGCAGTACAGATACCAGCCTGAAACTTCTTCAAGATCTTCAGAAAGAGGATTCTGGGGTTGTAGTTGTCAGCTTCAGAAAAAATTTCGGTCAGACTGCAGCAATGTCAGCTGGATTTGATTACGCAAGAGGTGATGTAATCATTACCATGGATGCTGATTTGCAGAACGATCCACACGATATTCCGATGCTGATCAGCAAGATTCGTGAAGGATATGATGTTGTAACAGGATGGCGTTTTGAAAGAAAAGATAAGTTCATCAGCCGAAGACTGCCTTCCATCATAGCCAACAAAATCATCTCTTCGACCACCGGAGTAAGTCTTCACGATTACGGTTGCACCTTGAAAGCATTTCGTAAAGAAGTCATCAAGAATGTTAAACTTTATGGTGAGATGCACCGATTCATCCCGGCAATCGCCAGCGGCATGGGTATTTCGTTTACCGAGGTAAAGGTAAACCATCGACCACGACGTTTTGGTACTTCTAAATATGGAATTTCCCGTACCATCAGGGTTATCCTTGATCTGATGACAGTCAAGTTTCTCTTAAGCTATTCCACCAGGCCTATACAGATATTCGGTCTGATCGGTTTGAGCTCAGGGGGATTAGGGTTTCTGATGGCCCTCATCATGACCTTTCAGCGCCAGTTTTTTGGTGTACCATTGTCTGACCGGCCATTGCTCTTTCTTGCGGTACTGCTGATGTTTATAGGTGTGCAGTTTATCACCATGGGCCTTCTTGCCGAGCTCCAGGCACGCACCTATCATGAATCGCAAAACAAACCTATCTATTTTGTGCGTAATGTTTTTCGTAAAGGTCAAAAGCCGGATAATGACGATTCAGTCTGATGAAGGACTCCCAACCGCTTATTGAGATAATTATTCCAAACTGGAACGGCTGGACAATGCTTCAGGATTGTCTGGCTTCCTTAGAAAAGCAAAGCTCCGGCAATTTCAGCGTTACAGTTGTTGATAACGGTTCAACAGATGCGTCTGTTGAGAATATTCACCGCCGGTTTCCTGCGGTGAAATGTATCGTGTTGCCGTATAATATCGGTTTCAGCGCCGGTGTTAACAGGGGAATTGAACAGGCTACTGCTGAGTGGATGTTTCTTCTTAATAATGACATAGAAGCGGCCCCTGACTGCATTGAAGCAATTGAGAATTGGATTGAAAATCAGCAAGGCTACGATTGTCTGGCTGTAAAAATGCTCAATTATCATGACCGTCAATATCTTGATGGAGCAGGGGACGCATATCTTCGCGGCGGTGCCGGATACCGACTTGGAACGATGGAGAAGGATTCACCCCTTTACAGCACCAGTCGTGAGGTCTTTGGAGCCTGTGCAGGGGCTGCAGTATACAGCAGGCGCTATTTTGAAAGAGCTGGGCTCTTTGATGAAGATTATTTTGCCTACCTTGAAGATGTTGATCTTAATCTTCGCGCTGTACGAAGAAATTTGAAAACATATTATCTTGCCGAGGCAAAGGTGTATCACATCGGCAGCGCCACAACAGGATCGAAGATCAATCCGTTTACCATACGACAATCAACCAAGAACAGCCTGCATACGCTGACCAAAAATTACCCTGCTTCTCTTCTTGTCCGATTTTTTCCGGCAATTGTTGTCTACCAGTTGCTCTGGTTTGTCTTTTGTGTGAAGAAATGTAAACTTATTTCCTATTTATCTGGTATTATACGTGCTGTGTGTGAAACGCCGAAGATGGTGCAAAAGAGACGTGATGTACTGGACAATGCTGATAATATCGGTGCCGATGCCTTCGGTGTTTTGCTGAAAGAAGCCGAACGCGATGTTATCGAATCGATCATGTCAAGAAGGCGTTCTGCCGGTAAATCCAATACGCTCTTTAAGGCGTATTGCAGTCTCTTTCTGTAGAAAAATCTTTTTATTAATTGAAAGATGAGCAAACGTGTTGCTGCAATAATTGTTACCCACAATTCCGTTAAGGTATTGCATCGTTGCGTTCAAGCCTTGCTCTCACAGAGCGTTCAGTTAAGCCGGATCGTTATTGTTGACTGCGGATCAACAGATGCCGGCTATCTTGCACGTTTTGCCGAAAATGATAATGTTGACATAGTATATGAAAGCAATATCGGCTTTTCCCGCGCAAATAATTGCGGTCTTGATCTTTTGCAATTCGATTTCGATGTTGTTCTCTTCATCAATCCGGATCTGTTTTTGCTTGAGAACTTTGTCGAAAAAATGCTGCTCCGTTTTGAACACTCAGATGAAGCATCAATTTTAGGCGGTAAATTGATCGGTTATGATATCGAACAAGATAAGCCGACCGGTCGGATTGATTCAACCGGAGTCTTCAGAAAATGGTACGGACGCTGGTATGATCGAGCTCAGGGGGAGTTGGATCATGGGCAATATAAAAATCGGGAAAATGTTCCTGCTTTATGCGGGGCACTTCTCTGTTTGCCGGTTGAGCTTGTAATAAAGTTGAATAATAAGGTGTTTAATGAAGAGTTCTTTCTCTACAAGGAAGATATCGAACTCGGTCTGCGGTTAAGAAAGCTTGGCTATTCATTGATTTATGAACCCGATCTTGTTGCTTATCATTGTCGGGGGTGGAATGCAAACCGAAGTGAAATGAGTTATTCGCTAAAACTTTTAGCTGCTGAGAGCGAGTTGAAGCTATACAGGCTTCATCCCTCTGGATATGTTATTTTTGCCATGATGAAGTATCTGTTTGTGAAGGTTTTCAAGGTATGAGCACAATTACACAACAGCCGCCGTTCATAACGGTGATCATCCCCACAAGAAATGGAGCTGCAACCCTTCGTGAGCTGCTTGCCATGCTTTCCCAACAGACCATCCTGCTTCAGGATATTCATGTTGTTGATTCTGAGTCAACTGATGATACCGTAGCTGTTGCAGAGGCATTTGACGTTAAAGTCACTAAAATCAAAGCGGCGGAGTTTGATCATGGCGGAACGAGATCTGAGCTTGCGGCACAAACCGACGGAGACATCATCCTGTTTTTTACCCAGGATGCTTTACCGGCTTCACGGGATTGTGTTGAAAAGCTTCTGACACCACTGCTTGAAGATGAGAGGATTGCTGTATGCTATGGACGTCAGCTGCCATCGTTTGATGCAGATTATTGTGCAAGAGAGCTTCGGTATTTCAACTATCCGCCATCTTCTTCGGTACGTTCTCTTGAAGATAAGCAGCAGTATGGATTGAAAACGGTTTTTACATCCAATTCATTTGCCGCATATAGAAGAAAAGACCTTGCTGCCATCGAATATTTTAGAAAAAAGCTGATTTTCGGTGAAGATATGGATGCTACAGCGCGTCTAGTGAAAAACGGCAAAAAGGTTGCCTATGTCGCAGAGGCCCGTGTCTATCATTCACATAATTACAGTCTGGCTGAAGAGTTCAAACGATCTTTTGATAATGGGGTTTTTCATGCTGCAGAGCCGTGGCTGCTTGAAACATATGGCGGTGCAACGAGCATCGGGAGCAAGTATGTCATCGATCAGTTGAAGGATCTTCTTAAAAAAGGTGAGGTTTCGCGTTTTTCAGACTCACTGTTGAGAAACGGTTGTAAATATCTGGGGTATGCTTTGGGGCGCAGATATACTATATTGCCGGAAAAAGTAATTCATCTTTGCACTATGAACAACAGGTATTGGCTTTCCCGCTGAACCGTTGTTGTGATAAGGATTTGTAATATATGACATTAACCAATCTTCGTGAACAGAGTTCCATTATAGCAAGATTGCTGCATCTGCTTGATTGTGTGTTCGCGACCGCTTTTTTCGCTTTCCTTGTTTATTGGTACAGGGTTGAGTGGAGTGATTTTTATAACAGACTTCTGGTTATAATTTTTGTTCTATGCTTCATAAGCTTTCAGTCTTTTCAGCTATACCGTTCCTGGAGAGGCTGGAAGTTTTATATGGAATTTCTCGTTATATTAAGAGCCTGGGGTGCCGTAGTCGGGATCATTCTGTTCTATTTCTTCATTTTTAAGATTTCGCATGCTTATTCCAGGGTTGTCTTCATGCTCTGGAGCACAATTTCTCCTGTACTGATTTTTTTGCTACATGTTATTGCAAGAAAGATCCTTCGCTTTTTTCGTACTCGAGGAAAAAACATGAGACGAGGGGTTGTTGTCGGAGCAGGCGATCTTGGCAAGAAACTGGTAAAAGAAGTTGAGTCTATTCCGTGGGCCGGTATTGACATCATCGGTTTTTTTGACGATAAGATTGTTGATAATGAAGAAGAAATGAAGGTTCTTGACAGACCTATCTTCGGCAACATTGATTCGCTTCCCCAGTTTCTTGAGAATAATCCCATTGACTATGTTTATATCGCACTGCCAATGCGTGCTGAGAAAAAGATCTTTACTATCCTGAGGGAATGCAGATCCTTAGGTGCAAGAATCTATCTTATTCCGGATCTCTATGTTTTCGGGCTGCATCATGCCGAGATACAGTCTCTTGGCCAGATGCTTATTTTGAATTTTAATCCGCATACCGAGTGGAAGCGCAGTTTTGATGTGATTTTCTCTTTGCTTGTCCTGGTACTTTGCTCACCGCTTCTTCTGTTTATCGCTCTGGCTGTCAAACTTTCTGATGGCGGTCCGGTTATTTACAGACATAAACGTATTACATCAGCCGGAAAAGAATTCGGCTGTATGAAATTCAGAACCATGCGGGTTAATGCTGATGAGCAGCTTCAAAAGATTCTGGCAGAGAACCCTGATATGCGTGAAGAATGGGAGCATACCTTTAAATTGAAAAATGATCCAAGAATTACTCGCATCGGGAAATTCCTGCGGAAAACCAGCCTTGATGAATTCCCTCAGTTTTTTAATGTCCTGAAAGGCGATATGAGCGTTGTCGGAGCACGGCCCATTGTCGGTAAGGAGTTGACCGATTTCTACAAGGAAAGCGCAGGTAGATACTGCTCGATGAAACCTGGTATCACCGGACCTTGGCAGGTCGGGAAGCGTTCAGATACAGAAGATTACAGTGAACGTGTCAAACTTGATGACTGGTACATTCTGAATTATTCTTTATGGAACGATCTCAAAATTATCGGCAAGACCATTGTGATGATTTTTAGGGGAAATGGCGCCTACTAAAAAGAAAAAGAGGTGATCTATGTGCAGGATTTTTGCCGGCAAAAATATTCTGGTTGGTGTTTGCGGTTCCATTGCCGCCTTTAAAGTTGCCGGATGGGTGAGTGCCATGGCCAAAGCAGAGGCCTGTGTTACCGTTATCATGACTGAATCGGCACAAAATTTTGTCGCACCGCTCACCTTCAGAAGTCTCTCCGGTCGGCCGGTGATGTCCGGAATGTTTGAAGATTCAAGCCCGGACGGCATGGCGCATATTGAACTTGGTCAGCAGGCGGATCTTTTCGTAATTGCACCGGCAACGGCTAATACCATAGCAAAGCTTGCCCAGGGAGTGGCGGATGATCTTCTTACCGCAGCAGCATTGGTTAATCGATCAAGCGTTGTCATTTTCCCCGCTATGAATCCGGCGATGTATGATCATCCATCGACTCGGAAGAACATCGCAACGCTTCGCGAATTCGGTTACACGGTAATTGAACCCGATGTTGGTATGATGGCATGCAAGAGTGAAGGAAAAGGTAGACTGCCCGAGTGGGACGATGCCCAGGAGATAATCCTCTGCCATCTTTCAGACAAAGATCTTTACGGGAAAAAGGTGTTGATCACTGCAGGGCCGACTCGTGAACCGCTTGATCCTGCCAGGTTTATCAGTAACAGAAGTTCCGGGAAAATGGGTTATGCTCTGGCCAGAACTGCCAGAAGACGGGGGGCTGAAGTCATACTCATAAGCGGGCCGACTTCAATACCTTTTCCGCCGGATGTTCACGGTTTCAAGGTCGTGACGGCTGCAGATATGGCAGAAGCTGTATTTGAGCATGCTGGGGCGTGTGACATCATTGTCAAATCAGCGGCAGTGAGTGATTTTAGACCGTCAGACTGTAAAAAGCATAAGGTGAAAAAAGGTGAGCAACCTGAAGAGCCTGTTGAGCTCGTTCGAACGATTGATATTCTCGAACAGTTGGGAAAACAGAAAAAAGAAGGTCAGGTTCTGATCGGCTTTGCCGCAGAGACACAGAACCATTTGGAATATGCCAGAAAAAAACTGCAGAAGAAAAATCTCGATTTTATAGCAGTAAACGATATTGCTTCTTCCTCTACCGGTTTCGAGACGGATAATAACAGGATAACGCTGGTATTTCAGGACGAGGTTATAGAGCTGCCATTTACCTCAAAGGAACATACTTCTGATCTTATCTGGGATACGGTGCTTAAGAAGAGATAGTTCAGGACGCGTGACAGCAGCGCTTGAATTTTTTGCCCGAACCGCAGGGACAGAGGCTGTTCTTCTTCAGGTTTTCCCGGCTTAACTGATTCTCACCATCAAGATAAAGCCATTTCCCCTGCTGATTGACAAAGGAGCTTTTCTCTTTCATGGTAAAAAGCTGATCTTTTTCAATATAGCGGACAATGAAAGTCACCTCTCCCGTCTCATCTTCTGCAAGGCCCTTTTCTGTATCAATGATCTGCAGAGAAATATAGTGCACTTTCCCTGCGAGTATTTCTTCCGCAGCAGGTCTGTTGGCAGGATGCCAGCTGTTGAAGAGATAACTCAGTTCTTTTTTGCAGAAAGCGCTGTAGCGGGAGCGCATAAGCTCTTCTGCGGTGGCCGGTAGGCTGCTTTCATTGTGAAAAGGAAGGCAGCAGTGCTGATAACTTTTAGTTGAACCGCAAGGGCAGGAGGTTTCGGGTGATGTCTTCACTGTTTTCCAAAAAAAGTTACGCCGAGTTTTGCAAGGGCAAGTAAAAAGGGGAGGGCGTGAAAACAAAGATCAACGATATCCAGCGGGCGGTGCAGTGTGCCGCTGAAAAACATGCGCAGTTTTTCGACAATATGGGGTTGCGGAGCAAAGGGTGCGAGTCCCAGCGTCAGACAAAGTATTATGATCATGCTCCACGGCATATCTGCTATCAGGCCCGTCATAGTCCCCTCGTCTGTTTTTATCTCATAATTGCCTGGGCAACCTGAGTTGCGGTTTCTTCTATGGACTTTCCATCTGAGTATACCACAGGAAATTGATATTTTAAAAATATCTGGTCGGATTGCTTGAGTTCTGTGACACAGGTGGAGAGCTTGGCATAACTGCTGCCTTCATATCGCTTTTCACGAAAAGCACTGAGTATTTCGGGTGAAATGGAAAGGGCTACCACCCGTTTTTTGTTTCGTACGATTTCAGGCGGCAGTGTATATGAATTGAGATCGTCTGCAACTAAAGGATAATTTGCGGTCTTTATTCCCATCTGGGTTGCGAGATAGACAGAAATAGGAGTTTTACCCGAACGGGAGACGCCGACGATGATGAGATCGGCTTCATCATAATCACGGGTTGCGGTTCCATCGTCATGGGCAATGGTAAAATGGATTGCGTTGACGCGTTTATTCATGGTTGAGTTATCACTGCGGGCAAAACCTGATTCTCTCAATGCTTTTGTTTCAAGAATGCCTTCCAGCCTGCTTAAATAAGGGGTCAGTACGTTGATAAATTCAACTTCAGGTGAATCAAAAATGTCATTGAGCCTTTCACTTAGCAGCGTTGAGATAACCAGCGGATACCTTGCAGGTGACTGGCTGAGAATCTTTTCCATCGCCTTTTTTGCCTGTGATTCGGTGCGAATAAAGGGAAATGACTCTTCGTTGAAATTCACCTCAGGAAACTGGCAGAGCAGGGCTTTGCCCATATCCCTGGCGAGAATTCCGGTGTTTGATGATATATAATAAACGTCTTTTGACTTCCACATGGTCTTGTCTCCAATGATGTAATCGTATATTCTTTGCCTGTAACTTTACCCGTTTATCGTGTCACCAGCAATCATTAATAACGGATATTGTATATGGGTATCAGTAAAATTTATAAAAATATCGGCTCATTTTCTCTAACGGGGATTATCCGATATGCGGCTATGCTTCTGACAGGTAAAGATGTGCTCATTGAAGGGAAATGTGTTCAATGCGGTAACTGCTGTCGCAAGATAAGCTTGAGAGCTGATTCGGGTTGGATACGTCATATTAAAGATTTCGAACGGGTTTGCACCCGTTATCCGGAATATAGACGATTTGTTCCGGAAGGAAAGGATAAAGAGGGGTTTGTTCAATTTTCCTGTTCCTGGATAACCCAACAGGGTATTTGCAGGGATTACGAAAACAGACTGTCGATTTGCAAAAAATTCCCTTCAAAATCTCTCCATTTCTGTGGAGGTACTTTGCCGCCAGGCTGCGGTTATAGTTTGAAAACAGGTGTTCCCTTTGAAAAAGTGCTGAAAAAAGAATTGAAGCGTTGTGATACAAAAAAAACGAATACTCATCCTTGAACCCTATTTCGGAGGTTCTCATCGTCAGTTTTTAGAAGGACTCAGCAGGATTATCGATGCCGATTACACCTGGCTGACATTGCCTGCAAGAAAGTGGAAAATGCGTATGCAGATTTCCGCTCTATGGTTTGTTGAGCAGATCAGCACATTTCCGGAAAACAAGAGAGCGTTTGATGTAGTTCTTTGTTCAACTTTTGTCGATGTCAGTGTTTTACGATCTTCTCTATCGCAGATTGGGTGGTGGAGTCGTACAACCAAAATCGTCACTTATTTTCACGAAAATCAGTTTGTCTATCCGAGCCGTATGGAAGACAGGAGCATGTATCAATTTCTCGCTATTAATTTTCTCACAGCGTTGGCATCTGACAGTCTTGCCTTTAATACGCGATTTAATATGAACTCTTTTGTGGAGGGCTGTGCAAGGTATCTGAAAAAGACAGCTGATATGCAGCTGATTCAGATCGTTGAGCAAATAAAATCTAAGTGCCGGATTCTCTATCCGGGATCAGACCTGTCAGCCCTGGATGAGCGATTGAAGAGCGGCAAGCCGAACAATCCGGTGCCAGTTATTATATGGAATCATAGATGGGAACATGATAAGGGGCCGAGGAAGTTCTTCAATACTCTTTATCGGTTAAAAAAAGATGGCGTGGGGTTTAAGCTGATTGTTCTCGGTCAGTCGTTCAACCATTCACCGTCATGCTTTAACGAAGCAAAGGAAATGCTTGCAGAAGAGATTATTCATTTTGGATATGTTGAATCCTATCAACAGTATATCGAGCTGCTGGTTCGAGGTGATATTGTTGTTTCCACAGCCAACCACGAGTTTTTCGGTATATCTGTCGTTGAAGCGATACGGGTTGGATGCAGACCTGTTTTGCCGGACAGGCTGGCATATCCCGAGTTGTATGAAGAGAAATATCTCTATAAAGAGAAAGGCTTGTATGGTGCTCTAAAAGAGTGTATTTCTGAGCATCATACACTTTCAGTTGCTGAGTGTCGAAATATCACAGATAAATTCAGCTGGTCGTGCTTAAAATCGCAGTACGAGCAATGGTTATTCGGACTTGAGGAGTAAAGGTGAAGGAAAATATAGTCTTAATCGGTTTCATGGGTGTAGGAAAGGGGCGTACGGCAAGAGAACTCGCTGACAGAACAGGTATGTTTGCTGTGGATTGTGATGACCTGATTGAATCTTATGCCAATATGAAAGTGAAGGACATTTTTGAGCAATTTGGCGAGAAGCGTTTCCGCGAACTGGAACGTGATGTTGCATTATGGCTGGAAAAGAGCGTATACAACACAATAGTATCAACCGGCGGCGGTTTTTTCAAAGTTCCCAATATAAACCAGATAGGCAAGGTCGTTTATCTTCATGGTGAGTTTGATGCGATTATCAAGGAGATAAGTGGACACCCGAATGCAAAGAAAAAGATTAAAAAACGTCCATTGCTCCAGAATATTGAGCAGGCTAAAACGCTGTATAATGATCGATTGAAGCTCTATAAACAAGCTGCCGATATCATAGTTAACGTTGATGGCAGGGACGAGCAGGACATTGCTAAAGAGATAATCAAAAAGCTGGGGATAAGGAAGTAGAACAGGCTGGCAGGAACGCAGCCTGTTCGCGTTCATTACTTACGGATGGATGCAGCAAAGTCGAGCATTCGTTTGATCGGAATATACGCCTTTTCTGCAAGTTCCGGAGAAACGTGTATCTCATTGGTTCCATGTTCCAGGATAGCTGCCACCTTTGATAGCGAGTTCATCCCCATCCATGGGCAGGCAGCACAGCTCTGGCAGGTGGCACCTTCCCCCACGGTTGGCGCTTCAATGAGAATCTTGTCAGGAGCAACCTCTTTCATTTTACTGAAAATGCCTTTATCCGTTGCGATAATGAAAGCCTTATTCGGCATCTCTTTTACAGCCTTGATCATGGCTGTTGTTGAGCCGACAACATCTGCCTGTTGAATAATATTTTCAGGCGATTCTGGGTGTACAAGGACAGCCGCTTCAGGATGCAGGCGTCTTACTCTCTCCAGGGCAACAGATTTGAATTCCTCGTGAACCACACATGACCCGGGCCAGAAGATCATTTCTGCTCCGGTTACCCGCTGGACATATCGGCCGAGATGCTGATCCGGACCCCAGAGGATCTTTTCCCCTTTTTTAGCAAGATGTTCGATGATTTCAAGGGCAATACCCGATGTGACAACCCAATCTGATCGGGCTTTTACTTCAGCACTGGTGTTTGCATAAACAACTACTGTATGATCAGGAAATTGATTACAGTAGGCATCAAAGAGCTCAATCGGGCAGCTTTCATCAAGACTGCAGGTAGCGTTCAGATCGGGCATCAGCACACGTTTCTCGTTGTTGAGGATTTTGCTGGTTTCACCCATGAATTTAACGCCTGCGACAACCAGCGTATCTGCTGCGGTTTCGGTACCGAATCTTGCCATTTCCAGAGAGTCTGCAACGCATCCGCCGGTTTGCTCTGCAAGTTTCTGCAGTTTTCCGTCGGTATAATAGTGGGCAACCAGTACTGCGTTTTTTTCCTTGAGAAGACGTTTGATTTTGTCTGTCAGCTCCTGTTCCTGTGCTTCAGAGAGCGGTGGATGCTGAATATGAGCTGGTACTGAAACTATCGGCAGTGAAATCTCTGCCATTTTTGCTAAAGAAGATTGATTCGTCATTGGTCAGAAAAACTAAGTTCCCCTCCTGCAGGAAAAAACAGAATTGTGATCTTATGGCTATAAGAATAAGTAAGCTAACTTTTGATACAAATTCATCTCATCTGAACTTTTTTAAGAAAAAACGAGAGCTTTATCAACACGGTATCAATGCATCATAACACCATTACGAAGTAATCACCGTATTTAATCTGATGAAGGCTGCCCGATAATGAATGAAATGAGTTTGATATGGCCCCTGCATCATTAAAGTAAGTATAAATAATGATCAGACAAGCGCCAGTTGAATTAGTCGAGTGTTGTTGAAAAGTTAAATGCAGTACAAAACTTCATTAAACCAAAGAAAGATAGGAGGATAAGATTTTTCAGGTTGATCCGCGCTGGGTGAAAAATGTTGACGACAACTGCAATTATTGGTGCTAAAACGAATAATTGTAATAGTGCAGGTGCGCTTTGTTTTACAAAACAAGAGAAACGTTTTACCGCGAACAGGGGCAGGAGTAATGAAAAACTGGTTTGATAAAAACAAAGAGTTACTGGTTCCTACAGCCGTTGCCATCATAGTTATTATCATCCTGGGTGGGATTGGATCTCTGCTTAACAGCAACAGTGATACCCAAAAAGACACTTCAGCCGAAGCAGCACCAAAAAAGATTGAAATACCGGTAGAGAAAAAAGAAAGTCCACAAAACATGAACAAACAAGGTGAAGCGCCCCCGAAGCCTGAAACGTTTTATATAGAACCGAGGCCAGGCCAGCTTCTTGAAGCAATTGAGGGGCTTGATCCTGTAGCCCTGGATGAGCAAAGTCAGAAACTACCAGGGCTCAAAGTCATGTGGCCGCTCTATTTTTTTAAAATAGAAGAGGATGAAAACAAGAACACATTTCTTTATCTAGATGTGTCTGAAAGCGGATTTGGTATTACTGTTGTATGTGATGCCGACGTCAACAGATATCCGCAATTAAACAAGGCCAATAGCGGCGATCTAATCTGGGTCGCCGGGGAAATAGTAGGGCTGGATGCGACAGGGACCGGCCAGTTTCATATAAAGACGGAACAGATTCGTTTTGGCGGTACCAAGGATGAACCGCCGCCAGTCGATGAGTCTGGCAATACAGCTGTGGTTCAGAAGAATGCTGAGGTTGACCCTGCTCCTGCTGCGGCAGATGACAATGTGCAGTCTGCTGCCGAGTCTGGAAATTAATTGTACTACTCCTGAGATTGAGCATGCAGTTAGAAGATATTCCATTCAGCCACTTTATCGGACTGAAAGAATCTGGGAAAGAGGGTGTTCTGCTGGAATTGCCTGAATCCCGAAAATATCACAATCATATCGGCACTGTTCATGCAAGTGCTCAATTTGCACTTGCCGAGACAGCCAGCGGTTTTATTATGAAGGATGCCTTTAGCGATATTGCCGAAGATGTGATTGCAGTAGTAAGAAAAGCTGAAGTGAAATATTCAAAACCTGCTCAAGGGGCACTATTTGCTTCAGGGGCATTGAGTCAGGTGGAAATTGAAGAAGTAAAAGAAGGTCTTAAGGAAAGAGGGCTTGCAAAGTTACGCTTTACGGTTCTGGTGAAAAATAACAAGCAACAGATCACTATGAAAGCCAAGTTTGAATGGTCGGTTCTGTTAAAAAAGGAAAACGAGAATGGACGAGATGTTTTCTGACAGGATAAAGGATGTTCCCAAATCTTTTATCCGTGAAATTTTAAAAGTTTCTATTAATCCTTCGATAATCAGCTTTGCCGGAGGCTTGCCGAATAGAGAGCTGTTCCCCGAAAAGGAGATTAAGGATGCAACAGCAAAGGTCTTCGAAAGCTGTGGAAAAAGTCTGCTCCAGTACAGCAACTCAGAGGGGCTGATTGAATTGCGGCAGTGGATTGCTGACAGGTATAAAAAAAGAAAAAATATTGATGTTTCGCCTGAAAATATCCTGATTACCAACGGCGGACAGCAAGGACTTGACCTGCTCGGCAAAACACTTGTCAATGCAGGAGACGGCGTCATTATGGAGGAGCCTGGCTATCTCGGGGCAATTCAGTCATTTTCAATTTATCAGCCGAATTTTTTCCCTGTAACGGTCCATGATACCGGTATGGATCTTGAGCAGTTGAATTCTCTTCATCTGGATAAGTCGGTCAAGCTCATGTATACAGTGCCGAACTTTCAAAATCCCTCCGGTATTACCTATGATGAGGCAAATCGAAAGGGTATCATGGCGTGTGCTGAAAAAAACGACTTCTTTGTTATTGAAGATGACCCATATGGTGAACTGAGATTTCATGGGGAAGACGCTCCATCGTTTTACAGTCTTAATCCTGAAAAAACAGTGATGCTCGGTTCCTTCAGCAAAATCGTTGCCCCCGGTCTGCGGCTTGGGTGGATTGTTGCCCCGGAAGCTCTCAACCAGAAGCTCCTTGTTGCAAAACAGGCATCAGATCTGCACACATGCAATTTTACTCAGTCGATTCTGCACCGTTTTCTTTGCGATTATGATCTGGATGAGCACATTGCAAAAATTCGTAAAGCATATGGTTCCCAGTGTCGGGCAATGCTGAACAGTATAGAAAAATATTTTCCAGATGGAGTCAGTAATACCAGACCGGAAGGGGGGATGTTCTTATGGGGCCGTCTGCCGGGGCAGATGAGTTCTATGGATTTATTCAATGAAGCGGTAAAAGAAAATGTTGTCTTTGTCCCGGGTGACCCGTTTTATACAACTGTGAAAAAACGCTCTGACTTTAGGCTGAACTTTTCCTGTGTTGATGAGGCTACGGCCGAAGAGGGGATAAAAAGACTGGCTAAGGCGATAGAGAAAATGATGTAAAAAAAAGCCGGAATCAGTTTTAAATCTGATTCCGGCTTAAATTTTCAGCAATTAATCTGCTTTCCAGAAAGAGTCCTGTTCTGCGCCGCAAAGTGGGCACACCCAGTCAGCTGGAAGATCTTCCCAGGCAGTTCCCGGCTCTATGCCGTTTTCTAAGTCACCTTCTGCCGGATCGTAAATATAGCCGCAAGGGCATTCCCATTTTTGCATTGTGGACCTCCTTGAGTTGGTTTAGAATTCTCAATATTGAGAACTATTATCGTTTATCTCATTATACAATCGAATATTCGATTGTCAATTGATTTTGTTTATATTCTCCGAATTATTTCTTTGGCCGGCAACAGTGCAGTTGCAGCTGCAGAGACGATATTTCCGGCAACTCCCGGACCGTCACCGGCAACGAATAATCCATTAATTGCTGTTTCAAGATTATGCCCTGTTTCTATCTGGGTTGCAAAGAATTTGATTTCAGGAGCATAGAGTAAAGTTTCATCATTTGAGACACCTGGGATTATATCATTGAGTTTATGCAAACCTTCGACAATATTTGTTAAAATTCTCTCAGGCAGCGCCATTGCAATATCGCCGCAGGTAACATCTTTCATGGTTGGCTCAATATAGCTGTTTTTAACTCTGTTCCAGGTGGATCGTCTGCCACGTTTCAGGTCGCCGAAACGTTGAAGGATCGGTTTTCCACCGCCGATAAGGGTAGCCAGTTTGCCAATCGATTCACCGTAGGCCTGGTTGTCTTCTACCGGGTCCGTGAGGACAACTTTCGAGAGAAAAGAAAAATTGGTGTTATCCGACTTGTTGTCCATGTATGCGTGACCGTTGACACAGACAAAGTTCTGATAATTCTCAAGGGTGACATAGCCGCCGTAATTGGTGCAGAAAGTTCTGGTCTGATCATCGTATTTTGCTGTCCTGACAAAAAAAGTCGGGTCATAGATAATGGAACAGATATCTTTCATGATTTCGTTGTGGACCTCAACTCTCACCCCAACCTCGATTCCTCGCTGAGAGAGACTGAGGTTAAATTTCCTGGCGATTGCACCAAGCCATTCTGCGCCGACACGACCGGGTGCTAAGATAACGTTGTCTGCTAGATAGGTGTCTTTATTGGTTGTAACTCCTGCAATAGCATTATTGTTGACCAATATGTCAATGACATCTTCACCGGTTTGAAATTTCACACCTTGCTGCTCAACTGTTTGAGCCATGGCGGATATGTGATGAGGAAGATGTTCGCTGCCCAGGTGTTTCTGTTTTATGAGTAGCAGGTCAATGCCGAATTTCCTTGCTGCCTTCCGGATTTCCATGGCCTTTTCCATATTTGTTGGAAAGACCTCGCCATCCATTTTAAAGTGGTTGAAAATCTCTTCCGTTTCATTAATCAGAGCCATGGCCTGACTAAGAGGCAGAAACTGCGTCAGATCCGTTTTGCCGAGTTTGTGAATAAAATTTAATTTCCCGTCTGAAAAAAGTCCTGCTCCGCCAATACCGCACAGGATATTGCAAGGTTTGCAATGAATACAGCCCTTGTCGCTGATCGGGCACTTTCTTTTTAAAGAACTCTTTCCTTTTTCAAGAAGCAGGACTGAAAGAGACGAATGTTTGCTGAGATAGTAGGCGGCAAAGAGTCCAGCCGGACCACCGCCGACAATAATGACGTCATATTTTTTCGCAGAATTCAAGGACTCACCTCCGGATAAATATGAATGGTATATTATACCCGTACCCGAATCGGAAAAGCGGAGTCAAGTTATATTCGCTGCTGAAATTAGAATAAGAAAAAGAAACCTGATGAACTCCGGGATTCATCTGAATGAAGCCCGGAGTTAAGACATTTATTCTGCTTCTTTTTTGGCAGGTGATGCATCGATCGGTGTAAGGCCGCATCCGAGACGGACCTTATTTTCAAGTTCAAGGCACATGTCTTCATGTTCAGCAAGAAAACGTTTGGCATTTTCCCGTCCCTGGCCGATGCGCTCACTGTTATATGAGTACCAGGCACCGCTTTTTTCGACAAGCTCCTGTTCGACGGCAAGGTCAAGCAGGTCACCGATTTTTGAAACCCCTTCGCCGTAAACAATGTCAAACTCCGCCTCTTTGAATGGCGGGGCAACTTTATTTTTAACAATTTTAACCTTGGTCCTGTTGCCGATGACTTCCTGTCCGTCTTTCAGCTGGCCGATTCTTCTGATATCGATACGGACAGATGAATAGAATTTGAGTGCATTACCGCCAGTGGTTGTTTCAGGATTGCCGAACATGACACCGATCTTCATACGGATTTGGTTAATGAAAATCAGTACGGTGTTTGAACGGTTCAATACACCCGTAAATTTTCTCATAGCCTGCGACATCAGTCTTGCCTGCAGACCAACGTGCGAATCACCGACGTTACCGTCAATCTCGGCTTTTGGAACAAGCGCTGCAACGGAGTCGATAACAATAACATCAACACCGCCGGAACGAATGAGAATTTCGGCTATTTCAAGAGCTTGCTCGCCATAGTCTGGCTGTGAAACAAGAAGGTTATCGATATCCACGCCAAGACGTGCTGCGTAGCTGGTATCAAGTGCATGCTCTGCGTCAATGAATGCAGCAGCTCCGCCCCGTCTTTGTGCTTCAGCAACTGCATGAAGGGCAAGCGTTGTCTTACCGGACGACTCAGGACCGAAGATCTCGGTTATCCTGCCGCGTGGAAAACCACCGACACCAAGAGCAAGATCAACACTTAGTGCGCCTGTTGGAATGACAGGTATGCGTTCGGTTTCCTGGGTGCCGAGACGCATGATCGAACCTTTACCGAACTGTCTCTGGATCTGATTGATAGCATTATCCACACTGCTCGCTCTGTCAGTTGTCTTAGCTGTTGCCATAATGTTGTATCTCCCTGAAATAAGGTGGAGTGATATGAATTGATGTAATAGGAAAAATGACTTAATGCAAAGAGTCGAACTTGTTTACTAACAAATATGATCTGATTAGGTCAAGTGCTGTTTGTGTTGTTATCTCCTGAATCTGATGCCTGTCACCGGAAAAATGATACTCATGGATCGTCGTGTCTTCCGGTGTTGCAAGGCCTATGAAGACTGTACCTACAGGCTTTGCAGCACTTCCCCCGTCAGGTCCTGCAATACCTGTCACACTGACACCAATTTCTGCACCTGTTATTTTTTTTATCGAATCAGCCATGGTTCTTGCGACCTGTTCACTGACCGCACCGTAATTGATCAGGTCAGCTTCGGCGACGTTGAGTAGAGACATTTTCAGGCTGTTGGCGTACGAGGTGACACCTCCTAAAAAATACGATGAAGATCCAGGAATTGTCGTTAATTTATGCGATATCAGCCCACCTGTGCATGATTCTGCTGTAGCCAGCTGCATCCCTGCCTTTTTGAGCAGTCTTCCAACGACAAGTTCCATACTTTCACGATCATAACCGAAAACAGCAGGGCTTAACGCTTCACGGATCAGTTCACTGCTGTATTGAAATGATTCTTCTAACCGCTCCGGAGAATGGTCCCGGACTGTGAGGGAGAGATGCACTTCGGGAAAAACAGGGTAGTAACCAATCTGTACATTGTCAGGCAGATCAAGTGATGAGATGCGCTGATTGACTTCAACTTCAGTAAGGTTGAATATCTTAAAAAGTTTCTGCATGGTCGAGAGCTTTTTTCCTGACGGCCAGGTCGCAAGCTGGGGCATAACATCTTCGACGAGAAGCTTCTGCATCTGGCTTGGAACACCCGGCAGAAAAAAAATGGGTTTCTCATCATGAACCAGCATATAACCCGACATCTTGGCTCCCGGGTTGAGCGGGTTTGCCCCTTCAGGAAGCCATGCCAGTTTTTCAAGTCGGCTTGATTCTTTAGAAGACAATTCAACCAGTTTGTCTCTGATCAGTGAAAGTATTTCAAAATTAGGCAGGGTTGGCCTGTTTAATGCTTTTGAAACCGCCTCATTGGTGAGATCATCATCGGTTGCCCCCAGTCCACCGGTGACGATGATAAAGTCGACATGTCGCAATGCACGCTGCAGAGCCTCGCCTATTAATAGTGGAGAGTCACCAATGGTGTGCATTGCATGAATATCGTAACCTGCTTCAAAAAGATGCCTTGCTGCAAAGCCGCTTGTTGTATTATGAATTCTGCCGCTGGTCAGTTCATTGCCTATGGCGATTATTTCACCTATCATACCGACATATTTCTCCAACGATTGAGTTGCTTTCCCATTTTACCAGTCGAACCTGTTGAACGGTGTGAATCAGCTGATTTTCGCCAGCTATTAAAACAGGGATATAATTATCTGTAAATCCTTTTAATCTTCCTTTCTTATCTCTTGACCCTTCGATAAGAACCGGGCGTATCTCGTCTATGTGCTTCAGGCAGAAGTCTTTCTTTTTGGCTTCACTTATTTCACGAAGGACCTCCACTCGTTCATCTTTAATATGCTTTGGGACCTGATTTTTGAATCGGGCAGCGGGAGTCCCAGGTCTGATAGAGTAGGGGAAGACATGAAGATAAGTGTAGTCGAGTTCCTGCAGAAAATTGCGGGTGCGTTCAAAACTGGCCTCATCCTCACCGGGAAAACCGGCAAGAACATCAATTCCGATACACATATCCGGTTTGATCTCGTGACATGCATTTATAATGGAACGGAATTCTGCGGTTGTGTATTTTCTTCCCATCCTGTCAAGGATATCGTCGTCACCGCCTTGAAGGGGGATGTGCAGATGGCTCTGAAAATTGTCATGCCTGGAGAAGAGGCTTAAAAGCTTATTATCAATCTCCATCGGTTCAATGGAGCTGAGTCTGATTCTGGTATCGGGAAACAAGCTGCACAATTTTTCAATGAGAGAGACAATAGTCTCGGATTCCTGAAGATCAGTTCCATAGTTGCCGACATGGATGCCGGTAAGTACAATTTCCTTGTGGCCGTTTTTTATGAAACGCTCTGCCTGAGAAATCACCTCCTCCATCGGCAGGCTTCTGCTTCTGCCTCTTGTGTAAGGAACGATGCAGTAGCTGCAGAAACTGTTGCATCCATCCTGAACTTTGAGGTAGGCCCGGGTTCGGTTTGCAAAAGCGTTTACCTGCAGATTGCCGAAAGTCCTGATCTTTCGCATATCTTCAAGTTGTGGCAGCTTGTTCTGGTAACTGTCAGAAAGAGCGCGTGAAACGAGAAATTCTTTTTCGTCGTTTCCAACAAACAGGACCTTCCTGCCCTGCAGTTCGTCTATATCATTGAGCAGCTCGCTGTCGAGCTGAGAGTAGCATCCTGTTATTACAATTGAGGCATCAGAGTTTTCTCTGGCGCATTTTCTAACGGCATTGCGTGACTGTGAGCCGCCTTTTGCAGTTACTGCGCAGGTATTGATAATGATGATATCGGCATCTGTACTAGCCGAAACCTGTTGATGACCGAGTTCTTCAAGCTCCGAGACAAAGGCGGCGGATTCAAACTGATTTACCTTGCAGCCAAGGGTGATAGTGTGGAATTTCTTGCTCATTACCGCTGGATAACTCCTGATCCGATGAGGATGTCTCCATCGTAGATAACAGCGAACTGCCCTGGGGTGACGGCACGTTGTGGAGAGACAAAGTGTATGGCCCAGTTGTCGGCTGCCGTTTGTTTTATGGTCGCCATTGTGCCTCTATGGGTGTACCGGATGCGGACCAGATATTCTCTTGATAAATCAGGATTTTCGTCTGACAACCAGTGCATATCATTTACGTCAAGAGTGTTTTTGAGAAGATCTTCATTTTTCCCGATTATGACCCGGTTGGCCGCGGCATCGAGTTTAGTCACATAATAGGGCGTAACGTCAGAAATTCCCAGGCCCTTGCGCTGGCCGATGGTGTAGTGATGAAGCCCCTTATGGCGGCCGAGAATTCTGCCCTCGGCGGTGACAATATATCCTTCACCCTTCATCAATGGTTCAAGTTGTTCGAGAAATTCGCCAACTTTTACATCTTTTAAAAAGCAGACATCCTGGCTTTCTTTTCCTTCAAAGTCAGTAAAACCTCTTTCTTTGACGAAAGCATATATTTCTTTTTTTTCATACGAACCGAGAGGAAAAAGAAAACGTGAAAGCTGCTGCTGGTTAAGGCGGCAAAGAAAGTATGACTGGTCTTTTACGGGGTCTACGCCCTGTTTGAGGATAAAGCGGCTGCCGATTTTGTCGAGTATTGCATAATGACCGGTTGCGATAAGTTCTACGCCGGTCTGCAGCATTGTCTGGGCAAAAAGGCCGAACTTGACTTTGCGGTTACAGATGACACAGGGATTGGGGGTTAAGCCGTGTTTATAGCTGTCACTGAAGTAGCGTAATACCAGATCGTTAAAGGCCTTTCGCAGGTCAATTACAGACAGTCTGATTTCAAGCCGGTCAGCAATTTCCTGAACCCGTAATTGCTGGGCCTCAAAATCGGGTTGGCCTATATTCATGAAAAAGCCGGAAACCTCGACTTGATCTTTGAGCATGAGAGCACAGGCTGTGGAATCGACCCCTCCACTCATTGCGATGGCGATATTTTTCTTTTTCACAGATTGCTTGTATGGTAAAGCAGCTTATCCTATAAGCTGAATTTTTTCTTAAAGTATCAAAAATGTATTATTCAAAATACATTACCGGCAGTGAAAAATAAAGTAGCAATCCCATGACCAGAAAGACCATAAAAATACCTGAACTTCTTGCACCGGCAGGCAATCTTGAAAAACTGAAAACGGCAGTCCATTACGGTGCAGACGCTGTTTATCTCGGTGGAAAAACCTTCGGCTTACGGGCAAAGGCCGGTAATTTTTCTTTAGAACAGATGGCAGAAGGGGTGAAATTTGCCCATGAACATAATGTGCAGGTTTATGTCACGACAAATATCTTTGCCCATAATCGTGATTTTGCAGGATTGGATACATATCTGACCGAGATTGCCGCAATAGGTGTTGACGGTGTTATTGTCGCAGACCCCGGTGTTCTGCATTTCGTGAAAAAGATTGTTCCGCAGTTGCCGGTTCATCTTTCTACCCAGGCAAATATCACCAATTCACATTCAGCTGCATTCTGGTTTGAACAGGGTGTTTCGCGGATTAATCTAGCCCGGGAACTCTCATTTAAAGAAATTACAGAGATCAGGCAGAATACGGCAAAGGAGCTGGAAGTCTTCGTTCATGGTGCTTTATGTATCTCTTATTCAGGGCGTTGCATGCTTTCAAACTATATGACCAGCCGTGATGCAAATCAGGGGGCGTGTTCTCATCCATGCCGTTTTTCCTATTCCCTGATGGAAGAGAAAAGACCAGGCGAATATTTTCCGGTAGAAGAAGACCAGTATGGAACCTACATCTTCAACTCGAAGGATCTTTGTCTGCTGCAGGTCCTTCCGCAGCTGGTTGCGGCCGGAGTTGATTCGTTGAAGATAGAAGGGCGGATGAAATCGATTTTCTATGTCGGCGGTGTGGTTCGGGTCTATCGTGCGGCGCTTGATTATCTTGCCGAACTGCCGGAAAATGCATGGAACGATCCTGCCTTAATCAGGCTGCCGGAGCATCTCTATGATGAACTGCAGAAGCTTGGTACCAGAGGGGTGACGGAAAACTTCTTTCTCACCCCGCCCAATGCTTCAGATATGCTCTATGAATCCTCCCGTGCAGAGCAGTTTATGGAGCCGGTTGCAGTTATAACCGGTGAGGATGAACAGGGTGTGAAAGTTGAAATTCGAAATACGCTTTTTTTGAAAGAAGAACTCACTGTAATGGGGCGTGACGGCAAGGATCAACAAGTGATTTTGGTTGATATGATTGGTGATAAAGGAGAGAGGGTCGAAAAAGCAAACCCGGGTAACACAATGGTTCTTGTAACTGAACCCCGTATAGCCGACACTACGGCTCTTACTATTATACGTCGGGTGAAGGACCTGAGTGAAAAATAACCTGAGAGAGAAATATCTCCCTCAGGTTACACTGCAATTATGCTTTCATTTTCTTGATTTCCTGCTGCCAGAAAGCAGGGCCGGTTTTGTGAACAGCCTCACCTCTGCTGTCAACTGCAACGGTAACCGGCATGTCTTCTACCTCAAATTCATAAATTGCTTCCATACCGAGATCTTCAAAAGCCACGACCCGTGATTTTTTGATTGCCTTGGAAACAAGGTATGCTGCACCACCAACCGCCATGAGGTAGACAGAGCCGTTTTCACGAATGATTTCAATGGTCGCATCACCACGTTCGGATTTGCCGATCATCCCGAAAAGACCTGCATCTTTGAGCATCATGGAGCTGTATTTATCCATTCTGGTGGATGTTGTAGGTCCAGCTGGTCCGACAGCTTCATCGCCAACCGGATCAACTGGTCCGACATAATATATGAATCTGCCATTGAAGTCGACTCCACCGGGCAGTTCTTTGCCTGCTTCAAGGTATTCCTGGATTCGTTTATGAGCAGCATCACGACCGGTGAGGATCTTGCCGTTTAACAGCAGGGTTTCACCACTTTTCCAATTGGCGATTTCTTCTTTGCTGATGCCATCTAAAGAAACGCGTTTGACATCGTCTCCGGCTTCAAGTGAAATATCCGGCCATTGATCAAGCGAAGGCGGGGTGAATTCTGCAGGGCCGCTGCCATCCAGTGTAAAATGGATGTGACGGGTAGCAGCACAGTTAGGAATCATGGAGACAGGAAGTGATGCGGCGTGGGTAGGGTATTCCATGATCTTGACATCAAGGACCGTGGTCAGTCCGCCAAGACCCTGGGCCCCGATACCAAGCTCGTTGATGGCATTATAGATTTCAAGCCTCAGGGCTTCCGTGTCGTTTTTCGGCCCACGTTCAATAATTTCGGGCATATCAACCGGAGCCATTAAGGACTCTTTGGCCAGCAGCATCGACTTCTCTACCGTTCCACCGATACCGATGCCGACAATACCCGGAGGGCACCAGCCGGCACCCATGGCAGGAACGGTCTTTTTCACCCACTCAACGATGTTGTCGTTAGGTGTAAGGGTAACAAACTTACTCTTGTTCTCAGAGCCGCCGCCTTTGGCAGCAATATGGATTTCTATGGTGTCACCGGGAACGATTTCAGTGTAGACAACAGCCGGGGCGTTGTCTCTGGTATTTTTTCTATTGCCGTACGGTGGTGTGACGACAGATTTTCTCAATGGATTTTCAGGTGTTGAATAAGCGCGCCTTGCACCTTCATCAACCATTTCCTGAATGGTTTGCTTGGTGTCAAACCGGCAATCCTGGCCGACCTTAACGAAGGCATTGACAATACCGGTATCCTGACAGATTGGCCGTTTGCCGATCGCACACATCTTGGAGTTGATCAGGATCTGTCCGATCGCATCCTTGGCGGCCTGATTCTTCTCCCTTTTGTATGCGCCATGCATGGCCTCGACAAAATCGATGGGGTGATAATAGGATATATATTGCAGGCTTTCTGCAATGGAGCTGATAAAGTCTTCCGAATTGATAATTGTCATTACTTCCTCTTCGTTATTGTTTGATGACCGATTGGGCAGGATGAAAACCTGATGGCGCAGTTACATTGGGCAGAAGCATGCTTTTGGGGCCAAGCAGGGTGCCTGGATTGGTCACCGAGTTACAGCCGGTTTGAGCGTTATCCCCCAGTATAGCGCCGAATTTTTTTCTTCCTGTATCTATTATTTCATTTTCAGTTTTGATTTTGACAGTGCCGCTTAAAAACCTGAGATTGGCAAATTTGGTGCCGGCACCAAGGTTAGCATTGTTGCCAAGGATAGAGTCGCCAAGATAGTTAAAGTGGCCGGCCTTTGCATCGTTAAGGAAAATCGAATGCTTCACTTCTGTTGTATGGCCGACGACACATCGTTTGCCAATCAGCGTGTAGCCGCGCATGTAGGCGCCTTGTCTCACTTCGGTGCAGTCACCGATAATAGCAGGTGATTTTATCGTTGCCCCGCCTTCAATCAGCACCCCCTCACCGATTGCAATCTGATTGCCGAGCAGGATAGCTCCGGCCATAATTACAGAAGCGCCTTCGAGCTCCTTGCCGTTGCGAACGACCGTGAGCCCGCCTTTGTTCGTATCACCTAGGGTTATTTCGGTGTTGCACGAGCAGAGAATCTGATTGTGCCAGAAGATTAAAGTCTCTTCAACAGGCCGTCCCTGAAGGTTGAGATATGTTGAGAGCATTTTGGGATATTCATAAGAATCCATATACGACTTGAGGTTGTTCAACCCATCCCAGACATATCCGTCCTCTGAAAATATTTCCGCTTGGGGAAAATCATCCAGAGAGAAAAAACTCTTTGCTGAAAGCATAATCTTCTCCTGTAAAAAGGCGTCATTATGAAGTTGGAAAAAAGATGAAAAACAATATGGTGTAAAAGAAGTTTTAGATCAAGGAAAAATCAATGAATTATTGAATATCCATTATAATGTTATCTTGACTTCAATCCTTGTAATGTTTAGTTTTTCGCTGACTTTTTCAAATATACGATTATAAAAAGAACCCTGAGTTGTTTTGAGGGGTGATTCAGACAAATTTTTCATCATATCCAGATGATTCCAATATGAGCTTTTTCAGGAGGTTTTAGTGGATTTTAACGATACGTTGAGCATAGGAATGGACGACTTCTCCAATGAGGATGTCGAAATTCCTGAAATATTACCCATGATGGCGGTAAGGGATGTGGTAGTTTTCAACTACATGATAATTCCTCTGTTCGTTGGACGACCAGGTTCCGTAGAAGCTGTTAATGAGGCGCTTGACTCGAATAAGCTTATCATGCTGGTTACCCAGAAGAATGCGACCAAGGATAATCCTGATATAGAAGATCTCTATAAGGTTGGCATGGTCTGCATGGTGATGAGAACCTTGAAACTGCCTGACGGCAGATTGAAGGTTCTGGTTCAGGCGATGTCAAAAGCCCGGATAAAAGAGTTTATCAGGACAGAACCGTCCTATCAGGTAAGTGTTGAGGTTATTGAAGATCTGGAGGCGGTAGATGTTTCCGTTGAAACGGAAGCTCTCATGAGAAGCGTTCGTGAGCAGACGGAAAAAATCATGTCGCTTCGCGGTATTCTCTCTGCTGATCTGATGATGATCATCAATAACATCGAAGAACCCGGTCGGCTTGCTGATCTGGTTGGTTCCAATCTGAGGCTGAAAATAGAAGAAAGTCAGGCGATTCTAGAGGAAAGTGACCCGGTTGAAAGACTGAAACTGGTCAATAATTTTCTGACCAAAGAGCTTGAGGTCTCGACTGTCCAGGCAAAGATTCAAAACGATGCCAAAGAAGAGATGAGCCGTTCTCAACGCGAGTATTTCCTTCGTGAACAGCTTCATGCCTTACAGAAGGAACTCGGCGATACCGATGACCGGAGCCAGGAAATTGAAGACCTGATCAAGAAACTGAAGAAAACCAAAATGCCTAAATCTGTTCGTAAAGAAGCGAAAAAACAGATTGAACGCATGGACATGATGCATCCCGATTCTTCAGAGGCCACTATTATTCGCGGTTATATCGACTGGATTCTCGACCTGCCATGGAAGAAATCCACCAAGGATATGCTTGATCTGGTTAAAGCGAAAGAAGTTCTTGATGAAGATCACTATGGTCTTGATTCGGTTAAGGAGCGTATTCTTGAATACCTTGCAGTGAGAAAACTCAACGATTCGACTAAAGGTCCGATCCTGTGTTTTGTCGGTCCTCCAGGTGTAGGCAAGACATCACTTGGCCAGTCAATTGCACGCGCAATGGGAAGAAATTTTCATCGTCTTTCCCTTGGCGGCATGCGTGATGAAGCTGAAATCCGTGGCCATAGACGGACATATATCGGAGCTATGCCGGGCCGTATTATTCAGGGGCTGAAAACTGCCGGATCCAATAACCCCATTTTCATGATGGATGAAATTGATAAAATTGGCGCGGATTACCGCGGCGATCCATCTTCAGCTCTGCTCGAGGTGCTTGATCCTGAGCAGAATGACGAGTTTTCAGATCACTACCTGAATCTGCCGTTTGATCTTTCGAAGGTGTTGTTTATCACTACTGCCAACATGACTCACACTATTCCTGGGCCGCTCATGGACAGGATGGAGGTTATTAGGCTTTCAGGATACACCCTTGAAGAGAAGCTCGTTATCGTCAATAAATATCTGCTTCCAAGACAGATTAAGGAAAACGGTATCAAGGCCTCGCATCTGAGCATTGATGATGAAACAATTACGTATGTCATCACACATTACACGCAAGAAGCAGGGCTTCGTAATTTGGAGCGTGAGATTGGCAAACTCTGCAGAAAAGTAGCTAGGAAAATAGCAGAAGGCGGCCGTGGACCATATGCGATTTCTGAAAGAACTTTGGCTAAATATCTCGGGCCGCCAAAGGCCATTCCAGAAGCGGAAATAAATCGCCTTGAACAGCCTGGTCTGGTTACCGGCCTTGCCTGGACCGAAATCGGCGGAGAGATCCTGCAGATTGAAGTCAATCTTATGCCGGGTAAAGGCCGACTGACCTTGACCGGACAACTGGGCGATGTGATGAAGGAGTCTGCACAGGCTGCCTTGACATATTGCAGAAGCCGTTCAAAACAGCTGAATCTTGAGGAAGATTATTTCGATAAGCATGATCTTCATATCCATGTACCGGCTGGTGCTATTCCAAAGGATGGACCTTCTGCCGGCATAACCATGGCTACCGCGCTCTATTCGGCAATTACGCAAAAAGTTCCGGTTTCTAAACTGGCCATGACCGGCGAGGTAACTCTGAGGGGCAGGGTGCTGCCTATCGGCGGACTAAAAGAAAAAGCATTGGCAGCCTTACGTGCAGGAATTGACAAGGTCATTATTCCAGAATTGAATAAGACAGATCTTATTGAAATTCCGAAAGATATCCGCTCGAAAATGCAGTTTTTCCCTGTGAAGAGCATGGATCAGGTGGTGAAAATTGCATTTGCTGAAGCTGAACCTGCTGTAGCAAAGAAAAAGAAATAAGTTTTATCTATGCAGCAGACTGCATCTTATGGTTCTTCACCTTCCGGCAGCAAAAGAAAAAGGGTTGTCCTTTGGGCAACCCTTTTTGTCATCCTGGGGCTAGTCGCCTTTGGAAGCTGGTATCTCAGTTATGTGTTCACTCCGGCACCGAGTCAAAAGAATGATACGGTTACGGTTATTATTCCCAAAGGCAGCTCCGTCAGAGAAATTGCTGATATTCTTGCGCAGCAGAAACTCATCAAGAAAGATATCCGCTTTCAGATTTTAACCCGGCTAAAGGGAAAGGCGTCAAAACTTCAGGCGGGAGAATTTCTTCTTTCTACCGGTCAGCGTCCTGGAATCGTTATTGATACCCTGGCCTCCGCACAACCTATTCAGCATTCTGTAACAATACCTGAAGGGAAAAATATAAAAGAGGTGGCAAAAATATTCTGCTCTGATGACGGGTGGTGTAATGAAAAGGAGTTTGTCTCTCTTGCTCATGATCCTCAATTCATCAGTTCTCTTGGCTTGACCGGTCTTAAAAGCCTTGAAGGTTATCTTTTCCCGGAAACATATTTTTTCACACGGGATGATGTCGATGCAAAAAAAATAATCACCATGATGGTGCATCATTTTCAAAAAGAGTGGTCTTCTCTGGTACAGAAAAAATTTGTGCCGCAGGAAAATGCAGAAACAATAATACTGGCCTCGATTATTGAAAAAGAGAGCGGGAACAGCAGTGAACGGCCCAAGATCGCAGGGGTGTTTGCCAACAGGCTGGAGTGCGGTATGAGGCTGCAGTCTGATCCGACAGTGATATACGGCCTTGAGGAATACAGTGGTACGATCACCAAAAAAGATTTAAAAACGCATCATCCCTACAATACGTATATTATTGATGGCTTGCCGCCGACACCGATCTGTAATCCCGGCAGGGAGTCGATTGCTGCGGCACTCAATCCTGAAAAACATGATTATCTCTATTTCGTGTCACAGAATGACGGGAGCCATTATTTCTCAAAAACTCTGAGAGAACATAATCGTGCGGTATATAAATTTCAGAGAAAGAAAACGCGTTCTGAGTAAAAGCGGAGGAAGATTGTGAAGATAGCGATAGCTCAGATTAATCCGATTATCGGAGATTTTGCATATAACTGCAGCAAAATTAAAGCATTTTCCCGGAAAGCGCATCAAGAGGATGCTGATCTGGTGATATTTTCTGAGCTTGCTGTTTCCGGATATCCGCCGCAGGATCTGCTTGAACGCAGTTCATTTATCGATGATCAGAAGCAAGCTTTAGATTCTCTGGTGAAAGATCTGCCGCCGATCAGTATTATTGTCGGCGGGGTCGAGCGAAATAAAGGAGAAGGGAAAAAACTCTTTAATTCCGCTTTTTATATCGATAACAACGAAATTAAACAGATTATTCATAAACAGCTCCTGCCGTCCTATGACGTGTTTGATGAAAAACGGTATTTTGAAGAAGGCTCACCTGCACCGTTTATAGAAAAAGACGGCAAACGGTTGGCAGTAACCATCTGTGAAGATATCTGGTTTGACGAGGTGAAAGAATATGATTGCGATCCGGTGCAGGAAATTTTTCGTCGCGCATCGGATGAAAAGACTCCGATTGATCTGCTGATAAACATCTCTGCGTCACCGTTTCAGAAAGGCAAGCTCGCAACCCGCCGGTCCATTTTTTCCAATCTGTGCAAAAAGTATAATGCCACTCTTGCCTATATCAACCAGGTTGGCGGCCAGGATTCACTGTTGTTCGACGGATCGTCAATGGTGGTCGATGCAAAGGGTGAACTGAGCGTGGCCCTGAACTCTTTTGAAGAAGATATGACAGTTTTCGAACTCGATGAAGTGAGTGAACGGAAGGCTGATTTCACTTCCTCGTCTGAAGTTGAGCAGGTCTATCAGGCTCTTGTTATGGGTGTGAGAGATTATGTAAAAAAATGCGGATTTTCAAAAGCGGTGCTAGGACTTTCCGGTGGAATTGATTCGGCTTTGACCGCTTTACTTGCCGTTGACGCGCTTGGAGCTGAGAATGTTCTCGGGGTTGCTCTGCCTTCTCAGTATTCATCTCAGGGCTCTATTGATGATGCCAGACAGCTGGCTGAAAATTTGGGCTGCAGGTTTGAGCTGATACCCATTGAACCTCTTTTCAATTCGTTTGAACACGCGCTTGCGGATCTTTTTGACGGCTACGGTGAAGACCTTACGGAACAGAATCTGCAGGCAAGAATTCGCGGTAATCTACTGATGGCCTTGTCCAATAAGTTTGGCAACCTCCTGTTGACAACGGGCAACAAGAGTGAAATGGCAGTGGGGTATTGTACCTTATACGGTGATATGAGTGGCGGTTTGGCTGTTATCTCAGATGTTCCGAAACAACTGGTCTATGAACTTGCCCGCTTTGTTAATAAAGAAAAAGAAAGAATACCTGTAAATACCATTACCAAAGCGCCTTCCGCAGAGTTGAAGCCAGATCAGGTCGATCAGGATGACCTTCCTGAATATGCGGTTCTGGATCAGATCATAACTCTGCATCTGGAAGAAGGACTTGGAAAGGATCAGATCGTGGAGAAAGGATTTGATCTGGCTGTTGTGACAGATATCTTAAGACGGGTGCGGATCAATGAGTATAAGCGCAAGCAGGCACCAATGGGGCTTAAAGTTACTTCAAAGGCATTCGGTTACGGCAGAAGATATCCGAATGTGCAAAATTATCAGAAATAGGAAACGGTAAATCCCGGAGGCGAGAATATTAGCACTGTACTTGGTAGAACTGAAGGTCTTAAAAAACAGCAGCTGAAGTCTCTTGAACGGCTGGCCGGCAAGCGGGTGGATCGTCATCAGATTATCGGTGCTGACCTTGCGAGAAGTTTGTCAGAGCTTTCCCTTGAGATAAACAGGCAGCTTGGCCTGCTCATTCATCGAAGTGGTAAAATCGAGGCAGTCATTGTCGGCGATTTTGGTGGAATCATGATTCCGCAACTGACGGGAGTTCGTACGTCAGGTGGCAGGTTGAAGGGCTTGCGACTTGTTCATACCCATCTCGCCATGGAAGATATCAGTGATGAAGATTTGATGGATCTGCTTTTTCTCCGCCTTGATATGTTGTCAGTCATTAAAGTTCTGCCTGATGGACTGCCTGAAAAGATGTACACGGTTCACTTGATTCCGGATAGCGGTGATGGTGCAAACTGGCAGTTTCTGGAACCGGTTCATCCGGCCAATCAGAACGAATCTGCAGAAGCTGTTATTGCGGCAATTGAGGCCGAATTCTCCCGGACTGCGCAAAGTCAGGAGGTTGATTTAAAAGAAGATCGGGCAATTCTGATCTCTGTTTCAACCGAAACAAAAATTCGGGCCGATGAGTCTCTTAATGAACTTGTTGAGCTGGCCAAATCAGATAATATCACCGTTCTGGATACAGTACTGCAGCGAAGAAAAAATGTTAATCCCCGTTTGATTCTCGGTAAAGGAAAACTGGCCGAAATCATGATCCTTGCACTGCAGAAAAATGCAAATCTGCTGATATTCAACCAGGAGCTTAACCCGTCTCAAGTCAGGTCTATTACCGATTTTACTGAACTGCGGGTTATCGACAGGACCCAACTCATTCTGGATATTTTTGCTCATCGGGCAATGAGCCGTGAAGGTAAATTGCAGGTTGAAATGGCACAGCTGAAATATATGATCCCTCATCTGACCACCAAAGATGATTCTCTCTCCCGTTTAACCGGTGGTATCGGCGCAAGAGGCCCGGGTGAGACCAAGCTTGAAATCGATAAGCGGCGCATAAACGATAGGTTGGCAAGGCTTGCCAAAGATCTCAGGCAGGTCAGTGATGAGAGGGCAAGAAGAAGATCGAAGAGAAGAAAGAAAGACCTCCCTGTCCTCTCGCTTGTTGGTTATACCAACGCAGGAAAATCGACTCTGCTTAATATATTGACCAATAGTGATATCGTTGCAGAAGATAAACTTTTTGCCACCCTTGATCCGACCAGCAGAAGATTGCGGTTTCCGGAAGATATTGAGGTGATTATAACAGATACCGTTGGTTTTATCCGGGATCTGCCCGATGAACTGATGCAGGCATTTAAGGCAACTCTTGAAGAACTCGAAGAGGCTGATCTGCTCGTTCATGTGATTGATGTCTCAAACCCATGTTATGTGGATCATATTAACATCGTTGAAAAGATACTCAATGAACTTGATCTGCAGTCTATCCCGTGTCTAAAGGTTTACAACAAGATAGACAGGGTTGAGGGGATGCTTCCGGTAAATCTTGATAAAGACGGCGTCACCATCAGTGCGCTGGACTCCAGCACCCTGCAGCCGTTTCTGGAAGCAGCTCAGCAGAAGATCCGCAAGGCTCTGTCGTCAAGCGGAATGAGCGGCGGAAACTAAGGCTGGAGGTAGAATCCAAGCTCCTTTTCAAAATCCTGATTCTCAATGAAGGCACATCCGATGTAATTGTCATTTACTGATTTAATTATGACAAATTTATCAAGAGTTGTGCTTTTCCGGTTATCCAGCGTGAATTTTACCTTGGCGTTTTGGCCTGTCTGTATTGTGTGTTTGCCACTGACACAAAAGCCGATTCCGCTTCTTGAAATGTTTTTTATCTGTGCCAGACCACCGCCAGAGTCGGGTGGTAAAATGGTATAGACCCCTTCCAGATCAGTGTTTTTTCTGAAAAACTTGCGAAATTCAAGATGAACCTTGAAGTTGGTCCCGCACTTGCACTTTACTGAAAGCACATGTCTCTGATTTTGGAATTTAGCAACGGAAGCTTCACGCACCAGTCCGCAGGCAGGACAGGAAATGGATGAGATTCCACTATTATTTACAAACGCTTTTACAGAGAGTATTTTTTCCCCTGACATACCCATGCTCTCAAACCCCGAAAAAAAATATATATTTGCTACGTTTAATTGTTAAAATATAATGCTTCGGGGAAGAGTTGTCCAGTATTACGGCTCTTTTTTTTGTGAGGAAAAGCTTTTAAGACTAAAAAAGCTCAATCGTAGATGATGGCAGTATAGCGCTCTAAAATTTCTTCTGTCTCCTGATCAAGCTCCGAGGCTACTTCGTGGATCTGAAATTCTTTCCGACACTCAGTACATCGCATGCGAACTCTTCTACACATGCGATGTACTTCAAGTTTACCTTTGCATTCCGGACAGTTCATAATCAGGCAAGCATTTCTGCTTTGGTAAAGATGGCTTTCAGTGGATAGCCTGCATCAGCAAGGATTTTTTCGCCGCCTTCCTGACGTTCGACTACTGTGACGACGAGACCGACTTTAAAGCCGGCACTCTCAACACGATCAATAACTTTAAGCAGAGTACCGCCGGTGGTAACAACATCTTCTACCAGGGCAACGGTTGCACCTTCAGGCATATTTTTCAGCCCTTCAATGTAATTGCCGGTTCCGTGACCTTTTGCCTCTTTACGAACGATAAATGCCGGGATGGGGGCGTTTTCAAGGTGACTGACGATGGATGCAGCTGTTACAAGCGGGTCAGCACCAAGAGTCATGCCGCCAACAGCTTCAATTGGCGTCTCGTTATTTTTGATCAGTTCGAAAAGAAGTTTGCCGCAGAGATATGCTCCTTCGGCAGAAAGGGTGGTTTGTTTGCCGTCTATGTAAAAGTCAGATGTTTTTCCGGAAGTGAGGGTGAAAGTGCCCTTTCTGTATGATTTTTCCAGAAGAATCTGTTTCAATCGTTCTCTATCGCTCATTGTTTCAATTTAATGTAAAGGTTAATCTTTCAAATTCGCCAAATGGTACCTGTTTTTTCAGAAGGTTTAAAGAAAAAACTCGCATTGAAGAAAATAGCCGTGTTATTCTCAAAACCTTAAAGAAATTGATCATCTTTAATAAAAAAATCAACATAATCAGATAAAAACGGAGCTTAGCTATGTGTGGAATAGTCGGTTACGTCGGCTCTCGACGTGTCGTACCTGTTATATTGGAAGGCTTGCGCAAGCTTGAATATCGCGGTTACGATTCCGCAGGGATAGTTTATTATCAGGACAGCAAGCTGATCAAATACCGGTGTGAAGGAAAACTTTCTGCCTTGGAAGCACTGATAGATGATGCCATTATCGCACCCTCTCACATCGGTCTTGGACACACACGTTGGGCCACTCATGGAGCTCCTACTACCGAAAACGCCCATCCGCACACCGATTGTACCGGTGAACTGGTGCTTGTGCATAACGGGATTATAGAAAATTATCATTCTCTTCGTCTTGAACTGCAGGCTAAGGGCCATGTCTTTAAATCTCAGACCGACACAGAAGTACTCGTTCACCTTATCGAGGATTATCTTGAAAACGATCTTGTTGCAGCAGTGCAACAGGCTCTGACCAGAGTAGAGGGCTCATACGCGTTTGGTCTGTTCTGGGCGCAGATGCCTGATACATTGATTGCTGTTCGTAAACACAGCCCGCTTGTTCTCGGGGTTGATGAGAGCGGAGCAGGATATATAGCAAGTGATATTCCTGCGCTTTTGCCCTACACCAACCAGGTGATCTTCCTCGAAGACGGTGAAATGGCCGTTATCAAGGAAAATGACATGCAGGTCTTTGACAGCGTTTCGGGCAACAGGGTTCAAAAGGAAGCAACAACGATTACCTGGAATGCTGCTATGGCAGAGAAGGCCGGTTATAAGCATTTTATGCTTAAAGAGATCTTTGAACAGCCGATGGCCATAAGAAATACCATAAGCGGCAGGATTAACCCGGAAACAGGCGAGGTTACGCTTGCTGAAATTAATCTTTCTGATGAAGATTTCTGCAATATTGATCGAATCTTTCTGGTTGCCTGCGGTACTTCATGGCACACGGCACTGGTTGCAAAATACTGGATCGAGAAATATGCCAAAATCCCTGTCGATGTCGATATTGCTTCTGAATTCAGATACAGGAATCTGTTGATCAATGACAGGGTTTTGACCATTTCCATAAGCCAGTCCGGCGAGACGGCTGACACCTTGGCCGGTATAAGGCTGGCGAAACAGCTTGGCTCAAAAGTGATCACCATTTGCAATGTTGTCGGGTCGACCATGACAAGAGAGGCTGATGGCACTGTCTATACCCATGCCGGGCCTGAAATCGGCGTTGCTTCAACAAAGGCTTTCACTTCCCAGCTTGCAGCGTTCTTTTTATTCACCATTTTCCTTGGTGAAAAACGGGGAACGCTTGAAACAGAGAAAAAACTAGAACTTGCTGCCGCTCTGATTGATATTGCCCGTGTAATTGAAGAACTGCTCCCCGTGCTTCAGGAGCAGATAGCCCAGTTGATAGAAGGTTATTACGATTGCAGCGATTTTCTCTTTGTCGGCCGCGGGGTCAATTTTCCGATTGCCCTTGAAGGTGCTTTAAAGCTTAAGGAAATTTCCTATATTCACGCTGAAGGTTATGCCGCAGGCGAGTTGAAACATGGGCCTATAGCATTAATTGATAACAAGATGCCGGTACTGGCAATTGCTCCGCAGGATGATTTATATCAGAAGACAATTTCAAATGTTGAAGAAATAAAAGCACGGCAGGGGCGTATTATTCTTATCGGTACTGAAGGAGACAAACACCTGAACACCATCACGGATGCTATCATTTATCTGCCGAAGGTGCACGATGAGATGAACCCTATCCTCTACACCATCCCTGCCCAGCTCTTGTCGTATGAGATTGCAACAATGAGGGGTTGTGATGTTGATCAGCCGAGAAACCTCGCGAAAAGCGTGACGGTGGAATAGTCCTGATATGATGAAAGTAAAAACAGGGCTTGATAGACTGCTGCAGGAGTCGGATTTACAGCAGCAGTATAGAGGCAGGCGTTTAGGGCTTCTCTCTAATCAGGCATCTACCGATCAGCAGTATCACTATGCAAAGGACAGGTTGAAAGAATGTTTCGGTGATGATCTGAAGCTGCTTTTTTCTCCTCAGCACGGATTCTTTGCTGAAAAGCAGGATAACATGATCGAATCCGATCATTCATTGGACTCTGCAACATCACTTCCTGTTTACAGTCTCTATGGTCAGACCAGAAAGCCGACCAAGGAAATGTTTGAGCAGATCGATGTATTGCTCATCGACCTGGTTGATGTCGGAACACGGGTCTATACCTTTATGTATACGGTGGCATACTGTCTTGAAGCCGCTGCGCTCTTTGATGTAGAGGTGGTGATTCTTGATAGGCCAAATCCTATTGGTGGAATAGAGATTGAAGGAAACATTTTACGAAAAGATTACACCTCTTTTGTCGGTCTGTTTCCTCTTCCTATGCGTCATGGAATGACTCTTGGTGAGCTTGGACTCTATATGAATGATCAGCTGGGAAATAAGGCTGATTTAAAAATTATTGAGATGTCCGGCTGGAACAGATCAATGTATTATGAAGAGACCGGTCTTGTCTGGGCTCATCCCTCTCCCAATATGCCGTGTGCTGATACTGCAGTAGTCTATCCCGGTCAGGTCCTGTGGGAAGGAACCAACGTATCCGAGGGCAGGGGGACGACGCGTCCGTTTGAACTGGTTGGAGCACCCGCCTGGGAGCTTGAAAGCATTACTGCCCATCTGGCGAAGACTTCTCTTCCTGGTTGTTATTTCAGGCCGATCATCTTTGAACCGACTTCTGGAAAATGGGCAGGAAAGTCGTGCAAGGGGTATTTCTTGCATGTAACGGACAGAAAACTGTTTAAACCGTACAGAACCAGTCTAGCCCTGTACCAGGCAGCCATGCTGTATGGTGACGAAAATTTTGCCTATAAGCAGCCGCCGTATGAATATGAGTTTGAAAAATTACCCATGGATCTGATTCTCGGTGATCGTATGCTGAGAAAAAAAATTGAAAATGGTGTAAGTATAGCTGAGCTTGAACAGCAGTGGCATGATGAACTGAACGGTTTTGAAGAGATTCGCCGGAAATTTCTTTTATATAGTGCATAAGGAGCGCAGATGAAAAGGGTAACTCTTGAAGAACTTTCAAAGATGGTTGATGGTGAAGTGATTGGCGATGGCTCCCTTGTCATATCTGCCCTTAATTCCATCGAACAGGCCCAGGAAGGAGAGGTGAGTTTCGTTACCAAAGTGAAGGGTAATGAACTCCGCAATTTAACGAATGCCTCTGCTCTTCTGGTACCGATGTCGGTGGAAAATCCTGATATGGATGTTATTAAGGTGAAGGATCCGTATCTTGGCTCTGCGATTATTCATGCCTTTTTCCTTGCCACAGATTTTATTGCCAAGGGGGTACATCCTTCAGCGGTTGTTGCTGAAAGTGTCGATTTGCCTGAAGAGATTACTGTGGGTCCGTATGTTGTGATTGGCGAAAATGTCAGCATTGGTGAAAGGACGACAATTGAAGCCGGCGTGTTCATTGGTGACGATGTCCATATCGGAGATGATTGTGTGATCAAGGCCAATGTGACAATTGCTGAAGGTAGTCTGCTGGGAAACAAAGTTGTTCTTCACCCGGGCACAGTAATCGGCAGCGACGGATTCGGCTATGCCACGGATGGAAAAGGTTTTCATTATAAACGTCCCCAGGTTGGTATTGTTGAAATCGGTGATGATGTTGAAATTGGAGCAAATTGCTGTGTTGATCGGGCGACATTCGGTGTTACCATGGTGAAATCCGGTGCAAAGATCGACAACCAGGTACAAATCGGGCACAATGTTATCATTGGTGAAAACTCAATTATTGTTGCACAGGTAGGTCTTGCCGGTTCGACAATACTTGGTCGCAATGTTGTTATGGGCGGACAGTCCGCCTCCGCAGGTCATGTCACCCTTGGTGATGGTGTCATGGTTGCTGCAAGGGGAGCTGTGCACACCGATCTTCCAGCAGGTTCAGTTGTCGGAGGCGCTCCCGCATTGCCTATAAAAGAGTGGGGGAAAGCAACTGCGACATTTGGCAGGCTGCCTGAAATGAGAAAAGAAATCCGCAGTTTAAGAAAAGAACTTGAGGATTTAAAAAATCAGATAGATGAAACACGTTAAGGAGTGGTGTTTATGAGCGAAATACAAGTACCGGACAGCATTGATATTCTTGAAATTTTAAAACTGCTGCCGCACCGATATCCTTTTGTTATGGTTGACCGGATTCTCTCGATCAATTTGGGCAAGGATATTGTCGGCATCAAGAATGTCACCATTAATGAGCCATTTTTCCAGGGACATTTTCCGGAAAGACCGGTGATGCCCGGTGTGCTTATCCTTGAAGGTATGGCTCAGGTAGGCGGAATCATGGCATTTTACTCACAACCTGAAAACATAGGCAAAAAATTGCTCTATTTTGCAGGAATCGACAAGGCAAGATTCAGAAAAGTTGTTGTTCCGGGCGATCAGGTGGTTATGAAGCTTGAGCTTATCAAACAGAAGCGCGGGATCATGGTGATGACCGGAAAGGCCTATGTCGATGATATACTTGCTGCAGAAGCTGAGCTGATGGCATCATTTTCATAACAAGGATGGAAATTCGCCTAATTGAGGAGAATTTCCTTGCGCTATTGATCCATATTCTGTAAACAGGCCGATTCTAATTTGCCGGTTTATTGAACCAATCATAAAACATTTGAAAAACATCATGAACATTCACTCAACAGCCGTTGTAGACCCAAAAGCTGAACTTGATTCAACCGTAATTGTTGGTCCTTACTCTGTAATAGAAGCAGGTGTGAAGATTGGTGCCAACACCAGGGTTGAAGCACATGCCGTTGTCTCCGGCCCGACTACGATCGGCGAGAATAACTATATCGGCTCCTTTGCCGTGGTCGGTGGACCGCCACAGGATTTGAGTTACAACGGTGAGCCGACTGAGCTGCATATCGGCAACAACAATCAGATCAGGGAATATGCCTCAATTCATCGCGGCACTCCGCATGGTGCCGGTGTGACCAGTATCGGCAATGATAATCTGCTGATGGCCTACACCCATGTTGCCCATGACTGCAAAATAGCAGACCATGTAATTATGGCTAACGTGGCAACGCTTGCCGGACATGTTGAAGTCGGCACCCGAGCCTCAATAGGCGGACTTGTTGCTATACATCAGTTCTGCAGGATAGGTCCGTTTGCCTATATCGGCGGGGTGTCCGGAATCAGCCTCGATGTACCTCCCTATGTTATTCTTGCAGGGACCAGAAACAGAACGAGAATCAGCGGTATCAACAAAGTTGGGCTGAAAAGAAACGGTTTCACCAGAGAGACTATCAATAAGCTTGAAGATGCATTCAAAATTATTTTCCGTTCTCCGAATCTGCTGATGAAAGATGCTATCGAGCAGGCAAAAAATGAACTTGGCGACTGTGAAGAAGTTATGGAGCTGGTACGTTTCTTTGAAAGTTCAAAACGCGGTGTTGTGAAAAGAACTACCGAAGATTAATGATGTCTGCTGATACACAACCCATAGGTATTATAGCCGGTGGGGGACAGTTCCCCACCCTCTTTATAGACGCAGCCAGAAAAGCAGGCAGGAAAATAGCTGTAATCGGGCATAGGGGAGAGACCGCCGACGAAGTTATTGCGGCCGCAGATTATTCCTGCTGGGTAAAGCTTGGCCAGCTTGGCAAGATCATCAAGTTTTTCAAACAGCATGATGTTGCAGAAACGGTATTCCTTGGGACGATTACGAAAACAAAAATATTTCGTGACATCCTGCCTGATCTTAAAGGGCTCACCTTATGGAATAAGATTGATATCAAGCAGGATGATGCAATATTACGTGCTGTTGCCGAAAGCCTTGAAAAAGAAGGTATCAAAGTCCTTGAATCGACGCTTTATCTTCAGCATCTTCTATTTCCTCAGGGTGTGCTGACCAAGAAGAAACCATCAAAAGATCAGCTGAAGGATATTCAGTTCGGATGGATGAATGCCAAGGCAATCGGCCAGCTCGATATCGGTCAGTGCGTTGTTGTACGAGATTGTTCTGTTGTTGCGGTTGAAGCAATCGAAGGAACCGATGCGGCAATCCTGCGTGGAGGTCAGCTGGCAAAAGAAAAGGCTGTTGTGGTCAAAGTGAGAAAGCCCGGTCAGGATTTTCGTTTTGATCTCCCTGCAACCGGACTCAAGACAATAGAGACCCTGAAAAGCGTCAAAGGTTCCGTACTAGCCGTTGAAGCAGGACAGTCACTTCTTTTTGACCGTGAGAAAGTTGTGCAGGAAGCAGATGCGGCCGGGATTGTTGTCGTCGGTCTGCATGAAAACGGCGACGGTAAGCTCTGTATTTAAACAGTACGTCTTAACACAATTAACTTTTTTCTGATATGCAGGCAATGATCCTTGCCGCCGGGTTTGGCACCCGGTTGCATCCTTATACTCAATATCGTCCAAAGCCGCTTTTTCCTGTTCTCAATAAGCCATTACTGAAGTGTACTATTGAAATGCTGCGTCGCTATGGGGCAGAGACGATTATTGTTAACTGTCACCATCTCCGTGATCAGATTGTTGAGGCGGTGGCTGATATTGAAGGGGTTATAGTTCAGCAGGAAGACACAATCCTCGGAACCGGCGGTGGTGTCAGGCGTGCGATGAAAAACCTAACTGATCAGCCGCTGCTGTTGACCAACGGTGACATCTACCATGAAATTGATTTGGCCGGGTTTTACCGGTATCATCTGAATTCTGATTCCGGGGTGACGCTTGCAATGCACGACTATCCCCGCTTCAATACGGTGGACGTGAAAGATGGTGAAGTGTGCGGGTTTAGTACCGGTGAGCAGAATTGTACCAAACGAGCCTTTACAGGCGTTCATGTGATCAATCCGGAAATACTTGATCGAATTATCGATGAAGAATATTCATGTATAATAGACCTTTATAGAGGATTGTTGCAGGATAAGATTAAAATCGGTGTTTACGATACAACGGATTGCTTCTGGACAGATATGGGAACGGCTGCTGATTATCTTGCTTTGAACCGGGATATTCTCGCTGGAGATGTTTATCGGCTACCTGAATTGGTGAAGAAACAGGATGGCTTGGTTTACACAGGTGAAAATGTGCATATCGATTCGTCAGCGGTTATCGAAGGCTGGTGCGTGCTTGGCGATAATGTTACGGTTGAGTCCGGAGCGTCTCTTAGAAATGCAGTTGTCTGGGATAATGTCGTCGTCCCTGAGAATTCATCGTATAGCAACACCATTGTGGTCGGGTGAGAGAAGATATGGACATGCTCGTTTCGGCAATGAAAGAGGGAGTGCGTAAATATCTCGGTATCGATTCCGAAGATACCGGCAGTATCAGTTTTAATGCAATTGCCGCCGACGGGTCAACCAGACGTTTTTTTCGGGTAGTAAAAGAAACTGAATCTATTTGTCTTACAGTATTTCCTGGGGATAACAGTGAAGCGGCCCATCTTGAGGCTAATGCCGTCCACAAGATTGGGTGCCACCTTTACGAACGGGGTGCAGCTGTACCGAAAATCCATGGTTTTGATTCTGCCAGCGGCATGGTCATGATGGAAGATCTTGGTGATCAACGCCTGTACGATCATCTGCAGATTGAAGAAAATGATGACTTGTCAGCGTATCAAAACGTCGTCGACAAGCTGGTATATATGCAGTTTGAAGGGGCTGTCGGCTTCGATGTTAAGTGGTGCTGGGACACCCAGGAGTATGATCGGGGCTTGATGATTGAAAGAGAATCGCGTTATTTTGAACGAGCCTGCCTTAATGATTTGATTGGCATGGTCAGCCCTGAGGGCCTTGATCGTGAGTTTGAGTTGATAGCGGAAAATGCCGGGAGCGGCGGGATGCGCTGTTTTCTGCACCGCGATTTTCAATCACGCAATATTATGCTTCGTGGTGAGCAGATCACGTTTATTGATTTTCAGGGAGGAAGAATAGGGCCGCCCGGCTATGATCTTGCTTCACTGTTAAATGATCCTTATGCTGATCTTACTCAGGAGACAAAGACTGCTCTCTATAAATACTATGTGCAGCAGCTTGGCAGATATTTAACTGGTGATTGCAGGGAGTTTGAAAAAACATATCCATATCTTGCATTACAGCGTAATCTGCAGATCGCCGGCGCGTTTTCATTTCTTTATAAAGTGCGCAAAAAAACGTTTTTTAAACAATATATTATTCCGGCACTGCTAAACCTTCAGACTCTTTTGATGTATACTGAGTTGCAGCAGTTTACTATTTTGCGCCGGACAGTCGATCAGAGCCTGGAGCGAATAAAACAGATTTTAGGCGAAAATTAATCCTCTTATGAGGTGGAAATATGCAAACTGAAAGTAGAACAATTGTTGCACTGGTTGGTCGGCCCAATGTCGGGAAATCAACCCTGTTCAACCGTATTACAAAATCAAGAAAGGCTCTGGTTGACCCGACGCCCGGTGTTACCAGGGATCGACATTATGAACGTGTCACCTGGGATGAGAAGTCATTTATGCTGGTTGATACCGGCGGTATTGATGATAACCCTGAAGATATCATGGTCGATCATATCAGAAATCAGGCGATGGCGGCCATTGATGAGGCCGATATCATCCTGTTTCTGATGGATGGAAGACAAGGCCTGACTCCTGCTGATTATGAGGTGGTAAATATCCTCAGAAAAACGGAAAAGCCGATTTTTCATGTCGTGAACAAGGTAGACGGTCCTGAACAGGAAGTAGAACTGATCTCGCAGTTTTATGAATTGGGAGTTGACAAGCTGTGGGCAATTTCCGCGGAACATAACTACGGTTTTCAGACCCTGCTGGATGATCTCTGTGAGACCATTGAAACAGGCCCCGTAGAAGAAGATCTGCCGGAAGGAACGGTGCGTGTTGCGTTCTTCGGTCGCCCCAATGTCGGAAAATCCTCTATGATAAACAGGATTTTGGGAGAAGAAAGGATGGTTGTGTCGAATGTTTCCGGAACGACACGCGATTCTGTTGATACCCTGCTCACCCACGGAAAGTATAGTTATTACCTGATTGATACAGCAGGTATTCGCCGGAAAGGGAAGACCAAAGAGAAGATAGAAAAATTTTCTATCCTGAAAGCTCTTGGTGCTCTTGAACGCTGTGACGTTGCTGTAGTTCTCATTGATGCCGAAGAAGGGATCACAGAGCAGGATGCGACAGTCATCGGGTACACACAGGATCAGGGTAGGGCGCTGATTCTCATGGTCAATAAATGGGATCTGATCAAAGACGATAAAAAGAGGCAGGAACAGCTCATGGGAGAAATTGCCCTGGCAGTACCGTTTGTCGGTTTTGCTCCCTTGCTCAGGGTATCTGCTCTCACCGGATATGGTATAAAACGTCTCTTTCCGACAATCGGTGCCGTTTACAGACAATACAGTGCTAAGTTTCCAACTTCAGCAATCAATAATCTTCTTAGAGATGCCGTCGCAGAACATTCGCCGCCGATATACAAGAACAAACGACTCAAGTTCTATTACTCATCTCAGATCGGCTCAAAGCCGCCGCGTTTTGTCATCATGACAAACAGTTATAAAGGGGTCCATTTCTCGTATAAACGCTATTTAACGAATAAATTCAGAGATGGACTGGAATTGGATAAAGTGCCGATTCAGCTGATTTTTAAAGACAAATCCGAGCAGCGGGACAAGAAAAAGAAATAAAAAAAGGGGGCCTTTTGAAAAGGGCCCCCTTTTTTTGTTCATCTGTAACGGCTTATGCAATCGCTTTGGCAAAGGCTCTGGCAAAAGGTTTTGCTGCCGCTTCAATAACGGCGTCTTCAACACAGAAGGCAAGTCGAATATAACCCGGCGCGCCGAAACCGCGTCCGGGTACCGCCAGTATTTTTTCATCCTGAAGAATTCTGCAGAACTCGACATCATCTTCTATCGGAGTTTTAGGGAAAATATAAAGCGCACCTTTTGGCGGGATGAAGTCAAAACCCGCATCGCTCAGAATCTTGCAGAAGGTGTTTCTTCTTCTTTCATAGATAGTATTGTCCACTGTGGCATCCTGCAGTTCTGCGACCACTCTCTGCATCAGTGCAGGTGCATTGACAAAGCCAAGAATCCGGTTGGCCATGGTAAGAGCATTAAGCAGTAAAGCTTTTTCGTTTATCTCAGGGTGGACAGCCAGGTATCCAATCCTTTCACCCGGCAGTGACAGGTCTTTGGAATAGGATGAAAGAACAATCGAATTTCTGTAGGCAGGGAAAATACCCGGAACGGTATTATCACCAAAGACAATTTTGCGGTACGGTTCATCGGAAATCAGATAAATTGTCGTTGCGTACTGTTCACCGATGTAACGGAGCAGATCGCCAAGCTGTTGAAGTGATTCCTTTGAATATATCTGCCCGGTAGGGTTGTTCGGCGAGTTGATGATAACAGCTTTGGTTTTTTCAGTAATAGCCTCTTCTATTGCTTTAAAATCAAGATTGAATTCGCTGTCTGTGTTGACGACTTTGCATACGCCGCCGTGATTGTCGACATAGAAGTTGTACTCGACAAAATAAGGGGCAAGCAGGATGACTTCGTCACCGGGATCAAGCAACGCCTTCATGGTGATATTGATGGCCCCTGCGGCACCGCAGGTCATCAGCATGTCTGCGGCGTCAATTTCAACACCCTGTTCCTTCGACATGCGCTTTGCCACAGCCTCACGAACCCAAGGGTAGCCGCCATTGGGCATATAGGCATGACTGCCTGCCGGAGAGTCGGATACAATCCTTTGGATTACCTGATCAAATTCAGCCGGAGGAGGAAGGTCTGGATTGCCGAGACTGAAGTCAAAAACATTCTCCGCACCATATTGTGCCTTCATTTTGGCACCCTCTTCGAACATCTTCCTGATCCATGATGATTTTTCAGCAAAAGCACTCATTTTCTTTGAAACAGACATATTGTTACTCCTTGATGTTTGCTGCTTTAATTTTTGCTCAGAAAATCGTATGCCACGTTGATATCTTTCATCTTTTCTTCTGCAACACTTCTGAATTCCTCACCAAGGTGTCTTACCTTGTCGGGATGATATTGCATACTCAATTTACGATAAGCTTTCTTGATTTCCTCTTTTGTTGCACCGGGTTCAAGACCGAGAGTTGCATAGTGCTTGGAAGCCGTATTGGCAGAATTTGCCTGACTCTGATGCTGTCTGTAGTTATATTTTGCCTCGATGGTTCGCAGGTCGTAGTCAGAGATCTGCAGGAAGGCTGCAATTTCCCGGGCAACCTTTACCTCATTTTGAGGAATTGGTGATTTGGTATGAATTATCTGAAAAATCAGCTCGATGAGAATAAGCCTCGGTTCGTAAGCAAAGTTTGATTTAAACTCCTGCAGCAGAACGTTCAGCGGCTGTGTTTCAGACATGGCGTCTTTAATGAGGTTCTTCACCCAGCTCATCTGGGTTTGATTGTATCTCAGATTATATTGAAAGAAATTCTGTATGGTTGTGATTTCTTCCTTGCTGACATTGCCGTCTATTTTAGCGATATGAACCAGTATCTGAACAAGCAGATAGACAAAGCGGTTGTGGCTCTCAGTTTGTGAAGATTCGTAGATCGAGACCTTTTTCTGCAGCCAGAAAGAAAAACCCCAGAAAATTGCAATAAAGAGAAAAATACCTGCAAGGCCGGAGAAGAAAAGCCAGCCGAGAAAATTAATCATTGCAGGGGCGCCACCGGTGATAAAAACAAATAAAAGGGCGATGAGAAGGCAGCCGCCGCAACCCGGCTGCTGCTGTGTACGGTATTCCATAATGCTGTTAGCTGTTTATTATTGTTTACTTTGAAAGAGAGCTTCGATGAATTCGTCGGCATTAAAGTCACGCAAATCATCTATCTGTTCACCTATGCCGATGAATCGGATTGGAGTCTTCATCTCTTTGGCTATATTGGCTACGATGCCGCCTTTAGCGGTGCCGTCCAGTTTGGTCAGGGTGATGCCGGTGATATCAACTGCCGCATCAAAGAGTTTCGCCTGGCTTACACCATTTTGACCGGTCGTTGCATCAATGACCAGCATGACCTCATGGGGTGCGCCAGGAAGTTGTTTGCCGATGACCCTTTTAATTTTCTTGAGTTCATCCATGAGGTTCTCCTGGGTGTGGAGACGGCCTGCCGTGTCAACCAGAACAACATCATAGTTTCCAGACTGTGCTTTAGCCATGGCATCAAATGCAACCGAAGACGGGTCGGCATTTTCTTTAGAGACTATATCGACGCCATTACGTTCTGCCCAGATGGTAAGCTGGGAAACAGCAGCAGCGCGGAAGGTGTCTCCTGCAACGAGCAGTACCGACTGACCTGACTGAATAAACTTATGGGCTATTTTGCCGATGGTGGTTGTTTTGCCGACGCCGTTTACACCGACCACCATGATGACAAAGGGGCCTTTGGCAGGCATAACGAGCTCGGCAGGCTTGTCGTGCTCGACGATATATTGCTTGATCTTCTTTTTCAGGACCTGTTTCAACGATTCAGGATCACTGAGTTCATTGCGCTTTACTTTTCTTCGGGCATGTTCAAGGAGTTCCTGAGTAATAGTGATGCCGATATCGGCAGTAATCAGGATTTCTTCAAGCTCATCAAGCAGATCTTCGTCGATAACTTTTTTGCCGAGAAACAGGCTGTCGATCTGGTAAGTGAAAGACTCCCGAGTTCGGCTCAGTTTTTCAGAGAGCCGTTTAAAAAGGCCCGCTTTTTTAGGTTCTGGAGTTGAAAACGGCTCATTTTCGCGGCGAACTTTGATCTTGTAATCGGCAACTGGTTGCTCTTCTTCAGCCCGTTCCTCAGGTTCTTCAATTTCGCTATCGCAAGCGAGGTCTTCTTCAGAAAGTTCAGAGGATGAAGAATCTTCATCGGCAGAAGTTTTCTGCTCTTTGCTCGTGTGAACAGCAAAGTCCTCAGGTTCTTCTGTCAAAATGTTTTCTGGTTCGTGGTCTTCAGAGGAATCCTGCTGAACCTGTTCCGTAAATGTTTCTTCATCAGAAAAGGGGGAACCTTCTTGCCCGATCACTTCACTTTCTTCCTGAGTGAGTTCAGCAAGCTCCTCTTCGGGTGATGCTATTACCTGCTCTTCAACCGACGATGAAGGTTCGTCTTTCGACTTTTTCAGTTTTCTTTTAAACCAGCCTAACATATTGTGCTTCCACGTTGAGTTTATTATGAAAAAATGAGTGTAAAGCGATGAAAAACAACGAATAAAGCAGACATGACTAACCGTCTACAAGCTATTATCATCACACACTTTTATGCATTTGAGCTACAGAGAGACAACATTCAAATCAGAAGTGTTTTGCAACTGTGGTACATAAAGATGTAGATATTAAGTCGAGTGAAGTGAGAAAGCAACAAAAACCCTGAAAAGCGTAGTGCTTTAGCAAAGATCGGCGGAAAATAGTTTGCGTATGCACGGATGAAATGGATTGCAATTCCTGAAAACAAGATTACTGTAGTGTTCTGCAATATTTCCCTAGTATATATTGTCTCAAAAAATGGATTTATCATCAGGAGATATTGAACAAATTCCATTTATTCGATTTTTTTTCTATAGGAGGAAAACAGATGTCTGATTCATGTGGAGGCTCCTGCTCAAGCAGTGGAGGCTCTTGTTCAACAAAGGAATCTCAGCAGGCACAGCAGGCTCAACAGGAAAATGCAATTACCAGATCTCTTGGCAAGATAAAAAACAAAATTCTTGTTATGAGCGGTAAAGGTGGTGTTGGTAAATCTACAGTGTCTGTTAACCTCGCACTTGGTCTTGCCAAGAGAGGTCATAAAGTTGGTCTGATGGATGTTGATATTCATGGTCCTGATGTTGTGCGGATGCTTAATTTGAAAGGGGTTATTCAACCGCCGAAGACACCGGATTCGCTTGTTGAACCACTTGCTTATTCAGAGAATCTTAAAGTTGTGTCGCTTGAATATCTCATGCACGATCGCGATGAGGCTATTATCTGGCGCGGTCCGCTTAAGATTCAGGCTATTCGCCAATTCGTTGCCGATTTTGACTGGGGTGATCTTGATTATCTGGTTATCGATGCTCCTCCGGGCACAGGCGATGAGCCGCTTTCTGTTGCTCAGACCATCCCGAATACCAAAGCGGTCGTTGTTACCACGCCTCAAAAAGTGGCACTTGCTGATGTCAGAAAATCTATCAATTTCTGTAAAACCATGAAGATGGAGATCACGGGGATTGTAGAAAATATGTCAGGTTTTGTCTGTCCACATTGTAATCAGACAGTAGACATATTCAAGTCAGGCGGTGGTGAACAATTAGCCCGTGAACTTGAACTGCCATTCCTTGGCCGGGTACCGATGGACCCTAAAGTTGTTGTTGCCGGAGATGACGGTGCGCCGTATCTGTCTTCCGATAATGACAGTCCTGCAATTACCGCATTTCAAACAATTGTCGATGCTATTGAGAATCGTCTGCCACCTGTGGCCGCACCTGTTACTCTCAAGATGGCCGGCGGTTCCTGTGCTTGTGGTTCCGGCAGCTGTTAATAAGTAAATTTCGGTGACATATTGATTATTCAATATGTCCCGAACTGCATAAAAAGAAATATGATTGTTCACCAACTGATAGTCGGCGGAATGGGGGTTTGCTGTTATATCCTCGGATGTGAAGAAACAAAAGAGGCGGCAGTGATTGATCCTGGCGGCAATGAGGAGAAAATTCTTGCTGAGGTAAAGAATCTCGGTCTTGAATTGAAATATATCATCGCGACCCATGGTCATGCCGATCATGTCTGCTGCAACAGAATCCTGAAAGAGCAGACCGGAGCCCAGATAATAATGCACGAAGATGATGATCAGTTTTTCTCAAAAGATGCGGTCATCAAATTCTTCTCCGTGCTTGGACTTGAACATTCGCCTAAAGCGGATATAACTGTTAAGGATGGCGATACGATCATTCTCGGCAACGAAAAACTTGCCGTTATTCATACACCAGGGCATACTCCCGGCGGAATGTGTCTGTATAATGCGCCAAATCTCTTTACTGGTGATACCCTTTTTGCAGGCGGAATAGGTAGAACAGATTTTCCCGGCGGTTCGCATAATCAACTTCTCGAATCGATCAATGAAAAGCTGTTTGTTCTGCCAAACAATACGATTGTATGGCCTGGACACGGTTATGGAGGAAGTTCTTCAACCATAGGTGAAGAAAAACAGGGAAACCCTTATCTTTGATTTATTCAGCGAGTAATTATTAGCAATGCGTGAAATAGTACTAGGGACAGCAGGCCACGTTGATCATGGTAAAACCAGTCTGGTCCGGGCTTTGACCGGAATTGAGACTGACCGTTTAAAAGAAGAGAAAAAACGGGGGATTACCATTGAACTGGGTTTTGCCTATCTTGATCTTCCCTGTGGACATCGTCTTGGCATCGTTGATGTGCCCGGTCACGAAAAGTTTGTCAGAAACATGGTCGCCGGTGTCACCGGTATGGATATTCTAGCTTTCATTGTGGCTGCGGACGAAGGTATCATGCCGCAGACTGAGGAGCATTTTGAAATCTGTAAACTGCTTGGAGTGAAACAGGGTTTTGTTGTTCTCACCAAGAAAGATATGGTGGATGAAGAATGGCTCGAAATGGTTCAGGATGAAATCCGTCAGTTTGTTGAAGGCTCATTTCTAGAGGATTCACCTATCATTCCGGTATCTTCAATCACTGGGGAAGGAATTGATGATGTAAAAAAACTTCTTGATGACTTTGTTCGTGAGCAGATTTTCCAAGAGGTTTTCGGTCCGTTCAGGCTTCCTGTTGACAGAATTTTTGCCATGAAGGGCTTTGGTGCTGTTGTAACCGGAACGTCAATTTCCGGTCGAGCAGTACTTGGCGAGGATATGCGAATTTATCCCGGTGACGAAGTTGCAAAAATCCGCGGTATTCAGGTGCATTCCAATGCTGTGGAAGAGGTTGAGGCCGGTCACAGGACAGCGATAAATCTTCAGGGCGTTGAAACCCAGAGTATCTCTCGCGGGATGGTTGTCGCAACTCCTGGAAGCCTTGAGCCTAATTATATGCTTGACTGCAGTTTTCTTTATCTGGGTTCTAACTCAAAGCCATTGAAGCATCGTGCACGGGTAAGAGTACATCTGGGAACTGTCGAGGTCTTTGGCAGGATATCACTTCTCGAAAGCGACGAAATAATTCCCGGAGATGAAACCAGTATTCAGCTTCTTCTTGAAGAGCCTGTGGCCGTATGGCCTGGAGATTGCTATGTCGTCCGTAGTTATTCTCCTGTAACCACCATCGGCGGTGGAATGGTTTGCGGAAATGTCTCTCCTGCAAAAAGAAAGCGGGTCAGTGAAAAAGACCGGGAATACAACAGAAAAGCAGTTGATACGCTTGCAAACGGAACGCTTGAGGAAAGAGCGATTTTCCTGCTTGAGGAGAGCAGTAGAGGGCTAAGCTTTGATGAGCTGGGGATCCGCCTTGGGCTCTTTGGCAAACACCTGAAAAAAGCGCTTGCAGATACACTCTCAAACAAGAAAATCGTCATCATTGATACTGTGAATCAGATCTATGTCTCAGAGTCCAGCGTAGTTAAAATGGAGCAACTGATTATCGATGGCCTGAAACAGTATCATTCGAAGAATCCGATGCAATCCGGTATTTCAAGAGAAGAGCTTCGAACGGGCCTGAGCAGGCATCTGAATACCAGGCTGTATAATTACGTCGTTAACAAGCTTCTGAAAGGCGGCGAAATCGCTCAGGAAGAGTCTGTTATCAGGATGGCCGGTCATCAGGTCGCATTAAAGGCTGACGAAAAGCAACTGCGTGCAGATCTGGAAAAGTGGTACAAAGAGAAAGGCTTATATACCCCAACCATCAAGGAAACAATGGAATCGTTTTCAGACTATACTGAAAACCTTGTTAAAGAAGTGATGGATCTTTTGATGCTGGTAAAAATAAATGAGTCTCTCTATTATGATACAGAAGTTCTTAATAATCTGACCGAACAGGTTCAGAAACATATCACGGAACATGGCGAAATAGATGCTCCGGCGTTTAAGAACCTTTCCGGTCTTACCCGTAAATTCTCGATTCCGATTCTGGAATATTTTGATAAGATCAGGCTTACCATCCGCGTTGGTGATAAACGCGTTCTTCGAAAGAAATCGTGAAATATCAGTATGATGTCCAGCGAATAATCAGATAATTTCTGGTTGTTTGGTTATATTTAAAGAGTTCATTTATCTGCAAGCCGACGACACAAAGCACTTTGTCCTCGAAAAGCAGAATCGGGTAGTTTTTTCGGTCTAATTTCTCAATCTTTTTATCACTTAAAAAACGGTTTATCTTCTTCTGTCCCTTCATTCCCAAGGGACAGAAAGCGTCTCCAGGCTCAACAGAACGT
>QKIH01000052.1 GCA_003249645.1 Desulfobulbaceae bacterium | reverse complement strand
TCCAACGATTGAATGAACGAAATTTCTGTCCGTGATGATGTATTTTTGCAAGTTTCTCAAAATCATGTCTCGGAAAAATTGAGGTCAATTGATGGAGGATTGTGTTATAGTGTGCCACGGCTCGGATCTCCTTGTATTTTATTGTTTTTTCGCAAATTCATTATAACACAAGAAGCTCTCCGAGCCTTTATTTATCTGTATTTCCTTACTTATTTATGAGACAGCACTGATTGAACATATATTTAATTGCCAAAGGTTAAATTGATTTTTCTGTTCACTCTGCTGTTGTCCTGGAAATCCTATATTCTGTCAAAATCTATTTGATTTGAAGTTAATGCATATGAATATTGGAGTTGTTTTATCAACGGATCAAATAACAATCTATTCTATTGTCACTTAGCATTAATGTCTTGTTCATTGTACTGACAGATGCCCTGCATATGCTTATGATGAAAGAAAGAATAAACCAAACTCCCCGGTTAATATGCATGATCGAAAAAATCCGATAGTGATTGAAAAGGGGAAAAGGAGTCAAGTCTTTCTTTGATGGTTATTGATAGGAAACTATTTGAATGCTTCTATATATTCTTTTATTCTCGCCTATTTGGGGCCAGAAATTCCACGTCATATGCTGCAAGGAAAGAATCGACTCCTTTACTTCGTAATTATTTTGTCGCCGGATAATGCTGCATCTCATATGAAAAATTCCAAAAAAAGAGGGAAACATGCCTAATGAATTTTCTGTACAGATACATGATTTTCTTTCTGCCAAACGTCAGCATCTATTAATAAGAAAAAGCAGTGGGGATATCACAGAAGAAAGAAAAAGCAGTGGGGATATCACAGAAGAGGACTTTATAAACGGGCAGCTGCAGGAAATTGATTGGTTAAGGGACTATTTGAAAGAGCACTTTGACCTTAATGATTTTAAATATTATTCGGAATAAATACGGAATAATTATGAGTCACAGCTATCTTCTGCAACTGTATACGATTTTAGATAACCGCATTCTCGAAGCTCAAAAGCTCTTGGAGCGGACAGTGGAGGAATCAGGTCAATATCATAATCTTCTTGGCAGAATAAGACTGCTTGAAGAGTTTAAGACCTTTCTGCATGATTCTTTTCATCATAAACTGCCTCGAGCTGTCCAACGGCAACTTAAAAATAAATAGAATATAGGAGGCAGATTTACGATTGGTTTTGAAGGTGATAAATGATGGGGCTTTTTAATGGATGACCACTTCACCGGAAGAGGATGTCACTTTTGATATCGCTAAAATTCTTTTAGGCGTAGTGTAATGCTGTTGTGAAACGGTCAGGCTTTAACACAAAAGATTGTGCAGCGGCCTGCAATCAACTACCCTGAGCAGCCAAACAATCAGCTATCAAATGGCTATCTTGTTGTCTTCAATTAATTTGTGATCGATTATGAATAATAACGATATATTACGAAGGATACGCTACATTTTTGATTTCAGTGACTTTAAAATCATCTCCATATTTGAATCAGCGGATTATCCTGCGACCCGCAGTCAGGTCAGTGACTGGCTGAAGCAGGAAGATGATCCGGCCTTTAAAAAATGCAATGATAATCACATGGCTTTCTTTCTTGACGGCCTGATTAACGAGAGAAGGGGGAAGAAAAGCGGAGTCCAGCGCAGACCAGAAACGCGGTTGAATAACAATATGGTTTTTTTGAAATTAAAAATTGCCTTAAACCTTGATTCAAAAGGTATTTTACAACTTATGGAGCTGGCAGGATTTAAGATGAGCGAACATGAATTAAGTGCATTTTTCCGGAAACCCGGTCACAAGAACTATCGTGTCTGTAAGGATCAGATTCTTCGTACTTTCTTACAAGGGCTGCAACTCCATTACCGCCCATCGAAACCGAAAGGATTTGTCTGGCCACAATGAGAGAAAGAGATTGTTGATTATTCGCAGCAGGTTTTACCGTAAACGGTGCAGGCTGCTCATTGAAACGTATTCCGTGCGCTGCACTACTTTTACTTCCGGCTTTTAGCCGAAAATAAAAGCCACACGTTTTACGTGTGGTCGTTTATTCAACTTTTGCACCACCGGTTTGGCTTTTGGGTGCTTAACATGTATAACTTTGTATAGGGAGCTGATCGTATGTCGCATGCATAATGCTGACTGTTTCCGACATATTTCCAGCAATGACAACCTAAGTGAAACATATGAGCAGATGGAGGTCTAAACCCTGCATACAATTACTGTGCAGTATGGAACCCAGGAATACCAAATGAAATTAACTCAAAAGCAAAGAGGCGTATTTTTCGGCATGGCTGCTGCCATGCTTGTTTCGATTATCATCCTGATGGCAGCCGTTGTCATCAACCCTTTTCATTACGGCCGGCTTGAAGGATCTGACTCCAGAATGAATATATTAGGGCTCAGTATAATATTGCCGACAATAACATTAATTGTCTCAATAGGACGACTTGCCGGATTTAGATTTTTCAGCCCTCAGGATATTGACGGCAGCGGTTTAACAAAGGGTTCGCAACAAGCTGTAATTTTCCAAAGTCTCCTGCAAAACACCTTGGAACAGCTTACTATCACCGTTGGTACATACACCATCTGGTGTTTTACCATGCCTGCCACCTGGTTATCAGCAATACCACTGTGTTCACTGGCATTTGCAATCGGTCGTATCAGCTTTTTCAGAGGGTATCACAAAGGCGCACCATCGAGAGCGTTTGGCTTTGCCTTAACTTTTTACCCTACTGTTTTGCTGATGTTAACCGCTGCTGTTTATCATGCCTGCAGATTTATCGGCTTGAACGTTGGCTAACAATGGTCAAGATCAAACTCCCTTCACTGCTTTAAAGAACGCCTTTTGTTCAGCAAACCTCGCACTTATTGCGCAACAGAACGTCCTGTTATGGTTTGCCCTTTTTTAAAGAAACGATTTACGAAGGCTAAAGAGTTGATTATTCGCAGCAGGTTTTAGGCGATAATAATGGCTTTAATTTTAAAGTCAAATCTACGATTGACCTTAAAAGAGGGCTGTAATCCAATATCTCGTTGAACTCTGTCTAATCTGAACCTGCTGCATATTACTATTTGAGTTGTTTTATCAACAGATCGAATATCAATCTATTCCATTAACGCTAATGGTATGTTCATTGTACTGACAGATGCCTTTGATATGCTTATGATGGCAGAAAGAATAAACCAAACTCCCCGGCTGATATGTATGATCGAAAAAATCCGATACTGATTGTTGAAGATGATATCAACACTGCCGCCCTGGTGAAAACCTATCTTGAAAAAGAGGGTTTTGTAACAGAGACAGCCGCAGACGGCGAAGCGGCCCTGCGTAAGGCACGGCTTGTTAAACCGGGTTTTATTATTTTGGATATCATGCTCCCGAAACTTGATGGCTGGGAGGTCTGTCGACAGGTGAGGACGTTTTCAAATGTTCCTATCCTGATGCTGACGGCCAGAGAAGAAGAAATCGACAGGGTGACAGGACTCTCACTTGGTGCTGACGATTATCTTGTTAAACCTTTCAGCCCGCGAGAACTTGTTGCCAGGGTCAAAGCTATTCTCAGAAGAGTTTACCCGGTTGCACCTCAAACTGAAGATTCTATATTCTATGGAGATCTTGAACTTGATCTGTCAAAACACCGTGTTCTTTGCGAGGGTAAACCAGTCAGTCTCACGGCCTCGGAATACAGGCTTCTTGCAACGCTCATGAAGGCACCCGGACGGGTCTTTTCACGTAATGAACTTCTTGATGTCCTCCATGAGGATGGTGAGATTGTTATTGATCGTGTCGTGGATGTTCATATTGGAAAACTGCGGCAGAAAATCGAAAAACAGCCTTCACTTCCACAATATATAATGACTGTGCGGGGATTCGGCTATGCCTTCTCAGATCGGGAGCATTTAGCAATATGATAAAGAACAGGCTTCTATGGAAACTGCTGCTGATCAATATTCCCGTTATTACAGTTATTATCCTTGTTATCTGGCTTGCTATCGATCAGCTCGCCGCTGGATATTTTATGGCATTGATGAAACGGTATGAGATTTCTCCTACTGAAATCCATGGAATGTTTCTCACTTCGATTCACCATTATCTTCTCTGGGCCAGTCTTGCAGCCCTTGTTCTCGCCTTCATTCTCAGTTATCTGCTGACGCGCAAGGTGCTTAAGCCCCTTTCACAGATGACCAGTGCTACCCGTCATATCGCAGCGGGAGATTTCAGCACAAGAATCGATGTAGTCACCGGCGATGAAGTAGGTGAATTAGGGACATCTTTTAATGGGATGGTCGACAGTCTTAATAAAATCGAACAGTTAAGAAAAAACATGGTGGCAGATGTCGCCCATGAATTGCGCACACCTTTGACCAACTTACGGGGGTACCTGGAAGCAGTTAAAGACGGCGTCATAGAGCCTTCTGCCAAAACGTTTACCCTGCTTGAGTCTGAGACTATGCGGCTCGTGAGACTGGTGGAAAGTCTGCAGCAGCTATCCCGTGCAGAAGCAGCCAGAAACTATCTTAAACGGGAGAAAATTTCTATTTCAAAGGAGATTGAATCGCTTCTTCCTCTTTATATTCCATTCTTTAAGGAAAAAGAGATTTCTTTAACACTCCGGTTCAGCGAAGAGGCTGAGCAGACCTTTGTCGATAGAGATAAATTTCTGCAGGCGGTGCGTAATCTTCTTGATAACTGTAGAAAATTCACTCCTGCCGGAGGGAAGATTACCATTGGCTCAAAGAAAACAGAAGAGGGTATTGAAGTTGCTTTTGCCAATAGCGGCGAACAAATACCAGAACAAATACCAGCAGATGATCTCCCTTATATTTTCGAGCGTTTTTTCCGTACCGATCGTTCCCGTTCAAGGGATGCCGGAGGAGCCGGTATAGGTCTTTGCATAACTAAAGAGCTAATTGAAGCCCATCGGGGCAGAATTACGGCTGAAAGCTCCCCTGAAGAAACCTGTATTCGATTTATCCTTCCTGAGTGGCATCCGCCCGAATAAAAAAACAATCTTTACCTGATCTTTACATTCTGTTCGATCATCCTTTACACAGCCCTCTTACCATTACTGTAAACCCGATGATATCAGGTCATCGGAGATCCAATAATGGAAAAGGGAGGCTGTCATGAAAAAATCTATCGTAATCACCCTTGCTGTCCTTATCACTTCTGCGTTTTTTATTATTGGCTGCAGTAACCAGAAAACTCCGTCTGAAATGGATATGAAGCAGACACCCATGATGGAGGAAAAGAAAGAGATGAAAGATCATTCCACCATGGATCAGTCAGACGATTCCATGATGATGGATCAGAAGATGAAAGATGACGCGGGGGCCATGTAGCGGGAGCAATTCTGCTTTATGAGGACAATATGAAGAAACTAATTGTTGCTGTTCTTTTCCTTATGACCGCTGTGATTTTTTCCCCGCAGCTTATGGCGCAATCCTCTCAGTTGTCATCTGCCACCTTTGTCGTCAGGTGATATTCGGTTGGAAAAGCTGCTCTGGAAGGGCAGTCGGGTGTTATAGAGGTGACCAGCGGCTGGAGAGGTTTTAAGGAAATAAACACCGTGATTTATGACCCTCAGCTGATAAGCCTTGATCAGCTGGAAGAAAAACTGAAGCAGGCCGGAACGTTTATTCGGCGTGCTCCATAACCCGGTGTTTGAGACCGGGTTTGCGAAATGAATGGAGGCTGAAATGAAACTGTATTTTTTAGGTATTGCTTGCGCTGCGGTCCTGCTCTATTCGAGTATATCTTTTACGCAAACTACATCAAAGCAGATGGAAGTGGGGGAGAATACTGAGCGTGCCCTTTTCGCCGGAGGCTGTTTCTGGTGTATGGTAAAACCGTTTGCTGTTCTCGACGGAGTTGTCTCGGTTACATCCGGGTATGCAGGGGGCACAACAGAGAACCCGACATACGAGGATTATGGCAGAAACGGGCATACAGAAGTTGTTCAGATACTGTATAATCCGCAAAAAATATCATACGGGAAATTGCTTGATACCTTTTGGCGGCAGGTGAACCCCACCGATCCCGTTGGCCAGTTTGTCGATAGAGGTCACGAATATATTTCTGCAATCTACGTATACAATGAAGAGCAGAGGCGCATTGCGGAAAACTCAAAATCAATACTTAAAGCAAGCGGTATTTTCGACAAACCCATTGTAACCCCTATCCTGGCTGCACCCAGATTCTGGAAGGCTGAAGAGTATCATCAGGATTATTACAAAAAGAATCCACTCAGGTATAAGTATTATCGTTCCCGCTCCGGTCGTGATGCTTTTATCAACGACAACTGGAAAGATGTAACGATCGATCTGTCAGGTGAAACTGCAGCCTTAAGCCTGAAAGATAGATTAACTCCACTCCAGTACCATGTGACTCAGGAAGATGGTACGGAACCTCCTTTTAAAAACGAATACTGGGATAATAAGAAAAAAGGAATTTATGTGGATATCGTCTCGGGCGAGCCTCTTTTCAGTTCAACGGACAAATTCAAGTCAGGAACCGGCTGGCCAAGCTTTACCAGACCATTGGTGCCCGGGAACATCGTTGAGAAAAGTGACAGATCCTTTTTTATGACAAGAACAGAGGTTCGCAGTAAGGGGGCCGACTCTCATCTTGGTCATGTTTTCAATGACGGTCCCGAACCAACCGGATTGCGATACTGCATAAATTCAGCATCACTTCGTTTCATCCCGAGGGATAAGCTTGAGGAAGAGGGCTATGGAGAATATGACGAACTTTTTTCCAGGTAGGCCAGGGCATCTTTTATTAAAAGAGGGACTCATTTGGGCAAAATCCTCATCTGGACATGGGCCTCATAAGTACAGCTAAAAAGAGAACATCCTCAAGTGAGAGTGTTCTCTTTTTACTCCCGATACGCTAGCAGCTTATCTCACGAGCCGACTCTTTTCCCATACATTGCTCATATCAGCAGGTTTCTTTTGCCCCAGCATCCATACAGGAAAACGTCTGCCCTTGATCTTTCTTTTTTTCAACTGGGTGTAGGCCTTATTTATCATGCTCCTGTCTATTGCAACATAGCTCTGCCTATCGTAAAGATCTATTTTCCCAATATATTTTACGGGTATCCCGGCTTCTCCGGTTAAAGCGCCCAAAATATCTCCGGGCCGCATTTTGTCTTTTTTTCCCCCTTCAATAACAAGGGTGGAATTGGGTGCTTTCAAAGTGAAATTGTCGACATTGCTCAACGAGTCGATCTTATCGAAGATCCGGCTTTCATTACGATACTGCTCCATGAGCCTGATGTCGAGATCCAGATATAAGGTCACAGCAACCCCGGCCTTACCCGCTCGCCCCGTCCTGCCGATACGATGTATATATGTCTGATAGTTTGGGGGAATGTCATAATTTACAACCAGTGCAAGATCTTCTATATCAATACCTCTGGCCGCTACATCCGTTGCAACCAGTACAGAACAGCTGCTGTTCATAAACCTGAGAAGCACATCATTTCGCTCATATTGTTCCAGATCTCCATGCAGAGCAAGAGCGTCGATATCTGAACTTACGAGTTTATCAGCTATATCCTGGGACTCTATCTTCGTATTACAGAACACTAAAGCATTCTGCGGAGCATGATGAGCGACAACCTTTTTTAAACAAGCAATTTTATCATCGCTTGTCATATGATAAAAATATTCTGTAATCTCATTTGGCGGTTCCTCAGAAATTGCTGCAACACTGACAGCATCTTCTTTTTGTATTGTTGAGCTGAGTTCTTTGATTCTGTCTGGAAAGGTGGCTGAAAAAAGCAGGGTTTGACGTACTTCAGGAGCATGGGCTATGACCTGGTCAAGTTCATCCTTGAATCCCATATCGAGCATTCGATCAGCTTCATCCAGGACAAGAATTTCTAAATCTTTTAAAGACATATATCCCTTATCCAGGTGCTTCAATATACGACCGGGAGTTCCGACAATTATATGTGCCCCATGTAACAACGAACCGTACTGGGGGCCAAAAGCAACACCGCCGCAAATGGTCAGAATCTTCACATTATGGGTCGCTCGTGCCAAACGGCGTAATTCCTTAGCCACCTGGTCAGCCAATTCACGGGTTGGACATAATACAAGAGACTGCACCCTGAATTTCTTTACGTTCAGTTTGTGAAGCAGCCCGATACCGAATGCGGCTGTCTTTCCACTGCCTGTTTTAGCCTGTGCAAGTACATCAAAACCGTTTAGCACGTGCGGCAGACTCTGTTCCTGAACAGCAGTCATCGCCTTATATCCGAGCTCATCCAGATTATGAAGCATCTCTTTGGAAAGAGGCAGGGATGAAAATTTTGCTTCTGTCATTGTTATTAACCCTCGTCAAAAATAGTTGAATCAGCAGTCACGTGATACCTGGGCTTATCTATTTTCTCAAGAAGATTATTTATCTATTTACTGTCAGACTTCTTGAGAGACTTTTACAGTGAGCATTAATAAGTAGTCCAAAGAGGTTGCCAGACTCCGGTGAAAGGGGCCACGTCCGCTTTTGGCTTTTGATATTATAGCAACTATGATTCAATTATGAGTAGTCTATTACGAATAGCCTCTACCATTTATGGGTACAGACGCCGAATGCTAATTTGTTCAGCTGAATGCGTAATGTAAATGGTGTGTATACTCAGTGGGGCGACAGGGAGCATCAATTCGATAGACCTCTTTTCCGGGAAAGAGGCTGGGGATGTTAAAAAAGCACTTGCTTCTTACTTTATTGAGGTAAATAAAAATGATTAATTCTCGGAGGCGATATGGGCGCTGTGTCATATATCAAATGCGGATGGTTAATTGACGGTTTTGGTGGTCCTGTTCAAGAAAGCGTTCTGCTCACCGTAGCAGGGGGGCAGATCGTTTCGATTCTGCCAACCGACAAGGATCTGCTCGACTCCTCTGCGGACATAATTGACCTTTCTGCCTGTACAATTCTTCCTCCTCTTGTTGATTGCCACCTTCATCTATCCATGTCTGCCACAACAGATAGATAGTCGAAATGCTCAACTCACGGCTAGCTGTGAGGACCTTACCCCTGTGATTAGACGGCACGTTTCTGACCTCTTTTCCCATGGTGTTCTCGGGTTTCGCGATGGCGGCGATAGAGGGGGCTGTGCATACAGTTTCTGCACAGGTGAGGACATGCATCCGGAAATAACAGCGCAGTGCGCCGGCAGAGCATACCACCGAAAGGGTCGCTATGGAGGGCTCATCGGCAGAGAGGTTGCCCTTAGTGAAAGTCTGGCGGCTGTGTTTCTGCGAAGCCATGGCGATGGCGACGTGGTAAAGCTTGCGAATTCTGGGCTTAATAGTCTGCATCTTTTCGGCAAAGAGACAGAACCCCAGTTCAGTGAACAGGAGCTTCGAGAGCTTGTTGCGGTCGCAAAAGATAAGGGCCGGAAGGTCAT
>QKIH01000153.1 GCA_003249645.1 Desulfobulbaceae bacterium | reverse complement strand
ATGAAGGAGAAGATGATCGCCGCTGCAGCACGCCTGCTGGGAGCAGATACTGAGTCTGTAGAATACCAGGCGGGTGTTTTCAGCTCTCCATCGGGGACAATGAGTCTTGCCGAACTTGCTGCAAAACTCTGTTCGTTTGAAGGAAAAGACCAGCTGATAAGTATCGGTACCTTCGGCAGCAAAACTTCCCCTCCACCATTTGTTGCGGGATTTGCTGAAGTCGAAGTCGATCTTGAGACCGGACAGTGTGACCTGATTAAATATGTCACGGTCACCGACTGCGGGACTGTGCTGAACGAAAATCTGGCCAGGATCCAGGTGGAAGGCGGCATCGTCATGGGTATCGGTATGGGCCTGTTTGAAGATGTTAGGTACAGCGGCAAAGGCCGACTTGCCAGCAATTCGTTCATGGAATATAAAATTCCATCCAGACAGGATCTTGGTGATATAGAGGTCTATTTTATACCAAGCCATGAGCCCACTCATAAACTCGGCTCTAAATCCATTGGTGAAGTTGTCATCAATACACCGCCGCCTGCCATTGCTGATGCAGTCTTTAACGCCACCGGCGTCAGATGCAGGTCACTGCCGGTGACAGCTGAAAAGATCTTGCTCAGCCTGGCCGGGGAATAAGAGCTTTCTGCAGTATTCAGCCCAGCCCGGTTACAACAATTGTGTCACTGACCGGGTCGGGCAAAAGTCTCCAGTCGTTTTCTGCCTGTTAAAAAGATTCCGCAACCGGCAAAATATTTTTCGTTTCTTACACAACCTGAAAGTGGATATCTCAACTGATTCGGTATATACTTTTTCAATACCAGAAAATATACTCTGGACTGGGGTATCACCCCCTCTCAGATACAATCGTTTTTAGTGTGCAGGCTTTCGACAGGGCTGTAAATGGGGAGACAGCTATTCCCCAGATTTCATTTTGCATTTTTGTATAGAAGCACATTTTACGCCCTTTCAAATTAACAATTATGTGCAAATGCATCATTTTTCAGAATCAACCCGGAGCAGCCTTGACACAGCGGGAAATAACTGTCATATAAATTTTCAAACGTATATAATTACATTAAATATGTGTTCGTAAAAGGCAGGGTGAACGAGGTTCTCTGTTTTCACTCTGAAAATGATCAACGTATTCCAAGGAGAAAGGTAGATGAAATTGTTAAACAAAGTTGTTCCTACACTCGTGGCTTCCGTTTGTCTGTCCGCCAGTATTGGCATGGCCGGCACTCTTGATGATGTTAAAGCCAAAGGTTTTATTCAGGTTGGCGTCAACGGAGACCTGTTCGGATTCGGTAAACCTGACGAAAAAGGAGTTTGGAAAGGACTTGATGTCGATACTGCCCGCGCTGTTTCAGCTGCAGTTTTCGGTGATGCAGACAAAATCAAATATACCCCTCTTACCGCTAAAACCCGTTTTACAGCTCTCCAGTCAGGAGAGATTGATCTGCTTTCCCGTAACGCTACCCAGACTCTGAGCCGCGATACCGATCTTGGTCTCAACTTTGCTCATGTTAACTACTATGACGGCCAGGGTTTCCTTATCTCCAAAGATCTTGGCATAAAAAGCGCCAAGGAACTTGACGGTGCAACCGTTTGTGTTCTTCCGGGAACCACCACCGAGCAGAATGTGGCCGATTATTTCCGCGTTCAGAAAATGACCATGAAGCCGGTTGTTATCGAATCTACCGCTGAACTTTCAAAGGCATTTTTCGCAGGCCGCTGCGATGTAATGACCTCCGATGCTTCCCAGCTTGCAGGTATCAGAGCCGTTGCTCCGAATCCTCAGGGTTATACCATTCTTCCTGAAATTATTTCCAAAGAGCCTCTTGCTCCTGCAGTTCGTCACGGAGATGATCAGTGGTTTGACATTGTTAACTACTCTGTTATGGCCATGATCGAAGCTGAAGAACTTGGAATTACTTCTGCCAACGTAGATGAAATGAAAGCAAGTGCTGATCCTAAAATCCAGCGTTTCTTAGGCGTTTCCCCAGGCAACGGAAAGGCTCTTGGTCTTTCAGAAGAATGGGCATACAACATCATCAAACTCGTTGGTAACTACGGCGAGGTTTTTGAACGTAACGTAGGCGTTAACACCCCGCTCATGATTGAAAGAGGCCTGAACGCTCTCTGGACCAATGGCGGTTTGATGTACACTCCTCCATTTAAGTAAACCTCACCTGAAACACCCTTGTGCCCGGAATGTTACCCTTTCCGGGCACCGAATTTAGCGGATACCATGGATACAGCTTCTTCGGAAAAAATTCCTTTTCTTCGTGACCCTGAGAAAAGGGCACTGCTTTATCAGATTTTTACCGTTCTTGGCGTGGCTCTCTTGAGCTACTACCTGATCAGTAACACCCTCGCCAACTTAGAACGTCAATCAATTTCAACCGGTTTCGGCTTTCTTCACAAAGAAGCCGCTTTTGAAATCGGTGAGTCGGTGCTCGATTATTCTGCCGCCGATTCTTACGGCAAAGCACTGCTGGTCGGTTTTATCAATACCCTGATTGTCTCTTTCATAGGAATTGTCCTGACGGTTATTCTCGGAACGATTATCGGCATAGCAAGACTCTCATCCAACTGGCTGGTGTCAAAGCTTTCAGCCAGCTACATCGAATTATTTCAGGATATTCCCGTTCTTCTGCAGCTGTTTTTCTGGTACGCCTTCTTCTATGAAATTCTTCCGGCTCCCAAGCAGGCATTAAACCCAGTTACCGGAGTATTTCTCAGTAACCGGGGGCTGGTTTTCGGTGTACCCGAATACCATCCGGCTTATTTAGCCGCCCTTACAGCACTTATCGTAGCAATCATTGCCGGGATCATACTGAAAAAATGGGCTCATCGCCGCCAGGATACCACTGGAAAATCTCTGCCAACCGGCAAGATTATTACAGCCATGGTCATCGGTCTGCCGCTGCTGGCATGGCTGCTTGGCGGAGCACCAACAGCAATGAACACACCGGTGTTAAAAGGATTCAATTTTAAAGGCGGAGTAACAGTTACACCTGAATTTACGGCCCTGTTGCTAGGACTTGTTCTGTATACCGCTGCCTTTGTTGCAGAAATTGTCCGCGCAGGAATTCAGTCGGTCAGTAAAGGGCAACAGGAAGCTGCCGTTTCCATCGGCCTTAAACCCGGCCAGGTTCTGAATCTGGTTATTCTTCCCCAGGCCCTTCGTGTTATTGTTCCGCCGCTGACCTCTCAGATGCTCAATCTGACGAAAAACAGCTCGCTGGCGGTAGCCATCGGTTATCCTGACTTTGTTTCAGTGGCCGGCACCACCATCAACCAGACCGGCCAGGCTATCGAGGGCGTCGGATTGATAATGATCGTCTACCTGATCTTCAGTCTCTCCACCTCTGCGTTCATGAACTGGTACAACAAAAAAATCAAACTGGTAGAGCGTTAAGATGAGCAAGATTGAAACCGCGTCCGCAACAATCAAACCACCGAAAACAAACATCGGCATAGTCGGCTGGTCAAGGGCCCACCTGTTCAACGGCTGGATAAACTCGGCACTCACTCTTTTTGTGCTTTACGGTCTGTACAAAGTCGTTCCGCCGTTTATCAACTGGGCTTTTCTTCATGCAAACTGGGCCCCCGTCAGCGGGACCTGCAGCGAATCGTCCGGAGCCTGCTGGTCTGTGGTCACTGCCAATATCAGATTCATCCTTTTCGGATTTTATCCACATAATCTACAATGGCGGCCCTTGCTGGCCATCGTCATTCTTGTTCTGCTGCTCTTTTTCAGCCAGAACAGAAAACGGTGGAACATGAAACTGCTTTACATCTGGACAGCCGGTCTTTTTATCATGGGCGTCCTGCTTAAAGGCGGGCTTTTCGGCCTTGAATCTGTTGAAACAGACAACTGGGGCGGACTTCCGCTCACATTGCTGCTCTCTGTTTTCGGTCTTGCCGCCGCCTATCCGGTAGGAATTCTCCTGGCACTTGGCCGGCAATGCAGGATGCCTGTCATCCGCTCTTTCTGTGTGGTCTATATCGAACTGATTCGCGGTGTACCGCTGATCAGTCTGTTGTTTATGTCCTCCGTCGTTTTCCCGCTCTTTCTGCCTGAAGGCGTGGTGATTAACAAGATCCTGCGCGCCCAGATCGCCATTATCCTGTTTACCGCAGCGTACATCGCCGAAGTTGTCAGAGGCGGCTTGCAGGGAATCAACAAAGGACACTATGAGGCCGCTGAATCACTGGGGCTCAATTATTTTCAGACCATGCGGCTGGTTATTCTTCCCCAGGCCCTGAAAATTGTAATCCCCCCTTCCGTATCCATTCTGATTTCAGCCTTCAAAGATACCTCACTGGTGGTGATTATAGCCCTGTACGATCTGCTCAAGACCACCCAGTCCACACTGACCGACCCGAAATGGATGGGATACTCGAGTGAGGCCTATATCTTTGTGGCATGCATTTATTTCGTCTGCTGTTTCGCCATGTCCAACTACAGCAGAAAACTAGAAAAAGAACTCGATACCGATCGCAGATAACTGCACAACCGTTAACCGATAAAATAGAATACCCGAACTGGAAAAGACGATGAAAAACAGCAACGAGACCCCGATTATCACCATTGAAAACATGCATAAATGGTACGGAGACTTTCATGTCTTAAACGACATCAACCTATCGGTCAAACGCGGTGAGAGGATAGTTATCTGCGGCCCGTCCGGATCTGGAAAATCAACTCTTATCCGCTGTATCAACCGTCTTGAAGAACACCAGCGCGGCAAAATCATCGTTGACGGCACTGAACTGACAAAAGATATCAAGAATATTGAGAAAATACGGGCCGAAGTGGGAATGGTTTTCCAGCATTTCAACCTTTTTCCCCACCTGACCATTCTCGAAAATCTCACCCTCGGGCCGATCTGGGTTCGCAAGATCCCGAAAAAGAAGGCGGAAGAAACCGCCATGTATTATCTCGAAAAGGTTCGCATTGCCGAGCAGGCCAAAAAATTCCCGGGCCAGCTTTCCGGCGGCCAGCAGCAGCGTGTGGCCATCGCCAGAAGTCTGTGCATGGAGCCCAATGTAATGCTCTTTGACGAACCGACTTCAGCCCTTGACCCGGAGATGGTTAAAGAGGTACTTGATGTTATGATAAGTCTTGCCAGAGACGGCATGACCATGCTGGTTGTCAGCCATGAAATGGGCTTTGCCAAGAGCGTTGCTCACCGCGTTATGTTCATGGATGCAGGACAGATACTCGAGCAGAACGATCCGGAAGAATTTTTCGGCAATCCGCAGCACGAAAGAACCAAGCTCTTCCTAAGCCAAATTCTCGATTAAGTTTTGCCCCAGGGCTGAAGACACTTCAGCCCTTTTAATCAATTCATTACATCAGCCATTCGTGCCAGATCTTTCTGTTTGCCTATGGCGACAATGACATCGCCTGCTTCAAGAAGTGCATCGGGACCGGGATTAAACAGCATTTCCTGAGAACTCTTTTTAATCGCTACAATAATTACGCCGAAATCCCGCCGCAGGCGGCTTTCAAGCAGAGTCTTGCCAACCAGCCTCGATTTCGAATGCACCATTGCCTCCTCAAGTCCGAGACCCATGGTGGTGGTTGTCAGGGTGGTATCAAGAAAGTCGACAACAGTAGGTTTTTTGAGGATATCAGCCATCCTTGCCCCGCCCATGTTGTATGGGCAGACAACCCGTGTTGCTCCGGCACGTAAAAGCTTGCTTTCGTTTTTCAGATCAGCAGATCGTGACAAAACAAAGATATCAGGCATCAAACCTTTCGCGGTAAGGGTAATAAACACGTTGTCGGCATCGCTGGAAACTGCTGTTACCAACCCTTTGGCACGTTTGAGACCGGCATGAAGCAGAACCTCTTCATCGGTTGCATCACCTTCAAGATAGAGGTAATGTTCTTTTTCAAGCTCCTCAATTTTCTTCGGGCTTTTCTCGATAACAATGAAGGGAATATTATCTTCCGCAAGTTCTCTGGTTATCACCGTCCCGATCCTGCCATAACCGCAAATAATGAAATGATTCTGCTGAGATGTTATCTGTTTTTCCAACTTTCTCCTCCCCAAAAGTCTCTGCAGTTCTCCCTCGATAAAGATTCTAGCCAACTGGCTCAACGTATAGGTGAGCAAGCTGATGCCCGAGATAATGATGACAACTGTAATATATCTACCAACCTGGGTGAGCGGCTTAATCTCTGAAAAGCCAACCGTACTGATGGTGATCAGGGTCATATAGAACGAATCGAACGGCGTCATCCCTTCAACGGTTGTATAACCGATTGTACCGAAGGCGATAATCGAGACAAGCAGTATTACTGAGATTTTTAACTTTGTAAATTCCATCTTACACGTTGATTCCGTTTATAACGACGACCCGCAATGAAAACTCAATGCAACCATGACTCATTTACTTTAATAGTATTTTTCCTCACTTACAGCAATTTTTGCGCCGGTGCTGCCCTTCTATCAGCCTAACGGTTTTTCCCCTCATTTTCAAATAAAACCTACTCCGTCTGGTATGTTCCGCCGAGGCACGCCGGATGAAGAAGCTTCAAACTGAACACACCGTACCGGTGCTGTGCCTCGCTGCATTGATCCATCTCAACGGGGCAGTGAAAATCCGGTGCGATCTCTGTTATTCTCTTTTGTACTTTTTGGGCAATTACGGAGGTTTTATAGCGGTTGCAGTTTATCCCTTCATCCCAGCTTCCATCGATGTAATCGGATATATTGAACAGACTGTCAATCTGCCATTTACGAACAGGTTTCCGGTATCTGACAGAATCAATTATCTGGAGTTTGCAGCGTACATAAGGTCGCTCGAGTAAATTTTTGTAGAAAGGTGAAATAGGGTCTTTTTCCGTTTTCAGCACCCTGTTCCAGAATCGATAGCCGTTGAAATTGGCTACCAGATCAGCATAGGAAAAAATGCCGGTTGTAGAGAATCCATATACCCCCTTCTCCCGCATTTCACCCCAGCTCAAGGCCACATCAAGTGTCTCTCCCTCAAAATGAACACGGTCAAAATATTCCCATCCTTCTGAAAAAAAATGACCAATCTTATCAAGACCTATCAAATAGCCATTAACGCGGGCAGCCCCGGTCAATTCTTTAAGATTGAGAGAAATCCCTTCTTCGAGGTTAATATCCCGATAAATCGACTCATTCAGCGGCAGCTCATACGTTTTATCTTTCAGTATCTCTCTTAACTGCCTATCCAGACTGTAGCCTTTCAAGCCAAATGATGCGGTAAATGAGTCAAAAATAGACTTTCGCAGCTCATCGTAGAGTATCTCTTCATTACAAAATTCATCACTATCCATGCGCTGGTAATTATCCTGCCGTCGGTTGGCATTCTCAATCCCCTGCTGAATGCGCTTATTGATCAGTCCATCCATGTCTGCCCCACTGTCTTCCAGAAAAATTCCTCTGGTCGTAACAGAATCAACTTCCGATGCACTCAACACAGAATTCAGCAATAACAAGCAGACAACTGCAAACAGAACAACTAATCCACCTCTACATCCTCTTCTCATCCCGACCAACCGAATTTGTAACTATCCATTTTAAATGCATATTTTTCGCATGATGAAACAGCATCATGTTGTGCCCCTTGTATTGAGAGACAAAGATGACCATAGTCTTTCCCCATCAGCAGTACCATTACTTCACAACATCCTCAATGGAGATATGATATGAGCAAACTATTTGACCAACTGAAAATTGGTGATCTTACCCTGAAAAACAGAATTGCCATGGCCCCGATGACCAGGGGACGGGCCGGCGACAGTCGTATTGCCAACGAGCTTATTGCAGAACACTATTACCAGCGGGCCTCTGCCGGTCTCATCATCACAGAGGCAACAGTCATCTCCGAGCAGGGCATCGGCTGGATCGGTTCACCCGGTATTTATACAAGGGAAATGGCTGAGGGCTGGAAACTCGTAACTAAAAAACTGGCTGAAGCTGGCACACCGATCTTTGTTCAGTTGTGGCACACCGGCAGGGCTTCTCACAGCGATTTTCACAACGGTGCACTGCCGGTATCGGCTTCAGCAGTCAGGCTTGAGGGGGATGCCATCCATACACCGCTTGGTAAAAAAGAATATGAAACGCCTCGACCACTGACATTTGATGAAATCAAACAGACCGTTGCAGATTATAAACAGGCAGCAGTCTACGCCAGGGAGGCCGGCTTTTCCGGCGTTGAGGTGCATGGAGCAAACGGCTACCTGATCAACCAGTTTCTTGATTCAAAAACCAATAAACGTACCGATGAATACGGCGGTTCTGTTGAAAACCGATTCCGCTTTCTCAAAGAGGTCCTTGAGGCTGTACTCACCGTCTGGCCGTCTGAGCGCGTTGCAGTCCGCCTTTCTCCAAACGGCGTATTCAACGATATGGGCAGTCCTGATTTTCGTGAAACCTATCTCTATGTCATCAAGCAGTTAAGCGCTTATAACCTTGGCTATCTCCATGTCATGGATGGTCTGGCCTTTGGATTTCACGGTCAGGGCGAGCCGATGACACTGCATGAAATCAGAGAGATTTACAAGGGTATTATCATGGGCAACTGCGGTTATACAAAAGATATTGCCGAGGAGCATCTGGCAAAAGCAGAGGCTGATCTCGCTGCATTCGGCAGACCGTACATTACAAATCCTGATCTCGCTGAACGTCTGCAGAACAACTGGCCGCTCGAACCCGCCGACGATATGAGCAACTGGTATACCAGCGGCGCGGAAGGCTATACAGATTATCCGGTATATTCAGGCTAGATAAAAAATACCAGAGACCGCCTAATATTCCGCGATCTCTGGCAATGACAAACAATCAGGGAAGGAATTCAAACCGGTTCTGTTCAACATTCTTCCAGACCCGGTCAAAAGGAAAGACGGTGCCGTTCATGGTGATATAGACTCCAGCAGCTGCCGTCTGTACGGCAGCCAGAGCACAACCGATATTAAACAGGGCGTCACTGGTTTTAAATAATGCCGGTTCCAGAGCTCCGGTCAGGACAATGGTTTTACCTTTTATCGAGGCCAGAACCTTGGCGGTTTCAACCATGGTGTCGGTGCCATGGGTTACCAGGATAAGCTCCTCAGAACATTTGGCTATTGCATCAGCAATTATTTTTCTATCGTCATCGGTGATTTCCAGGCTGTCTTTACGCATCAACGATGTCACTGCATACTCAACAGATAAGGTCATTTCACCCAGCACCCGCTCAATATTGGGCGGCCCTACCTCATATTTGCTTTTTGCATCGAAGTAGACCTTGTCGATGGTGCCTCCGGTTGTGAAAATGTGTATTTTCCTCATTCTATTCTACTCCCTCTCCGGGTTCTTTTCTTTTCATCGGTTCAACAGGTTCAGCAACTGCACAATACCATTTGATGCTAAATGATAGCAAGAGGCAGATCAGACAGCAGCTTCAGAACAGGCTCTATTACCCTGTTTCTCAGTCACAGCAACTGATTAGCTTCTTTCTTTTTCCGGTTCACCTACGGTGGTAGCATCCAGACTGTATGCCAAATCGTGCGTGAGCCGGCGGGTCAGATCGGCCAGAGTCTGCTTATCACTGTCCGGCCACTGTTTCAATGCAGTTTCCAAGCGGGAAATCCGGAGCGCATGCATCTCTTCAGCCAGATTCTGCCCTTTTTCAGTCGATGATACAAGGGCACTCCGGCCATCATTGGGATTAGGAACTTTCTGCAATAACTGCCTTTTCAGCATGGCATTGATCTGACGAGTTACTGTGGAATTGTCGAGCAGCAGCCGCTCAGCAATTTCTCCGATACTCAAAGGCCCTTCAGACAATTGCAGCAGCAGCAGATAATGAGACCGTTCAAGCGGATAATTACGCCGACGCCTCAGGGCCTCCAGGGCACGAACCAGCGTCGTGAGCTCATATTCCAGAGCCAGAAGACTTTTGTTAAAAGCAGGCATGTCTTTACATCCTCCAGATCACTTTTCAACAGAGATGAACCGAACCCAAAAACAATAGCTGTATTATACAACTTGTTTTCTGAAACTCATTGGATTATTATCTGTATAATACAAGTAAATTGCGTATGCAATTAATATTAATGAAATTTCAGGAGTAAAGTATGTCAGGAAATAAGGCCCGTTTTTTTCACCAACCAAGAGCTGTCTGGGCCACAGCCTTTGCCTGTGTTGTTGGTTTTATGTCAATAGGACTGGTTGACCCGATTTTAACTTCCATTGCCCGCGGCTTAAATGCCACGCCAAGCCAGGTCTCTCTGTTATTCACCAGTTATTTTCTGGTGACATCAATCATGATGCTGGTAACCGGTTTTGTCTCCAGTCGGCTTGGAGGAAGAAAAACCCTGCTGCTCGGCTCCGGTCTGATCATCATTTTTTCGGCTCTTGCCGGTACTTCCAATTCCGTTGCCGAGCTGGTCAGCTATCGCGCCGGATGGGGCCTTGGCAATGCCTTTTTCGTTGTTACCGCTCTGTCTGTGATCGTTGCCTCCTCCACCCAGGGGACCATGGCTGCTATTTTGATGTATGAATCAGCGCTGGGACTGGGACTTGCCGCTGGCCCTCTGGTCGGTGCAGCCTTGGGAGCACATTCATGGCGCTGGCCGTTCTTTGGTACAGCTACACTGATGTCCATCGGTTTTCTGGCCATTGCACTCTGGCTGCCGGAGCTGCCAAAACCAAAAGTGAAGACTTCTCTTACCGCACCTCTCAAGGCACTCTCCCACGGCGGACTGATGACAGCTGCTGTCAGTGCCTTCTTTTACAACTTCGCTTTTTTTACCATTCTTGCATTTACCCCGTTTGTCCTGCACATGTCGGCCCACGGTGTCGGTATGATTTTCTTTGGCTGGGGTCTTTTACTGGCTATTTTTTCTGTCCTGGTTGCACCGCGATTACAGAATCACTTCAGCTCCGTACAGATCCTGGTCAGCTGCATGTTGGCAATTGCCTTGCTGCTCTGCATCATGGCGGCTTCTTCCGCTATTGTGATTGCCGGCTGCGTCATTGCCTCCGGGGCTGTTTCAGGTATTGCCAATACGGTATTTACCGAAATAGCACTGGAAATATCAGATGCACCGAGGCCGGTTGCATCGGCAGGATATAACTTTGTCCGCTGGTTTGCCGGTGTTGTTGCACCCTTTGTTGCCCCGAAACTTGCTGAGAGCTTTGGAACAGCATCATCTTTTTCTCTTGCAGCGGCTTTTGCAGTTGTTTCAGCTCTTATCCTGTTCAACCGACGCACAGTTTTTGCTGCCGAAGAGCCGGAGCCTGAAGACTATGGGAAAACTGAACGGCCTATTCTTGTGGCACTTGCAGGTGACGGACATGATGACGTGTTATTAGGCGAAGCTGCCGTTCTGGCTCGTACCAGAAGCTGCCCTGTCAATCTGCTGCATGTACGGAGTTGGGAGGTAATTGATGACCAGGCTGTTGAACTTGAAAGCACTGCAAAAGCGACACAACTTCTTGGAACAGCCAGTAAGAGTTTTCAGACTGAGAACATCCCTGTGACAACGCATCTCATCGAGACCGCAGGCAATCTGTTGTCGGAACATGTCCTGGAGCATATCCGCCTGGTCAATCCGGCAATTATCCTGCTCGGACATCGTCCGGAAAACCACATCAGCCACCTGCATCACGGCAGATTGGCAGACATCCTCAATCAGCAGAAGAATCTTGTTGGTGAACTACGAATTGTAGGATAACAGAGAGTTGGTACGGGGCGGCCGTCATCATACCGCCCCCTCCTGTTGCAAGTTTTCCGTTTAGATCCGGGCCGTTAATCTGCCGTATAGGTGAAGCACTCGCTGGTCGTTACAGCGAAAAGACGACCTGAATCGTGCCATGCCGTGACAACCCGCCCAAAAGTCTCACTGAAAACCCCGACGTCAATCTGATACATGTCAGCAATACTGAAAATATTGTCGAGATGATCAAGTAGAGGTTCTTTTGACTGGCACATTTCCGCCATTATATCAGCTATTTTCAGATATGCGGAGGTACGCAGTGTAACATCGGTGCCAAGTTCGACTGAACCGAGTTCCTGATAAAAACCTGATGCAAGAGCAAGGTGTGCCGGCATTCCCCAATCAAGAAAGAGCTCAACTGTCAGCTCAGAGCTGTCAATATCAAAGACAGTCTGCTCTTTTTCCCGTAATGTGCAGAGAATAGGCGGGTCGACCAGTATCTTGTCATATTCCTCCGGGAAAATAGAGCAGAGCGCAAGCTGTCCCATCTGGCAGAGCAGACCGCAGATAAACAGTTCATCAGGCTCAAATTCGCTGTTCATTTTCGACAGCTCTCTTGCGGCAATGGCTCTGGCCAGACAGGTTCGCCAGAACAGGGCGTAATCAAAGTGTTCGCACGAACCCGACTTATTTTTAGCAAGCAGCGAAAGCCCCATGGCGATGCTGACGATATTCTTCATACCAAGTTTTATTGCCGCCTTCTGAACCGAAGCAACCTGGACGCCGGTGGCCATATACGCGGAATTGGCATATTTGATAATTTCCGCCGAAAGAGACGGGTCAGTCTGGATCACATCCGCAACATCACTCAAAGAACTGTCCGGCTTATTGCAGACCCTGATCATTTCCATAACTGTTCCGGACGGTGACGGCAGAACAAATGATTTCTTTAATTTTGCAAATACTTCTTTCCTGCGTTTACTGCTATCTCCAACAATTATTTCATCAACACTCACTGTTATCTCCTTCCGGCAGTTATAACTACGTGCTCCATCCGAGTCTTTTCCATTAACGAGAAAGACCAAGTCATTATTCACAATCATATCATCGCCTCCTGCAACATGGAAGGGTACGATCTTGAAAAATGTATTTTAACACGCAACACAGGTAACAGGTTGCCACATCTGAACATTTTACATCTCTGTCAGAAAAGCTCTTAGCCTTCTTCCGGTTCAGACAGGGATTGCACCTAAGAAAAGCTCACAAAAGCAGTAGATAAAGCCATAGCCAGGCAATTTCCCTGAACACGAAAAAACTTACTGAAAGCAGAGATGTTCTGTCAGAGATATTTTTCACAACAGTAGATAGAAATAATAATTACTATTTACAAGTAGAAATAAACGGCATATTCTTTACGTCAGACGAATTTATTATAACGTTGCAATGCCCCACCCGGAACATTGTAACTTTCCTCGTCTGATTGAAATCACGATTGAAACCTATACCGGAAGAGTTGACAGATTTAAAAAAAAACAGCCATGATGCCTCAATTGTTCCGCACCGGTCCGCTCTCAATATGCCAAAACACAGTATCGTACGAATCAAAAAAACCGCTTCAATAAATGGTTTGAACGGGGCTGAAAAATGCGATAGTCTGATAGCAGACAGATACGATTTGTATATTAAACCGGGCAAAGTACTCACTACCAGTAACTTTTCATTTTTAAGAGGTAACGAGTGTATCAGCGGCTACTGAAAATTTTAATTGCCACAGATGACCCTCAGCTCAGATCTTTGCTTGAGGCAGTTTCTCCTCAAGACAAATTTTCTCACCGGTTTGTCTCATCTTCGTCCCCGGACAAAGCTCAACTCAATAATAATTTGATCATTATCCTCGATCTGGATAAGGCTGATATAGAATTCATCGAGCAGATACGTGATGAATACGGTGATCAGAAAAAACTGATTGCATGTTCTTCAGCCGATTCAATGGACAAACTGGCAAAGACATTTCAGCTCTTTGATCAGGTCTGGATGAAACCTTTTACAGGTAATCAAGTACAACTGTCATTCATCAAACTGCTTAAACAGCTCAAAGAGCAGGAAGATGCGATACTGAATCAAAAATATCTCGATACCCTGATAGACAGTCTGCCCGATCTGATCTGGTTTAAGGACGCACGTGGGTCGCATTTGAAGGTGAATAACAGTTTTTGCCGGGCTGTGAATAAAACAAAGAGCCAGATCGAAAACCGGGGGCATTACTATATCTGGGATCTCGAACCGGATGAATATGCCAAAGGTGAATATATCTGCTTGGAATCAGAAGAGATTGTGCTCAACAAAAAGGAAACCTGCCTTTTTGATGAAACGGTCAAATGCGGCGATGAAATGCGCAAATTCAAGACCTATAAATCACCGATTTTTGATCATGACGGCGAAGTTATCGGCACGGTCGGCTTTGCTCATGATGTGACCGATCTCCAGAATCTGATTATAGAACTGAACATCCTGATTGAAAGCCTGCCCTTCGCAGCCATGGTGGCCGACAAAGGCAGAATGATAACCAGTGTGAACCAGAAATTCATCGATATCTTTCTCATCGACCGGTCGGAACTGATTGGCAAGAATATTGATTCATTACTTGATTCGACAAAGACATTCAGCAAAAGCAAACGTTGGATGATTGACCGGGAGTCAGAAAACACCCTGCTCTTTTCTAAAAATAAGGTCCTGAAGCTGCACCATGAAAATCTTCTCGATATTTTTGGTATACTGGCAGGACATATTTATCTCTTTATCGATATTACATTAGAGCAGCAGCAGAAAAACAGGCTGCTTATCGATGCCAACACCGATCACCTGACAAAGCTCAATAACCGGCGCAGCCTCCAGGATTTCATGCGCAAGACCGCTTGTCATCCCGGTATGGCCTTATTACTGGCCGATCTCGACAACTTCAAAGAGGTCAATGACCAGTTCGGCCATGATGAAGGAGACCGGGTGCTGGTCGCCTTTTCCGAACTTCTTCAGCAGATATTTCCGGAAGAATACCTGTATCGCCTTGGGGGAGACGAATTTGCAATCATCATTCCTTCGGTTGACGGGCCTGAAGTACCAAAACATTATGCGGAACAATTGCTGGCCGGATTCGAAACAAAGCTTGCCGATCGCTTTAACCAAACACAGATATCAGTCAGTATAGGGATTGCGATGGATGTCAGCCATGAAGAGAACTTTGGAGAATTATTCAAAAAGGCGGATATGGCCCTTTACGAATCAAAGAGATTTGATAGAAGCACCTATACTTTCTGGAGTAATCTTCGCTGACCAAAACATGTTAGATGACTGCGGTTCACGATTATTTTTCGAAAACGCCGGTGACAGACAACCATAATGCCATTGACTTGAACGGTGATCAGCGGTAAAAGCGGACAATTGAAAATTTCATGCGGACGAGCGGCAACCCGCACAATAAATTCTCCCTCACAAGGTGCTCTATGTACCGAAACGGTGGTTTTATGCATGCAACCAGAAAAAATCTTTTCCTCCCCAGACATCGTCCGGCCCGTATTCCTTTAGATCAGGTTTTAGGAGTATAGGCAATGGACAGTGTTCTCATCTTATCAGGCGGTATGGATTCAACCGTGGCCTTGTATCAGGCTCTGGCTACGGGAAAACAGGTCGCCGCCTTAAGTTTTGACTACGGTGCAAAACATAATCACCGCGAGCTGCCCATGGCCAGGGCAACGTGTCTTTTGCTGAACGTCGAACACCAGATTGTTTCTCTGGATTTCATGAACAGACTCTTTCATTCCGATCTCCTGCAATCAGGAGGAGATGTTCCGGACGGACCGTATAATCATGCAGATATGCGGAAAACGGTGGTTCCTTTTCGTAACGGCATCATGCTCTCCATCGCCGCCGGCTATGCCGAATCTATCGGCGCAGAAGAATTGCTCATAGGCTCTCACAGCGGGGATCATGCCATTTATCCAGACTGCAGGCCCTCGTTCAACAAGGCCATGGACCAGGCAATCCGTGAAGGTACTGACAACAAGGTGGCCATACGCTTTCCGTTCGTCGATATGGATAAGCGTGACATCGGCGATCTGGGCAGAAAACTGGGGGTGGATTTCACCGGAACCTGGACCTGCTACAAAGGCGGCGACATCCACTGCGGTACTTGCGGTGCCTGCGACGAACGTAAATATGCCCTGAGATATGAAGAAGGATACGACCCAACCAGTTACCTCGCATAAAAGACGTCACACTCAGATCACTATGTCACAGCAACAGAATACGGGCGATGCCCTGCACAACTCACCTCTTGGCAAAAGCCGTCAATACGCCGACCAGTATGACCCTTCTCTGCTTTACGGCGTTCCACGATCCCTGGCAAGAGAAGCCATCGGTCTACAAGCCGGCTTGCCATTTTGCGGAGCTGACATATGGAATCTTTATGAATTATCCTGGCTGGATAAGACAGCACGTCCAGTAATGGCCATGGCAGAATTGAGGGTTCCGGTTGACAGTCCATGCATCATCGAGTCCAAGTCAATGAAGCTCTATTGCAACAGCCTCAACATGAGTCGCTTTGAAGATGCTAGCCAGGTGCAGTCTTTGATGAAGGGTGATCTCAGCCGGTGTGCCGGAGCCCCGGTTGAAGTGTTTATCGACCCGAATCCCGGCACAACCGTGCATCTTGGTGATCCTGAAGGCATCTGCATTGATCTGGCGCAATTGAAAAATCATCCAGACAGCCCTGATCCTTCGGTACTTCGTTGTCTGGAGGGAAAATTGAGCGAACGGTTATTCAGCCGTCTGTTCCGTAGCCGCTGCCCCGTTACCGGGCAGCCGGACTGGGCTACAATTATCGTCGATTACACAGGAGAGGCCATTGATCACGGCGCAATGCTCGAATACATCATCAGCTACCGTACCCACCAGTCATTCCATGAGGCCTGTGTCGAGCAGATGTTTATCGATATCATCCGTCAGTGTAATCCTGAAAAGCTGCAGCTTACCGCACGCTTCACACGGCGCGGCGGCATCGATATCAACCCTGTTCGATCAACACACGACGATGTCTGGACTAATTTTCGAACCCGTTTCCAGTAAGGGTCTATGGCCTACATGTGTGCGTCAAACCAAAAACATTACGCAAGCACATAACCGTTTACTGTTTTAACAGGGTGTCCGGCTTGCGTGATTCTGCCGCCTCCTGAAAGCCGTCTCCCAGCCCCTTCAAAATATTATACGATACGCGTCTGGCTATTTCCTCGTTGTCCAGCCCTTTCACAGCTGAGCTTACCTCCTGTATCGCCGCCCCGGTTTCAATAAGGGTCTGCTGCGTATTGTCGATCTTTTCCGACACCTTTTTCATCGGTGAAATCAGATCTGCGTTGGCCACGACATTCTCAATGGATGCTGTCAGTTTTTCTGTTGTCTTTTCGACCAGATTGTTAACCAGAACATCTGTATCCACACTCCTGAGTTTGGTCTGCAGGTTGACAACAGCCTCTTCGGTTTTTGCTAGATCACCTTTCAGCCGGTTTACCAGGCTTATTGACTGCCAGGTCACATAGCCAAGGCCTGTAAATAAAACCATAAACAGAAGAAAATTCACCAAAACCAAAACAAACATCTGATTCTGCTTTTTCTGCAACTGACTGAACTCATCCATAGCGTAAGATCCTTTTCCATTTACAGTTGAACATTTCTGGTCCTCCCCTCTTTTTCAGACAAGGTAACGGTCTGAGCGATGGTTGAGACCGATAATCAGGTTCAAAACCAGCCCGCATAGTATCGAAAGTGCCAGTTCATAAACGCCCACTACCGAGAGTGAAATCAACATGATGATAACATCGACGCTCATCAGAAACCACCCTGCCCGCAAACCGAATCGATCCTGAAGATAGAGGGCAAGAATATTAAAGCCGCCAAGACTTGCCTTATGACGAAATAGGATAACAAAGCCGGTGCCGAATAAAAAACCGCCGAAGATCGCACCATAAACCGGCTGCAGTGTATCGATGTGAATAAAATTGCCCTGCACATTGGTAAAAAACGAAACCAAGCCGACTGCGATGAAGCTCTTTAAGGTGAACGCCAACCCCATGCGGCGAAATGCCAGGTAATAAAAAGGGAGATTCAGAAGAAAGAATATCGTACCGAATTCAACATCGAACTTATAATGCAGAACCAACGACAATCCGGCTGTGCCGCCGGTGATCATGCCAAGCTGCTTGAGAAAAAGCACACCAAAGGATACAAGGCTGGTCCCCATTAATATCGCCACAACATCCTCAAACCATTTGTGTCCTGCTGTTTTTTCCGGCTTCATAATTCCTGTCCGATCTGCTGTTCAATCATTTATTAAACCTTCATATGTAAAAATAAAGAATATCCAAGCCATTTGATAGTAATATCACTGAGAAATAATCACGCAAGA
>QKIH01000165.1 GCA_003249645.1 Desulfobulbaceae bacterium | reverse complement strand
ATTTTTCTTTTTCGCCACATAAATGGAGTAAACCATCAAAATACCGCCCATCATCATGCCCGGTAAAAAGCCGTTTAAAAAGAGCTTCGCCACAGACTGATCGGCAATAATGGCATAGAGAATCATCGGTACACTCGGCGGGATGATAACCCCGATAGTTCCTGAGGCAGCGATCAGTGCCGCCGCAAAAGGAACTTCGTATCCCTTTTTCTTCATCTCGGGGATAAGCGGGGTTCCGATGGCTGCTGTCGTTGCTGCAGAGGAGCCTGAGATAGCTGCAAAAAACATCGAACCGAGCACGGCAACCAGCGACAATCCGCCGCGAATCCAGCCGACACAGGCATCGGCAAAGTCAACGAGGCGTTTTGAGACATTACCCTTTGCCAGCAGATCTCCGGCAAGGATGAAAAATGGAATCGCGATCATCGGAAAAGAGTCCGTTCCGACGAACATCCGCTGGGGGAGGAGCACCAAGTTCAGATCATTGAAATAAAGCACAATGAGTGAAGAAAAGCCGATGGCAATAGCAATCGGCATACCGGTAAGAATAAGAGCAAACAGCGCGACAAAGAGAATCCAGCCCATGTTATTTTCCCTCCCTGTCTTCTGTAAGCCAGATCTGGCTTAACTGGTGAAGAAGATGCACGCACATGACCGAAAAGCTCACCGGAATAATCATGTAAATATAGCGCATCTTCAGTCCCATGGCCGGAGAAACCTGAAATACCTGCATCTTGAAGACAAGGATCGAATACCAGATCGTTACACAAAAAAACACCGCCATCAGGAAGCAGGACAAAGTCTGAACCCCCTTTTTCATGCCGGGAGGCAGAAAGTCGACTGCGAAGGTGACCGCAATGTGAGCACCTTTTTTGTAGGCAACAGCAGCACCGATGAAGCTGCTCCAGACGAGCAGATAGCGCGACAGCTCTTCACTCCAGCTTAATGCTGTAAAGAAAATACGGAAAATGATCTGGGCGGTAATTACCAGAATCATGGAAACCAGGGTAACAAACAAAGCTCCCCTGAACACTGTATCCAGTGACCGGCTCAAGGCTTCTAAGTATCGGGATATGTAGCTCATGTGAAAACGTCGATAGGGGCTCAGCCTTGCAATACATTACTGAGCAGAGATAGAGATGATAAGGGTAAAATCGACCGGCTCTTAATAAAAGAGCCGGTCGGAAAGATATTACTTACCAAGTTCCTTTTGAATTGCATCAAAGTACTTGCCGAATTTTTTGCCGTATTTGTCATAGACTGGCATAACAGCTTTCTGGAATGGAGCCAGATCCGGTTCGGAGACCTTCATGCCCGCATCTTTGATTGCTGCCAGCTGCTCGGCCTCTTTTTCCATATTCCAGCTGCGTTCATGTTCAGCGGCTTTCTGTGCACTGTCTTTGAACAGCTTCTGGGTGGCCTCATCGAGAGAATTAAACAGGGAGCCGCTCATGACGAAAATTGCCGGTGCATAGGTATGTCTGGTGAAAGACATGAATTTCTGTGTTTCAGCTAATTTGAACGAATAGATAACATTCACGGGGTTCTCCTGGCCGTCGATGGTTCCCTGCTGCATTGCGGTCAGGGCTTCTGTCCAGGCCATCGGTACCGCATTGGCGCCAAGTGCCTTGAAGGTATCGATATAGACCGGATTTTCCATGACCCTGATTTTCAATCCTTTCAGGTCTTCAGGGGTCAGGACCTCGCGCTTGGAGTTGGTCAGATTACGAAACCCGCGCTCAGCATAAGCAAGACCTTTCAGACCAACTTTGCTCAGGTTATCGAGCAGCTCCTGACCTACAGGACCATCCATTACCTTATATGCCTCCTCATTGGAGCTGAAGAGAAAGGGCAGTTCCAGCACGGCAATTTCAGGAGAGAAGTTGCTCACAGGGCCGTTGGTAATCACCCCCATATCAATGGTGCCGAACTGCATGCCTTCCAGCAGGGTACGCTCATCACCAAGTTCAGCATTGGGATGAATTTCAATGGTATAATCTGAGTTTGCTTCAACAAGCTCTTTGAACTTTAAGGCGGCAATATGAAAACCATCCTTTTCATTTACAACATGGGAGAGTTTGATCACTTTACCAGCGGCAAAAACATTGCCGGAGAGGCATATAGAAACAAGAAAAGCTGAAAGCACCGCCGCAAACGGGAAAAATTTCTTCACAATTATCCTCCAAAAATTGAAAAAAAGAGTTGTTTTATGCAGATTGGCCAGCCTGATATTCCGAAGAGCCTTGCCACGAATATACAGACCGCGAGAAGCAACAGACATCCTAACTGCTCTTTTTTCGATGCGCAACATTTTCCACGGAAAACCCGCAAAACAGACACTAGTCCGGCCGTTTTCACACACCAGCTGACGCAATTACAGGGAATTATTCGGTGCGCAGAGCCTCGACCGGATCCATTGCCGCTGCCCCACGGGCAGGAAGAACGCCGGCCAGCAGTCCGATAAGCATCGACAGCAGTTCGGCATAGAGTGCATAGATCCAGGGAGTATGGGTGGGAAGATTCGGCACCAGAACACCGAGGAGCCAGGCGAGAGATGCTCCGACAGCAAGTCCGCCCGCTCCGCCAAGCCCTGCCAGGATGACCGCCTCGCTGAGAAAGAGCAGCAGAATCTGGTTCCGGGTGGCACCTATGGCGCAGAGGAGACCGATTTCAGGAGTGCGTTCGGTCACCGTAATAGACATGATGGTGGCAATACCTACTGCGCCGACAAAAAGCGAAATTGCCCCAAGACCTCCCACCGCCAGGGTGAGGATTGATAGAATGGAACCGAGGGATTCGAGCATCTGGTCCTGTGTCGTCATGGTGAAGTCTTCTTCACCATGACGGTTGATAAGAATCGTTTTGGTCTTTTCAACGATTGACTGCGACTGCAGGTTTTCATTATACAGTAGATCTATTTCCATCAGGCTGTGCAGGTTAAACAGGCTCATGCCCCGTGAAACAGGAATATAGACGGAATCATCCATATCAAAGCCGAGCATCTGGCCCTTTGATTCCATCACTCCGATAACCCGGTAGCGCTCTCCGCCGACCCGCATGATCTTTCCCAGCGGGTTGCTGCTTTTAAACAGCTCATCTTTCACCTTGCTGCCGAGAACAACCAGCGAGCGTGCCGCATACCCTTCCCCGCCAGGCAGAAAACGCCCCATGCTGACCTTGAGTTTCCAGGCAAAGGCGGCCTCTGAACTCACGCCCAGCACAGTCGTTCGGCGACTTCGTTTGCCATATTCCACTGAGGAATTGCCCTGAATAACCGAAACCGTTGCAATGATCCCCGGGATATGCCTGAGCGCCGCTTCGTCTTCCAGGCTCAGCGGCCGGATATTGTTGATCAGCGCACCTGAGGTGCCGAACGTGGTGGTTCTACCGGGGTTGATGCCGATAAGGTTGGTGCCGAACTGGGTAAATTCGGCAAGGGTGTATCTGTGCACCCCTTCACCGATGGAAGTCAGCAAGACCACTGCCGCTATACCCACTGCGATGCCGATGATTGTGAGAACGCTGCGAAGGCGTTGACTGATCAGTGATCGGAAGGAAAGTTTTATGATATCGTAAAGATACATGTCCTACCTCCTCGACAGGGCAACAACAGGGTCAAGCTTTGCAGCATTGATGGCGGGCAGCACCGCAAACACCACACCGACCATCAGGGCGATGGCTACCGCGACAGCCAATGACCAGAGCGGTATCTGCAGCGGCAGGATGGGAAAAAGCTTTTCTATGCCCCAGACACTGCCGCGAGCCAGCAGCACACCAAAGGCAGATCCGATGGATGAGACAATAATCGCCTCAGTGAGAAAGAGTACAATGATCTGCTGCCTGGTTGCCCCCAGGGCCTTCAGCAGGCCGATTTCGGCACGGCGCTGAGAGACGACGATCAGCATAACATTCATGATCAGGATGCCGGCAACCGCAATGGAAATAGCGCCGATGGAGGCCACTGCAAGAGTCAGAACAGTAAAGATCTTGTCAAAGGTTGCAAGCACCGCATCCTGGCTGACAACGGTGACATCGTCTTCTCCTTCATGCCGCAGCTTGATTGTCCGAAGCACCGCGTTTTTGGCCCTGTCCATGATTTCGCGGCTGTCCGCCTCGACGATGATGCGAAACATCGAAGAGGTATTAAACAGTGACTGGGCGGATGCAACCGGGATGATGACCACATCGGACATATCCATGCCCAGCGATTCCCCCATAGGAGCAAGAACACCAATGACCCTGAAGCGGTATTCGCCGATCCTGAGTGATTGCCCCAGTGCCGGGTCGCTGCCGAACAGTTCTGTCTTGGTTTTATGCCCCAAAATGCAGACCGCCGCCTGTCTCAGGGCCTCGTCTTCCGGCAGAAAACGACCATAGGCCATTTGCAGTTTTCGGATATGATAGAGATGTGAAGTGGAACCGAGCACAGTCACCTCACGTTCCCTGTCTGCTCTTGAAAGCGGTGCAGCGCCGACAATGATCGGGGCGCTGTATCGTATACCACGGATATGAAGCAGGGCTTCAGCATCTTCAAGGGTCAGGTCACGCGGTGTGATGCCAAGCAGCGGCGGCGGTCCGCCCACCGTTTCACTGCGCCCCGGCAGAATAATCAACAGATTGGTGCCAAGTGAGGAGAACTGGCCGACCACATAGCTGCGAGCACCTTCACCCAGGGTAGTGAGCACAACAACCGAACCAACCCCTATGGCCATGGCTACAAACAGCAGCACGGTCCTCACCCTGTGTCCGGCAAAGGCCCGATAAGCAAAGCTTACAACATCGACGGCTCTCATGATCCCGGAGCGGAGGATAAAGAAGGGACAGTATCACGTTCGATCCGGCCGTCAACCATGGTCAGCTGCCTTGTTGCCCTGCGTCCCAGAGAATGATCATGGGTCACCATGATCAGGGTTATTCCATCGCCGTTCAACCGCTCCAGGATATTGATAACGTCCATGCCGGAGGTACTGTCAAGGTTACCGGTCGGTTCATCAGCCAGCAGTATTTCCGGCTGCATAACGGTTGCCCTGGCTATGGCAACACGCTGCCGCTGTCCGCCGGAAAGCTGGTCGGGACGATGCGAGGCCCGATCAGCAAGACCGAAGGCCTCAACAGCTTCCTCAACTTTCCCCCGTCTCTGTTTCGGCTCCATGCCGGCCAGAATCATCGGCAGCTCGATGTTTTCGCTGGCCGTCATGCGGGAAACCAGGTGGAAAAACTGAAAAATAAACCCTATCCGGTGACAGCGAACCTCAGCCTGCCTGCGATCACTCAACAGTGTGACATCTTCATCACCGATCCTGTAGGTGCCGCTGTCAGGCCGATCAAGCAGGCCGATCATGTTCAGCAGCGTCGATTTTCCGGAACCGGATGGCCCCATTATGGAAATATATTCTCCATCAGATACCCTGAGATCGATATCTCTTAGCGCATGGACCTTTTCATCACCAACTGTAAAACTTCGGCAGATCTTTTCCAGGGAGATCATGGCGCCCCCTTTTTCACCGTAACAATACTGCCGTCTTTGAGGTCGGGATTATCAATATTCATGACGATAAACTGGCCCTCTTCAAGACCCGATACGATTTCAGTCGACTGCCAGTTCGACAGTCCAACTTCTACAGCCACCCGATGAATTTTCTTGTCCTGTTCGGAATAGAGGTAGACGGCGCTGTTGTCGATCACAGCCTCGGTCGGAACTTTCAAGGTATCCTGCCTGGTTGCAATAATGATTTCGACATCGGCACTGTAGCCTGCCAGCAGATTGGCAAAATCTGCTTCTTGGGCAAAGGCTGTCTCGATCTCAACGGTCCTCGCCTGCTTCTCATAATCAAGGACATAGGGTGCAATACGCGTAACCGTTCCCGAAAACTCACTGTCTCTGAAGGCATCCAGGCTGATTCGCACCTCCATGCCGATCCGGACCAGGGCTGCATCAACTTCATCTATGGGAGCTGAGATATAGAAGCAGTTGTTCTCTATCAGATCAATGACCGGCGGTGTAAGAACGCCTACCGGGGAAGGAGTGACATATTCGTTGAGTTCCCCCTCGATCTTGGCAACAATGCCTGCAAAAGGAGCAACAAGACGGGTTCGGGCGATATTGGCCTTCCAGACAGACACGATGGACTGCTTCAGAACCACTGTTTTTTGTGCAGCATCACATTCTGCCTGCAGTGAACGTGCTCTTGTCCTGGCCTGGTCGGTCTGTTCTTCTGTGCTGACCTTTTTGACAAATAATGCTTCTGCACGTTTTGCAGAACGCAGCGCTTCATCTGCTGAGAGACAGGCCGCGTCCTTTTGTGCCTCTGACACCGCAACCTCATCTTCTGCCTGGGCCAGCTGCGCTTTAATATCGTCATTCCAGATTTCCAGCAACAGTTCACCAGCCTTGACCTGATCGCCTTCCTGCACCGGTAAACGGGCTATCTGCCCCCCGATGCTTGGAGAAAGTTTTGCCCGGCGACAGGCATTGACCGTTCCCGCCCTGGTATTGGCCACTGTCTTTTCAACAGTACCCCTGGCCACCGCCAGCACGGTGACCTCGACAGGTTTGGGTTGGGCTTTGAACCATATGAGGACAGCTGCTCCTGCAACAATCAGAAAAACGACCATCCAGCGAACCGGTTTTCGCATAGTCTTCAGCTCTTTTTGAAAGGTTTTAGTGAAATACTCCTTTATGCTGCTGTAACTTTCGCGTCCCTCTCTTTAATCATAGCCTTCCCTCAAAATTATTCAAGTTACACTATGATAGAGCTAATACGGCTGAATTCCTTTTCATGTTTCTCATGCGCCGTATGGCATACTATTTGTTAAAACGCGTAATACATCTTCAGAGGTCTCACGTTACAGGGAAAATCCGTGCATCTGAAAGAAATATCCTCCAATGAGGCCCGTTTCATTTACCCCTTCTTTCGATACAACCGGCATCATCATATGCAGAGAACCGTTCTCTTGGTAAAAGAATGTCCCGAAGTGTCTTGTCATTTTCTGCTCCGCCTTGACATTTTATGCCGATTTTCGATTTAATTGAGAATGCAACAAGGTCACACAAATCGTGATGTTGTTTTAATAAATATCTATTTTGATAGGAGAAAATATTTTGCAAAATTTATCTGTCTGCCAGAAAATTATTATCGGCCAATTGTTTTCCTGTCTCATTCTGATCGTTTCTTCTGTAATAGCGTTAAAAATGCTTACACCAGACTCTTTCACGATGCCTTCCGGCTTTGTGATTTCTGTCATTGTCATCGGACTTCTCGTCTCGGTGGCAGTCTCGTTTATTCTTTCCAAAATGATCTGCGCCAATCTTTCCGCAGCCCTTGTGCATACAAAAAACATGGCGGAAGGGCATTTCACGGCATCGATAAACAGTACACAAAACGATGATCTCGGTTTGCTGATTCGGTCTATTGATACCCTCGCAACAAAAATGCGGAAAATGCTCACCATGGTAAGGGGTGATTCTGATTCACTCTTTTTTTCAACAGATTCCCTGCAGGGCCTGTCCGGTGTAATGACAGAAAAAGCTGATTATACCAGAGACAAGGCTGCATCTGTTGCCGCGGCTTCTGAAGAGATGAGCGCCAATATGAATTCAGTTGCCGCTGCAGTTGAACAGGCCTCAACCAATATGCAGATGATTTCTTCGGCAATTGAGGAGCTGTTCAACACCGTTCAGGAAATCTCACAGAATACCAGCAAAGCACAGGGAATCACATCCAGCGCAGTCAACAAGGCCAAAATCACCTCTACCCATGTCAATAACCTGGGCGAGGCTGCCAATGAGATATCACAGGTTACTGAAGTGATAACCGAAATTTCTGAACAAACCAATCTGCTGGCCCTTAACGCTACTATTGAAGCAGCCAGGGCGGGCGAGGCCGGAAAAGGCTTTGCGGTTGTTGCCAACGAGATCAAGGAGCTTGCAAAGCAGACTGCTGAAGCAACCCAGGAAATTCGAAATAAAATTGAGGCAATCCAAAACACCACTGAAACCACTGTCGAAGAAATCACTGAGATTTCCAATATCATAAGTGAAATAGATGATACCGTCACGGTGATAGCCGCAGCAGTGGAAGAGCAGAGTGCAACAACCCGGGAGATTACCGATAACATTACCCAGGCCTCGGAAGGAATTCAGGAAATCAACATCAATGTTGCCCAAAGCTCAAGTGTGATCGGCGAGATTGCTTCTGATATCAATAAAGTCAGTATGAACGCCGTCCATTCTGCCGAGGATGGCGTCGAAATTCAGTATGGTCTCCATGAGATGCATGCTCTTGCTATCCGGTTGAAGAAACAGGTTGATCTGTTTGATATCGGCAAAGCAAAGTTCGATATCGTTGCCATCAAAAAGGCTCACATGGACTTTAAGGACAATCTGCGCAAAGTTATGAAAGGCGAACGGCGCATGCGGCCGGAGGAAGTTTCAACCGAAAAAGAATGTATGTTCGGGAAATGGTTCTACAGCAATGAAGGGAAAAAATACCAGAACGAACCCGCATACCGTGAGGTAGAAAAATATCACGCTATTGTGCACGATATGGGCAAAAAGATTGTCATCGCCGTAAACAAACAGAATCATGATCAAACCCGAGATCTGCTCACACAACTCGATGACGCCCGTGTCAAGATGTTCAAGCACCTTGAAGAGCTGTACGTCTGTTAGTATTCCGGCAAAAGACCGGCTAGCCGGATATCTCAACAAAGGATATCCGGCTCTGCACATGATTTAAATTTTAAACTGCATCACCAGGGCAGAGAGGTTTTCTGCCAGTTTGGAAAGCTCGTCAGCGGCCAGCTGTACATGCTGACTTGACTGTTTCACCTCACCAGAACGATCTTTGACCTGTTCAACACCACTGGAGACCTCATCAGTCATAGCACTGCTGTTTGCAATGTTTTCATTGACCTCTGAAATACCGGTTGAAGCCTGCGTAACATTCTGCACGATCTCATTGGTGGTAATGGACTGCTCCTCAACAGCAGTAACAATGCCCTGAACAATATCGTTCACCGTTGTTATGACCTCAGAGATATCATTGATATCAACGATAGTAGCAGAAGTCTGACCCTGTATTGCCGTGATGGCATCTCTGATACTTCCGGTTGCATCGGCCGTCTGCTTTGCAAGCTCCTTGATCTCGTTGGCAACAACCGCAAAGCCTTTACCGGCATCGCCCGCCCTGGCCGCTTCAATAGTCGCGTTAAGGGCCAGCAGGTTGGTTTGTTCAGAGATCTCCGTAATTGTTTCGGTAATTTTACCAATTGAGTTAGCAGCATTGCCAAGAGAAGTTACCGCCTCCTGGGAACGATGCGTCGTCTGAACCGCTTCAAGCGCTGTAGTGCTGGCTCTGGAGCTGTTCTGGGCAATCTCATGTATGGTATTTCCCATCTCTTCAGTAGCAGCGGCAATCATGTTCAGGTTTGTTGCGGATTCCTCAGAAGCTGCAGCCACCGAATTCATGTTCGCAGATACCTGACTTGCATTTACGGCCGCCTGATCAGCTACTGTTGTCGTCTCGTCTGCATTATAGACCAGCTGATCTGCAATCGACGCCAATTCCGTTGCTGCGGCGGCAAGGGATTCGGAAGACTGGTTGATCTGCGTCAACATCTGATGAGAACTTGCAACCATGTCATTTAATGATTGAGACAGCGATCCAAGCGCGTCCTTTGATGTAACATCAAATTTTACCCTGTAATCGCCCTGACCTACTTTCCCGGCAATAGCGGAAATCTCTTTCACTCTGCCGTTAATTATATTGACCAGTACAAAGTTTAAAAGAGCTCCAATCAATAATGCGACACAGCCGACAATGATTGATTGTGTCCTCATTTTCTTATCCACACCACTGAGAATCTCTTCCTTGCTCATTCCGATCCCAAGCCAGATTTCCCATGGTTCAAAATATTCGAGCGCGGCAATCTTGCTTTCTCCGCTTGAAGAGGTGTATTGAATAATGCCTGAGGTGTGGTTTTTGAATGCAGGAACACCGTCAAAAATATTCTTGTCAGGCCCATATTTCGGATGGATAAGGTATTCACCGGTTTTGGAATAGGCAAAAAAGTAGCCCGGCCCCATTTTGGTGCTTGAAATAAGTTCCCGAACGGAATCATTCAACATAACTGAGCCTACAAAAACGGCTCCGATCAGTTTTTTATCTGAATCATATAGCGGTGAATAGGCGGTAACATACCAGTTGTCTACAACATAGGCCTTACCTAAAAACGTCTGCCCATTGAGAATAGCCTTGTAGACCGGGCTGTCTGATGCAATCGAAGTACCTGTTGCCCTGTTGCCGTCCTGCTTCACCACCGAAGTCGAAATCCTCAGCAGTGTGTTGTCAACCAGCTGAAAGATCGTCGCCTTTGCGCCGGTTCCTGTGGTTATGCTGTCAACAAGCTCCGTATTGGAATAGACGGCCTTATCTCCTTTCATCATTACCGGAACAGTGACACCTCCGATACTGGTGGTATTGTACTCATCTATCCACAGCCTGTCCCCTTCCATCATATTCATTTCAAGGATTTTCAAATCACTTTTCAGCTTCTTGATGAGCTCATCATTCAGAGCTGCCAACGAATTCATCATCGACGTATGAACTGTAGTCAGGGCCTCTTCTCCTAGTTGGTACAAGCCTTTGCTTGCAGATCTGTTTGAGGTTACAAACAGAATACTGATGGTCAAAATCAGGATAAACAAAATGATAGAGAACATCAGTGTTGTGTATTTTACGGATTTGAGTTTATTCAACATACGCCCCTCCTGTATTATCGCCGCTCTTCAACCCGCACGACATAGAGTGCCAGGTCACAGAGCAAACATTACCCTGATTGAAATATATTTTTTTATGCTGTCTCATTCTTCGAGACATTATTTTTTCAGGTATTTTTTTGACAGACATCATTGAGAATATCCCTCTCCTCCCTGAGCGGTTATTGGTCTGATTACAACCGTTCTAACCATGCTATAGGTATCGGCTATAATTCATAGTATCTTAATCAAAAGGTAATTATCAAGGTAAACCAAATAAATCGGAAATCATGAGACAGCAACCTGATCCATCGTAACGAGTCTGGTGTATTCACCATCTCGTTCCAAAAGTTCCTGATGGCTACCGAACTCAACCACCTTGCCATGCTGCATAACTGCAATATAATTGGCTCGTCTTATGGTTGAGAGCCGATGGGCAATAATAATAGATGTTCTGTTTTCAAAAGCCTTTTCGATTGTCTGCTCAAGAATATCTTCTGATTCAGTATCAATCGATGCAGTCGCTTCATCCAAAATCAATACCTGCGGATTCCGGCACAGAATACGGGCAAATGAGAGCAGCTGTTTTTCACCGGTGGAGAGTTCATGGCCGCCTTCGCCGATGACAGTATCGAGGCCGTCGGGCAGACGATTGACAAATCGATGCATGGCTGTCTGGTCAAGAATCTGCTCGACCTCCTGACGAGTGACATTCGTATCCATTATGATATTTGCCAGCAGGGTATCCTGCAGGATATAAACTTCCTGTAAGACAACACCGATATATCTGCGCAGATCCTCAGTAGAGAACTGTTGAATCTTGACTCCTCCCAGCAGGATCTCTCCCTGCTGTGGTTCGTAAAACCGAACCAGCAAATTGATCAGTGTCGACTTTCCTGACCCTGTTGTTCCAACCAACGCAACTGTAGAGCCGGCCGGGATGACAAGAGAGACATCACTTAAGGCCTCCTCATCTTTCTTGTATGAAAAATGAATATGACGAAATTCGACATCGCCGCGTACATCCTTGATGGCAGCGGGCTGCAGTGGTTCAACAATCTTATTTTTTCTCTCCAGCAGTGCAAAAATTCTCTCAGCAGAGGCGAGAGCCGACTGGACAATTGAATATTTTTGTGACAGTTCACGAAGCGGCTGAAAAAACAGTCTCATATAGGCTAAAAAAGCCACCAACTCACCTATCGTCAGTTCTTTTTCCAAGACCTGATGGCCGCCAACCAGCAGAATGATTGCCATCGCCAGGGTTCCGAGAAATTCAGTTATGGGCATAAAAGTCCCAAAAAGCCTGATCTGGCGCAGACAGCGCTGCAAATACTCTTCACTGAGGATCCAGAATTCTTTTTTGCTCCTAAGCTGCTGACCAAAAAGCTGAATGACACTCATACCGGACAGCGCTTCTCCCAAGAAAGCGTTCATGGTGGCCAGCTGCCTGCGAATTGCTGCAAACTTATCCCGTGCATATTTGGAAAAAAGATAGGTGATAAGTGCTGAGATCGGCACAAAAAGCGCCATAACAGCCGCCAGTTTGACATTCATCCAGAACAGCAGAATCAGGATACCGAAAATACGCAGCGAATCATTAAACAAGGTTACCATGACCGAGGTGAACATCTCATGCATGTTCTGAATATCATTTGTCAGTCTTGTAACAAGCCGGCCGACCGGCTGGGACTGCAGAAAACCAAGATCAAGGCTGGTAACGTGATAGAAAAGTTTCTGCCTGATTTCATGCATGACTGACTGGCCGAGCCATTCAAGAGTAACCACCTGGAAGAATGAGGTAAAAAAGGTCACCGCAACCAGCAAACCATACTTGAGCGAGACATCAGCCAGCCCTGCAAACCTGACACTGTTTTCAAGATGTGCGGCCAGAATCCAGCGATCGATTCCCTGCTGCATAAGATAGGGTAAGGCAAGCGTTGAGAAGGTAACTGCAAAGGAGAGAACCACCGCAAGCAATAGCCAGTGCGAAGAACTGGTTGTCATTTTGAAGATGCGCTTCCAGAGATGCAGATCACTCACTGACCCGACTTGACCGTCTTCCACATGACCAAAGTCTCTCATAACGGCTCTCCTTCATTTTTTACCTGTTTGCTGTGCATTGCCTGGTAAAAAGAGCTCTTTTTCAGCAGCGCGTCATGGGTTCCGGCCATGGTCACCTTGCCATCATCAAGAATAATGATGCGATCAGTCATCGAAAGCAGCTTGATTCGATGTGAAACAATGACCACCGTCTTGCCCTCAAAGTGGGATCTGATGGCTTCAAGCACATGATTTTCTGTCTGAACATCAACAGCGGAAAGGCCGTCATCAATCAGCAGGACGGGCCGGTCATAAAGCAGCGCACGGGCAAGGGCAACCCGTTGTTTCTGACCGCCGGACAAGGTGACGCCACGCTCGCCGATCATGGTCTCATAACCTTGCTGAAAGCCGATAATGTCATTATGAACTCCAGCAATCTTTGCACACTGCTCAACCTGATCACGATCTGCTTCCGGATTGCCGAAAGCAATATTGGCATAGATGGTATCAGAAAAAAGAATCGGTTCCTGACCGGCATAGCTGATCATTGATCGTACCGTATCAAGCGGCAGGGTGTTGACATCTTCTCCATCGAGAAAAAGTGTGCCGTCCGGGACTGGATAGAGACGGGCCAGCAGTTTGCAAATCGTCGTCTTTCCGCTGCCGGTCGGCCCGGTCACACCTAAAATACCAGGTTTTATTTCGAGATCCACCGCTTTGAGAACGTCGATTTTCGATTCGGGATAATGAAATCTGAGATTTTTGAGTTGAAAACGCGGAATGAATTTTCGATCAACGACGCGATCAACACCCTTCAACAATGGTGTTCTTGAGAGAAGCGAGTAGATACGATCCAGCGAAGTCAGACCCCGCTGCACCAGATTAGCCACCCAGCCGACTGCCATGATCGGCCAGATAAGCATATAGAGATAGGTGGTAAAGGCAACAAAATCACCAATGGTAATAATATCGGTCACCACCAGTCTGCCGCCGTAGAGAAGCACCATCAAAAGCCCCAGATTACCAACCAGCGTTGACACTGGAAACATAAAACCCTGAATCATCGCTACCTGGAGATTGCTCCTGACATACTTTTTTCCGAGACCATCAAATGTTTTGGTCTGAAATGACTCCATTGAATAACCCTTGATCAGGCGGATTGAGACCAGTGTAGAACGGACAAACTCGGTCAGGATGCCGAATTCCTCCTGTACCGTATTGAATCGCCGATGAAGTTTTGATGAGAGAAACCGGGTAGATAAAGCAAGAAACGGCATGGGAAGCATGGCCAGCAAGGTCAGCTTGACATTGATAAACAACATCAGCATGATGGCAGCCGAAGACATGACAAAACCGTCGACTGCGGCCACCATTCCCATGCCGCAGGCCATCTGGACGGCATTCAGGTCGTTCGAGATGTGGGCCATGATCTTGCCGGTAGTCTGCTGATCGAAAAACGCAGGATCCATCTTCAGGGTATGATTGAAAATGCGTTCACGTACATCACGCTCAAGAAGGCGGGAGAAACCGATGATAAGATTGCGCCATACAAAACGCAGCACCCCGACAATGATGCCGATTGCCAGAATTATCATCGAAAGCTGAAACAGGCGGGAAGAGGTGGCTTCGCCGGAGGAAAGGCCGTCAACCCCGACCTTCAGTACCCTTGGAACCATCAGCTGCATGAAATCGACGGTGATTAAAGCAACAAAACCGATCAGAAGCCGCATGCGGTGACGCCTGAAAACAGGAACCACCAATGACATCAGGGCCCTGACGCCATGGCTTCTTTTATCGCCTTCACCATTACTTTCTTTTATGTTTTTCACGTCTTACTTATCCCACATAGTTCTGATCAGATCCATGACTCCACGAATACCCGGCTGAGACGCCCTGTTTTTCAGGCAACCGAAAGAAAGAGGAACATCAAATGATTTTTCATCCCAGATAACAGCATTGCCCCCGGCACAAACATCTTCCGCTTCATCCTGCCGCAGGATAGCGACCCCCTGTCCGTCAAGGACAAGCTCTTTTATAACATCCTCTTCGGTCGCATCGATAAATTTGCGGGGAGCCAGGCGATACTGATCAAATTCAACCTGTACTATCTGATAATAAGGACATTCACAGACAGACCATATCCACGGCAGGGTAGCAAGATATTCCCATGAAAGTTCGCCGCTTTTTGGCAAAAATGTTTTCGGGACAACAATCCGGATGGTCGCCTTATCGAGTTCTTCAGCATATATGTCTGGAAATTGGCTGGTACCAAAGAAAAAGCCCAGATCGATATGCTGCTGCCTGAGCATCTCTGCTGTTCTGATAGTGGCACTTGAAATAAAAATGAAATTAACTTCAGGAAAGGTACTGACTAGAGCCCTGCTTAAAGCCCGCACCTTTAAAAAGCTGCCGTCGGTATTCAGCCCCACCCGAATCGTGCTGTCCATTGTTCCGGAGAGTTCCTGCGCCTTCGCAGCCATGGTGGCTGATGCATCGACAACCTCCTCTGCATGTGAAAGAAGAATTCTGCCGTTGTCTGTCAACATCATCCCCTTAGGGGATCTGCTGAAGAGAAGCACCTCCAACTCATCTTCAAGCATCTTTATCTGGGATGAAAGCGCCGACTGGCTGATATGCAGATTGGCTGAGGCGCGGGTAAGGTTCTGTACTCTGGCAATCTCTATGAATGATCGTAGTTGATAAATTTCCACCAATGTACGTTCGGAAAAATCGAACGCTCCTTCAAATATTCAAATTGGATTTGTTTTTCAAAACCATTTATTACAGGCTTATACAGCGATTAAACCCCTAATATTATCGTTCTTGCACAATAAAGCATTATGGAAAAAAAAATAGGCCCTTTTCTTCTCAGTGGTTTGATGATCGGCCCGATCCTCGGCTCCGGAATCATTATCCTGCCGCCTCTCGCCTACCATACAGCCGGCCCGCTTGCCTTTTACTCATGGTGTCTGACCTCCGTGCTCGGCATCCTCTTTGCCCGTATTTTTGCCCGGATGACCATGCTGCTGCCGGGCGATGCCGGTGTTGCCGCTGCTGTCGAGCAGGCCTTCGGTAAGAGGGCAAAAACGCTTACCGGCTATTACCTGATCGGAGCGGTTCTCTTCGGGCCTGTGGCAGTGATGCTGACCGCTTCAAGCTATCTCACAGTCTTTGACAATGAGGTTCTTACCGCTGCAGTACTTGTCATATGCTGCACCTTCTTTTTACTGAGAGATGCTGCCTTTCTCAGCAAGCTCTCGCTGATATTCTCCTCACTTGCTGCTTTCACCCTGCTTGCCGGCGGAATTCTGACCCTGGTGTTCAAATTCAACCCAGAGGCCTTCACCATCCATGAATTCTCATTTGAAACGCTGGGCTCGACCATGCTCCTGCTCTTCTGGACCCTGGTCGGCTGGGAGGTGGTCGGCAACTACAGCGGCCATGTCAAGAACCCGAAGAAAACCATCCCAAGAGCAGTCAACCTGAGCCTGCTTATCATTGGTGCTGTCAGCTTAAGCGTTGCAGCAGCCACCCAGCTGGTTGGGGCAAAGACCAATATTACAGCCGTCATCACCCCTGTTTTCGGCCAGCTTTCTCCGTTTGTCATGGCTGTTCTGACCCTTTCTCTCTGTGTGACCACCTACCTGATGTTTGTCGGCGGTGTTGCAAGGCTGATGACAAACTTTGGTGCAACAGGCGATATCCCGCAGATCTTTGCCAGAAAAAGCAGCTCCGGTGCGCCGGTTATTTCGGTAATCTTTCTCTCAGCATTCTACCTCTTCGTCCTTGCGGCAACAGGATCGGGAATACTTGACATGACCAAAATCGTTCTTCTGGCAGACGGCTTTTTCCTGGCTAATGTTCTGACAGGTCTTGCCGCAGCGTTTGTGCTTTTTAAAAGCCCGTTCACACGGGCCGCAATACTGCTGCTGGTCGGGGCTTTCTCCATTATTCTCCTGCATTCATCACCTGTTGTGCTCGCTATTCTTGCCGGCCTGCCATGCTGGGTCTACCGGCATATCCTGATGGAGAAATTCGTGTCCAGATCATACAATCATTGACAGCGCTGAAAATCATTTTATCTATTAAGAGATGAACGAAGAGCTGGTCACAATATTCAGTATAAAGCATTACGCTATCCACGATGGACCCGATATCAGGACAACGGTTTTTCTCAAAGGTTGTCCTCTTTCCTGCTGGTGGTGCCATAACCCAGAAGGATTAAACCACAGAATCGAGCTGATACGTAATCTCGAAAAATGTATCGGCTGCCGCGAATGTGTAAGCGGCTGCGAACCTGCCGCACTCTCTTTTGTTGAGCGCAAGCTTGTCAAAGATGAAACCCTCTGCACTCTCTGCTACTCCTGCCTTGAAATATGCCCGGCCATGGTCTTTGAGCCGACCGGCTGGAAGACGACTGTGGCAGAAATCATTCAGGAGATTGAGAAAGACATCCCCTTCTTCGATCAGTCCGGCGGAGGAGTAACCTTCTCCGGCGGAGAGCCGCTGATGCAAGCGCCCCAGCTTGTCCGGCTGCTCAAAGAATGCGGCAGACTCTCCATCCACCGTGCTGTCGACACAACACTTTTTGCTGACAGCAAGACAGTAATGGAGGTCGCCCGTCATGCTGAACTCTTCCTTGTCGACCTGAAACTGATGGACGAGGACAAACACCGGCTGTATACCGGTGTGAGCAACAGGATGATCCTCGCTAACCTGGCAGAACTCTCAAACTCCGGCACCGAAATCATCATCAGAATCCCACAGATACCCGGGATTAACGATGATGAAGAAAACATCAAAGCAAGCGCTGAATTTCTTAAAAAACTAAACGGCAGGATCAGCATAGAGCTGCTGCCGTATCACAGCAGTGCAACGGCTAAATACAAAAAGCTCAATATGACATACCCGGGCCGGGACATTCCTTCGTCTTCGCCTGAGACAATAAAAAGAAACAGATCCATCTTAGAAAGTTACGGTTTAACCGTTTTACCTTAACAGGACGCAGGTCATGAACCAGAGAATTGAAAATCTCCGTACCCAGAGTTTTGAAGCAAAGCCATCCATTTCAATCGAACGAGCTCTTCTGGAGACCCAATTTTACAAAGAAAATTACGGCAAATATTCACTTCCCGTTCTTCGGGCCATGAACTTTCGCCATCTTTGCCGGCATAAAACCATTTATATCGGCAAAGAAGAACTGATCGTCGGTGAAAGAGGGCCAGAGCCGAAGGCGGTACCGACTTTTCCTGAACTGACCTGCCATTCGGCAGACGATCTGCGGATTTTAAATAGCCGCGCCATGACCAATTACACCATCGATGAAAAGGACATTAATACCTATGAGGAAGAGGTGGTGCCCTACTGGCATGGCAGATCAATGCGGGACAGAATTTTCTCCACCGTGCCGGCCGAATGGAAAGCAGCCTACCAGGCCGGCCTCTTCACCGAATTCATGGAGCAGCGCGCCCCGGGACACACCGCTCTGGACGGCACCATCTACACCATGGGAATGCTTGACTTCAAGGCAAAGATAGCAGGGGCAATTGCAGAACTTGATTACGCAAACGATCCGCTGGCAGCCGATAAGCACGAAGAGTTAACCGCTATGGATATTGCCTGCGATGCCGCCATTATCTTTGCTGAGCGCCATGCAGCGCTTGCTGCCCAAATGGCCGAAGGTGAAACCGATGCAGTGCGAAAGAAAGAGCTTCAGACCATAGCAGAGGTCTGCAGAAGAATCCCGGCAAACCGGCCAGAGACATTTCATGAGGCAATTCAGATGTACTGGTTTGTCCATCTCGGCACCATTACCGAACTCAACGGATGGGATGCCATGACTCCTGGTCATTTTGATCAGCACCTCTATCCGTTTTATGAAAAAGAGCTTTCTGCCGGCACCCTGACCAGAGAAGCAGCCAAAGAGCTTATCAGCTGTTTGTGGATCAAGGTCAACAACCATACGGCACCGCCAAAGGTAGGAGTTACCGCTAAAGAGAGCGGCACCTACAACGACTTTACCCAGATTAATCTGGGCGGTGTCAAGGCAAACGGCACCGACGCTACCAATGAGGTGAGCTACATCTGCCTTGAAGTCTCTGACGAGCTTCATCTGCTGCAGCCGCAGCCGAGCATCCATGTGAGCAGTAAAACGCCGAACAGATTCTTAAAAGCTGCTGCGGGAGTGGTCAGAAAGGGTTACGGCTATCCATCCCTGTTTAACTCCGATATGGTGGTGACAGAGCAGATACGGGTCGGAAAAAGCGTCGAAGATGCCCGTGAAGGCGGCACCAGCGGATGTATCGAGACCGGTTCTTTCGGCAAAGAAGCCTATATCCTGACCGGCTACCTTAATATTCCGAAAGTGCTCGAAGTAACGCTCAACAACGGCATCGACCCGCTGAGCGGCAATGTGGTCGGCATCGCAACGGGGGAGGCGAAAAATTTTACAAGCTTTGAACAGCTCTACGGGGCTTTTAAAAAGCAGCTCGAATACATCGTCGATCTCAAAATCCGGGTCAACAATTACATCGAACGGATGTATGCCAGATATTCACCGGCCCCTTTCCTCTCGGTGGTCATCCACGACTGTATCGAAAAAGGTCGGGATTATTATAACGGCGGCCCCAGATACAATACCAATTACATCCAATGCTGCGGTATCGGAACCGTTACCGACTGTCTTTCTGCCCTGAAGACCCACGTCTTTGAAGGTGATGTGCCGATGACCCGGCTGCTTGATGCGCTTGCCTCCAACTTTGTCAACGACGAAGCACTGAGGCTCAAACTCATTAACCGGACACCATTTTTCGGCAATGACGACGATCGGGCCGACACCATCATGCAGCAGGTGTATAACGATCTCTACGCCACTATTGACGGCAAGCCGAATACCAAAGGAACGGTGTACCATCTCAACATGCTGTCCACCACCTGCCATGTCTATTTCGGCAAGATGCTGGGCGCCACACCAAACGGCAGATTTGCACACCTGCCGCAGTCAGACGGGACGTCCCCTTCACAGGGTGCTGACATGAAAGGACCGACTGCGGTCATTAAATCGCTCAGCAAAATGGATCAGGCGAAGTCGGGCGGGACACTGCTCAACCAGCGCTTCTTACCCAGTGTACTGAAAACCGATCAGGATCTGGATAAACTCTGTGCACTGATCAGGACCTATTTCACCCTGGGAGGGCACCACATCCAGTTTAACGTTGTTGATACAAAGACCCTGAAACAGGCGCAGTCACATCCGGATGAATATAAGAACCTGCTGGTACGGGTGGCTGGATACAGTGATTATTTTGTTGATCTGGACAAGGAACATCAGGAGGAGATCATCAGCAGAACAGAGCAGGAACTCGGCTGAAACGCATTGCTACTTGGCTGGCAGAACCGAATCCATCGCCTGGTAGAGATCGTTGATTGAACCCAGTTTATCAATGATCGCTACCGGCTTGATGTCCTGAGATTGTTCAATGATATTGCGGTCCTTGTTGTTGACGGTAAAGAAGATGACCGGAATATCCTTGTTCTGCTTGATCTGCCTGGCCGCCTCAATGCCGCTCAGTTCTCCTGCCAGACAGATATCCATCAAAATCATATCGGTATGGGCATCAGTGGCCATTTCAACCGCCTGTTCACCGGTGGGCAGGACTTCATACACATCATAACCTTTTGCGATCAGCTTCTTGCGGATCATCATGCCGATAAGCACTTCGTCTTCCACTATTAGCACTTTATATTTCATCAGCTCCGGTCATTTTCAGATTAGTCTGTAAAAGTGATAGTGTAACAGGTTCCGTTCTCCATTGATACCGAATATTGACCCTGCAGCTGCATCTGCGTCAGGGTTCGTATAACCATCAGACCAAACATATCTTCATCGTCAAGGCACTCCGGTGCCATGCCCACTCCATTATCCCTGATGACAAGCTCGATTCTGTTTCCCTGAGTTTTCCTCAGACCGATAAATATTTTATTGTCTGTTCGTCCTTCAAAGGCATGCTGAATCGCATTGGTAATAATTTCATTGGCAATCAAACCAAGCGGCATGGCTTTATCAAGCGAGATAATCATCGATTCACTCTCTATTTCAAGAGTAATCTGACCCTCAAGGGTCATACTGGCAACAAGCTCCGTGGCAATGTTTTCCAGATATTCACCAACATCGATATTGGCCAGGTTATGTGTCTGGTAAAGACTCTCATGGATCAGTGACATGGCCCGAATACGGTTTTCAGTTTCAAAAAAAATCTTCTGCATTTTCGGGTCTTCAATCTCATCTGCCTGCAGATTAAGCAGTGAGATAATCACCAGCATATTATTTTTTGTCCGGTGATACACCTCTTTCAGCAGCACTTCCTTTTCATCAACCGATTGCTGCAGCCTTGTTTCAATCTCTTTAAGCGGTGTAATATCAACCAGGGTTGCCAGTGCTGCCGATCTGCCGTTCCAGGTGATGGGCACCGCCTCAATCATGACATGAACAACCGAACCGTCTTTTCTGATGCCTCGCACCTGATAGGGCTTGCCCGTTATTCCTTTGGCTCTTTCCTGAATCTGCCTGGTGATAATAGGTTGATCTTCATCAACAACAAAATTGCGAAAATCAAGGGGACCGGTCAATTCCCCCTTTTCATAACCTGCCAGTTTAACAAAACCATTATTGTAATACTTCAGCACATTGTCCTGGGTAACCAGAAGCCCGGCAAGTGAGAAATCGGTGATGCTTTTCAGCCTTTCCTGCTGTTCACGAAGGGCGTTGGCTGTCACCTGGTATCGATCACTTTCTCGATGCAGCCGGTAGACAAGCCGCTCAAGCTCAATATTCTTCTTGGCCAGATCCCGCACCCGGTCTGCCACTATTTCTTCCAGTTTTTCGGTGTAAACCTGCTTCTGCTTATCAACGCGATCAAGCTGAGAAGCCATTTCATTCATGGAAACGGCAACCCGGCCAATCTCATCTTCTCTTTCAATCTCACACCGGACCGCCAGGTTGCCGCGGCCGATCTCAGAAGCCGTGTGCGCAAGAATCTGGAGAGGTGAAATATAGCGGCGAACAATCAATGCCATCACAATGATCATGGTGAACGTCACTATCAGGAAAAAATGGATAAACTTTTCCTTCAAAGTATCCAGGGTCTCATTTAAGGCGAGGCTGGTCTGGTTCACTGTCTGAAAAAGCGTTTTTCGATTCAGCAGATGCACCATGTACCAGTTGAGCTTTTTCATTGCGCAACTGACCACGACATACTGCTCCCCATTAATTGTTGTAGAAAAAAGGGAATTGCCCTGTTCGATAATCCGCTCGTGCAGTTTTCTCACCATCATATTGGAAGAATCAAGCAGTGAGTAGGAAAAAATATCACTGGAGTCCTTGAGTTTGGATTCATCGACTTTAATCTCAAGAACATCCAGATATCGCTTTGGAATAGAGATCAGTTTTCCCTGATCATTTATGATGAAATTGATCGAATATTCATCCTTTCGTCGCCTGTCGTAAGGAAAGTAGGAAAGCAGCTCCTGCTCAAGCCAGGTAAGGGAGACGTCTATTCCGGTTATTGCCAGCAGATTGTTGTTGCTGTCATATATCGGTGACGATGCTGTTACCATAAGACCGGCATCCACATCATCTTTATACACAGGCGTCCAGTGAGCACCGGTATTATCACGCGGTTTGTCTTTGAAAATGGTATACGGAGCACCGTCGCGCAGATCGAAAACCTGTGGCGGCGGGAGCATCTCCACCTGTTTTTTCATCATTTCACTATCTGGGAAATATAAACCGATCCCGCTGGTGGTTATAATATGGGCAGCTATTGAATCGGGAATCTGCCGTTTGGCAGTTATCAACAATGGATCCATTTCGGTAAGAGCCGCTATCTCCCTAAACGTACCTGGATCAATTTCCGATGCCCCCCAATACGCGGTCAAGACCTGCTGATCAGGCGGTGAGTAATAGATCGAATTTGACGTATTTTTCCATAAGACAAAGGGAACCGAAGTGATTTCAGCCTGTTCCTTCATGTCATCATAGATTTTCTGGGCCTCGGCACCCATCATCGATGCAGTAACCCGTACTTTCTCAAAATAACTTTCATACCTGAGGCTCTGTTCCTTGGTTTTGTTGAGGAGAAAATCAAAGGCTCGATCGGCGATAAAACTCTGGTTGATATGAACTGCATTGTCACCAAAATTAACTACAGCCCTCCAGGCAAAATAGGACATCGGCATAAGAAGGGAGATAACCAGTAGAAACAGCAACAGAAAAAACTGATAACCGATTTTTTGAAATAGTTGTGACAACATTATTCTTTATGGTTCCTTAATCCGATTGCCGAAGACGTGATGTTTCTGCTCTTGAAAAAATAAGCCCTGTTCTATTCAACTCTTTTGCTCAGCACAGAATGTATCATACATACACAATATTTCCACGGCTTAAGACAGGCTGCTCACCCGATTTTTGCTTCAGATTATATGAATATCTCACTTCATCCCCGAGTTTTCAAGCCAATCTGTATGTTCGTCACCTTATTACTAAAAGCTGTCAGGTTATCCTCAAGAAATCACGGAATCACCAACAGCGAAAGAGCTTACGATGCTTGAAAGAAGCGACCACAAACACTATACTCTGCTCAATATGCAATCATGGTGGCACCAGACAATTCACTCAACAGGAATAATTGATTAAAATGACTGCCTCTGATTCTCAAGACCTGGTTTTAGAAGAAGAGTCACTGCGCGACGGCCTGCAGATGGAAACAGCTATTCTTCCTACTGCCAGCAAGTTGAAGCTCTTTCACATGATGCGAGAAGCAGGGCTCAAACGCATACAGGTAGGCTCTTTTGTTCATCCGTCGATTGTGCCGCAGATGGCAGATACAGATCAGTTGGTTGAGATGATCGGCGATATTCCAGATATGACCATTACCGGTCTAGTTCTCAATGAACGAGGTCTTGACAGGGCGATCAACTGCGGCCTCCAGCATATCACCATGTCGACCTCGGTCAGCACCAGTCACAGTCTGAAAAATTTCAAAAAAACAAGAGAAGAAGCCCTTGAGTCATGGCTTTTGATGCTCAGAAAAAGTGTCGACAGCGACATTATCCCAAGAGCAGGAATTCAATGTGCCTTCGGCTGTCCTGATGATGATTCCGTCAGTGACGATATCCTCCTTGAAGCCATAGGCTTATCACTTGAGGCAGGGGCTGCGGAAATCAACCTTGCCGATACCGCCGGTTTGGCCACACCCTTTCAAATTAAAGAGCGTTTAAAACAAATTGCCAAATACTTTCCCGACGCCGTGGTCAGTCTGCACCTGCATGATTCGATGGGCCTTGCCATGGCAAATCTGGTGGCAGGATATGAGGCCGGAATTCGACTATTTGACACCAGCATCGGCGGCCTGGGCGGCTGTCCTTTTGTAGCCGGTGCTGCCGGCAATCTTGCCACAGAGGATGTCGTCAATATGTTCCATTCATCGGGTATTGATACCGGTATCAACCTGGCTGACCTCTGCATGATCAATCATACATATCAGGAGTTACTCGGCAGGCAACTGCCTGGAAGAATCTGTTGTCTGCAACAGAAGTGTCAGACGGACGGGGAGGCACTGAAATGACACAGCTCCCCCTCAAAGACCTGACGGTTCTTGAGCTCGGACACACGGTCATGGGACCGACCTGCGGGCTGGTTTTGGCCGACATGGGTGCATCCGTCTATAAAATCGAGCCACCCGGCAAGGGTGATGATACCAGGCACCTGAAAGGATTCGGCTCCGGCTTTTTCACCTACCTCAACCGCAACAAGAAGAGTGTTGCGGTCAACCTCAAGATGCAGGAGGGCAAGGAACTTTTTTACCGGCTGGTAGAGCACGCTGATATTGTCATCGAAAATTACGCTCCAGGCACTGTTGAGCGGCTTGGTGTCGACTATGAGAGCTGCCGCAGGATTAATCCCAAAATAATCTACTGCTCGCTTAAAGGGTTCATGCCCGGCCCCTACCAGCATCGTATGGCTCTCGATGAGGTCGTCCAGATGATGGGCGGCCTGGCATACATGACCGGCCCTACCGGAAAACCTCTTCGAGCCGGTGCTTCGGTCTCTGATATGATGGGAGGCAGTTATGGTGTGATCGGCATTCTTGCAGCATTGTATGAGAGAGAGCGGACCGGCCGGGGAAAGTTTGTTCAGGCCTCACTCTACGAATCGGTCGGCTTCATGGTTGGCCAGCACATGGCGGTTGCCGCAGTGACCGGTGAAGACGTTCCACCGATGCCGGAACGTGGCAGATCCTGGTCAGTATATGATCTTTTTCAGACCGGAGACGGTGAAAAGGTTTTCATCGGCATCACTTCAGACAGGCACTGGCGCCGATTATGCGAGGTGTTTCATTTTGATGATCTCAGCAAACGGACAGACCTGGCCACGAATCAACAGCGAATTGACGCCAGATCTTGGTTTTTGCCTGAGCTTGCAAAACGATTCCTGCAATATGACAAAGCCTCTCTCATGGCCCTGGCAGAAGAAGCGAAAATCCCTTTTGCCCCGGTTAACCATCCAACCGATCTGTTTGAAGATCCACACATGAATCAGGCAGGCCAGCTTGTAGAGACACAAACCCCAACCGGCCAATATGTAAAACTGCCGAAACTCCCCGTTCAGCTTGATGGAGAATCTTTCCCCCTGCGCAGCCAACCGCCTGCAATAGGAGAAGGCTCTGACGAGCTGTTTAGACGAGCCGGCGTCAGTGAAGAAGAAATACGTGCATTAACCGAGAAAAACGTCATAGAACGTGACCCGACAAAATAAGAGATCGCGGTTGAAATGGTAAATTTGACTCATATATTGTATAAGTCAGACAGAACAGAGGCATAAATCACAGCCCCGACTCATCTGCCATTCCCATTGTTGCAGCCGCAAGTGAGATTGATCAGATACCCGTTGCCGTTTTCAATGGTAAATAACGACCATCAGGAGATAACACATGGACAAAATAGTTGTAAAAACCCCCATCGTCGAACTAGACGGTGATGAAATGACACGAATCATCTGGGAGTTTATCAAAAACAAGCTTATCCTCCCATATCTTGATGTTGAACTGAAATATTATGATCTTGGCATCGAAAAACGTGATGAAACCAAAGATCAGATTACCATCGATGCCGCCAATGCAATCAAGAAGTACGGTGTCGGAGTCAAATGCGCCACGATCACACCTGACGAGGCAAGGGTCAAGGAGTTTAGTCTCCAGCAGATGTGGAAATCACCGAACGGAACGATTCGTAACATTATCGGCGGTACCGTTTTCCGCCAGCCGATTATCTGTAAAAACATCCCGCGCCTGGTACCCGGATGGACCAAGCCCATTGTCATCGGCCGCCATGCATTCGGCGATCAGTACCGTGCCACCGACTTTCTTGTTCCCGGTGCCGGCAAGCTGACCATGAAATTCCAGCCTGCCGATGGCGGTGAAGCAATCGAATATGAGGTTTTTGACTTCCCGTCAAGCGGCTGCGCAATGGGTATGTACAACCTCGATGAGTCTATTCGAGGCTTTGCCAGATCCTGTATGAATTACGGTCTGAATCTCGGCTGGCCGGTCTATCTTTCCACCAAAAACACAATCCTGAAAAAATATGACGGCCGCTTCAAAGATATCTTTCAGGAAGTCTATGACAACGAATTTGCCGATAAATTTACAGCAGCAGGTATTACCTACGAACACCGCCTTATCGATGATATGGTAGCGGCAGCTCTCAAGTGGGAGGGTGGTTTTGTCTGGGCCTGTAAAAATTACGATGGTGACGTACAGTCTGACACAGTCGCCCAGGGTTTCGGTTCTTTGGGCTTAATGACTTCAGTGCTGATGACTGAAGACGGCAGAACCATCGAAGCGGAAGCAGCCCACGGTACAGTCACTAGACATTACCGTGAACATCAGAAAGGCAATAAAACATCTACCAACCCGATTGCTTCTATCTTTGCCTGGACAAGAGCCCTGTCTTATCGTGGAAAGTTTGACAACACGCCTGACGTCGTTAATTTTGCAGAAACCCTCGAAAAGGTATGTATAGAGACTGTTGAAGCCGGTTTTATGACCAAAGACCTTGCTTTACTGGTGGGAGAAGATCAGGGTTTCCTCACCACCGAGGAATTTCTTGCCAAGCTCGACGAAAATCTGCAGAAGGCCATGGCATGATATTTCGGAACCGGGCCACGATCTTTTAACAGGTCAGGCCCGGTTTTCATAGTGTGAGGCGACATAATTCCTGATTGTCATCTCATCTTTCTCCGGCAGGTACATAAAGGTGACATGAGCGACCAGAAAACCGTCAGCTTCCCTTTCATCAACCACCCAACCCAGCGCTTTGATCGGCTTTAATCGTTTCACCAAAGTAAAGGTAAGAAACACTTCATGATGACGACATCTTGGTGAGGAAAGAGAACGCTTGTAGCGAATTCCGCGCTCGCTTATATTCAGTGCTATAACTGACCGTTCCTGTTCATTAAACTCTTCAATGGCGGGGATATTCAAAAAGGTTCTGTCTGTATATCTGCGCTCCTGATATAATGTTGTTTGCATTTGTATCCTCCTATATTTTCAATAGGTTAACAAGAACAACTCACAACATCATCAAGCAATCTCCCTTTGCTGATCCTTCTTAAATCCTATCTCACAATTGATTTTTTTGCAAACTAATATTACTTCTCAAAAAAGATATTTTTCAATTGAAACAGCAGATCGAGCAACGATTCGAATTAGTTAGGCAAATACTCCTGAAGAGGATTCAAAAGACAAGTGAACTATTGATGGACGGCAGTTGTCAGCTCTTATTTGGTATGCCAAAATCCACTTTCTGGAATTGCAATCAGACCATCCTGATCGGGCTTTTTCCAGAACACCTTCAATGCAGCTGTGCCTTTACTCTGAAAATATTCTACCTGTATGGGATAATAACCGGGTTTCGCTATTTCAACAGACGAAAGCCCTGTAAGACGGTCTGCATGCTGCTCCGGGTCTTCAAGGACAAGATTGTTATCAATATAAAGCAATATGCCATCATTGGACAGGGCCTGAAAAAAGTAAGTTCCCTCCACATCACAGTAAAGGTAACCGTCCAGACGAACCCCGACATCAATATTGCTGCCCGATGAGAAGATGGAAGCCCTGCCAAAACTACTGTTCAGCTCTGCAACCGGCGCACCTTGTTCCCCCGGCCATACAGTATCCTGCGGCAATTCGGTCAGGCTTGTTTTCGAAAAATCGAGATAATAATGCATCCGAAGACCAGGCATGAGATCAGCAATCACAATATTGGCAGGATGCACTGTCTCCACCTGATGCCCGGCAGGAGCCGCAGCAAAACCTGCTGCTGAAAACTGAAAAATTACAACTGCCAGAACAGCTGAAACGAGAAACGGCTTTCTCAGGCAATTCATTTTATGCTCCGCTTTTGGAGTTTATCAGATACCGGATTAGCAAAGATTTCCGGTAGTTCACCATCCAGATGCTTCATTGATGAATTATCAGACAAATGGTTCAGCCTTGTATTCTCGAACACAATTAGAAACAATCATAACATCGAGAAATTCAACATGAAACCCTTTTCTCGAATTTCTGCAGCAGCCGCGGCATCCCAGTTTTACGGTCAGCCTGCCATTACTGTCGATAACCAGAATACATCATGGTCAGCCATTGTCTATAAAGCCAAAATCCCCGTATCATCTCAATATTGCATTATTGCTGATGATATGTTTAAAATTACTGCCTAGTTCAGGCCATTTCCAGTGTGAGACCCATGATAAAAGGAAGGACCATGCCCGTATTGACACTTTTATTTAAAAACACCCCTTTGCATGAATATCCCCTCCGAGCGGGTCAGACGCTCACCATCGGCAGATCCCAGTCGAACGACATCGTTATCGACAATATGTCTGTTTCAGGCCTTCATGCCCGAATTGATTCTGTTTCAGCAACATTCATTATTACCGATCTTGAAAGCACCAACGGCACCTTTGTCAACGAGAAGCTGATCTCAACGCACACACTCCGTGATAAAGATCTTATTCTCATCGGCAAGCACCATCTCGTCTTTGACCGCTCAGATCTCAACAAAGAAATGACAGAAGAAGATAACGACGATAAAACACGTTATCTGGATACAGCTCAATACCGTGAGCTGCTTCAGAAAAATAAGATGCATGGACCGGAGATTAAACAGGAAGATGCCGAATACAGTGATGGTAATAAAGAAAGCTTTTTCGCCAGACTTCTGAAAAAATTTTTCTAGAACTGTACTAACTCGTCTATGGCAGCCAGAAATAAAAAAGAACATCTTTTAAACGGCGTCCCGATGATTATGGCATCGGCAAATGACGAGCTGCTTCTTGAAACCATCTCACTCCTTGATAAAATTTATTCGGTCAAAATTGTTTCAACGACAAATAGATTAAGCGATATCACAGCATTAAACGAAAAGTACCAAGCGAAAGTGGTTCTTTTGGACAGCAATCTTCTCGACAATGAACCCGATACCGCCCTGGCACCGGTTACCGAAACCGGCCTGAAAGTAATCATGGTTGCCGATGCAACCCCTCAGGCTTTTCAGCGCTCTTTAAAATACATGACCCACGGTGCCGTCGACCTCCTGTTGAAAAACCAGATAAGCCTGGGGATTATTCACGAAAGAGATCGAACGGAACTTGTCAACCGACTCGTTGGTGCTGCCAGGATCGATGTCTCAACACCACAGACAGCAACAGGAGCGAGGAAAAAAACCGCAAAAAAAGCCAAACCTGAAGTCCTCTTCTGTGAGGACTGCGGGGCGAAAAATATATTTCCTGCAGGCGGATCAGGTGGAGCGTATTACTGTCAGCAATGCGGTGATCTTCTGGAAAATCATCTGATCTCGCGATACAAGAGATCCAGCCATGTGACGGTGCTGGTTGCCGGGTTGGGAAGCTATCGAAATCTGATCAATATTATTCCTCAAATTTCCTCCGATTTTGCAGGGACTCTCATTGCCGTTGTTTCAGGCCCGATAGGCCACATTGACAGTTTAAGCCGGTATCTGCAATCGATATCGCAGCTGCCTGTCAGGCGTGTCAGTAACGGCTGTGAAATTGAAGGCTGCTGCTGTTATATTGCCGCAAGTGATGAAAATTTCATTATGAAACCGTTCAGCACCAGCAGGAAGATGGAGCGGGCAAAACCTTCGCCGCCTAACGGCGCCTTTGATATCATGATGCAGTCGGTCAGTGAATCGTTCAAACATAAATCAGCCGCCCTGTTTCTCTCGGGAGACAAGGAAGAAGGGGAAAACGGGGTGAACTTCATGAAAAAGAACGGCGGGAAAAGTGCCATTCTTTCCTTTGCAAACTGCATCAATTCACAAATAGGTGAGCACGTCTTAAGAAGCTGTCAGGTCGACAAAATTGTCGCAGAAGAAGACGTGTCGTACTTTCTCCAAGACTTGCTGAAATCTGAGAAAAAACCGGAGACCTCTTCTGGCATGTAATACCCGAGAGCAGTATTTTCTCTATCCTTGAAAAATCACGAATTTTCGCAAAACATAGTTGATCATCACCGCCGTAAAGATATTTGAAGCAAACGCATAGGTGGTGAGGAGACCAAAACGCTTTATCAGCCAGCCCATCAGAACCGTACCCAGAAAAACGCTGACACCCGAAACAGCATAGAACAGCGCTATTTCAACAATAATACTGTGACGACCGCTCTGAAACACCCAGAGAACATTTGTGATATAGGCCACCATATTGGAGAGGAGAAAGGCGATGCCATTGGCAAACATCGAATTTCTTGAACGCTGTTTATTGGAAAGTTCCGGAAGCTTGAGTTTGAGCAGTTTAACAAAATGATCTTTTTTCTGCAGACAGGGAAAAAGCTTCCAGCCGACCAGATGAAAGACAAATATATGGGTAACAGTCGCCAGCCCGCCGGCAAGCGCATATTTAATAAACTGAATCAGATTTTCGTTTTCGAGCAGGCCCATGGACTGGTTTTCCTTTTCAATTGAATGGTCTTATATCCTTAAAGCACCTTATCTCTTTAAGAGGTCTTTATACCGAGGCAAACGTAGCCCGAATGGTCTCTTCTGGCAAGGGCTCTTTTCTTCTCTCTCGACTCATTCTTCGTAAAGCCTGCAAAAACATAAATTTACCAAATCTCCAAACCATGCTTGAACCGAAGAATGAGTTAGTGTAGAGATAAAGCAACATCCACCGTAACCTTACCGGAGAAGCCAGAGGAAATGGCGCTAGAGCTGCAGCAGAATACAGCAGGTTGAAAAGATGAACATTCCTGCAATCCTTGTAAGCCACGATCCTAACGGTAATCCCGGCGGAAAAATCATCAGTTCAGGTGAATGCCATGCTGGATAAATGGACGCTTAAGCTGGTCAAGCCTCCGCTTTTGCTTGCAGCAAAGGTGCTTTCCCGTTTAGGTGTTACGGCCAATCAGGTATCGATTGTCGGTTTTTTTACCGGTATGCTCTGTCTGCCGCTACTGGCATTCAATCTTTATTTTCCTGCTCTTCTCTGCATACTTTTCAACCGGAGCTGCGACGGCCTTGATGGCAGCCTTGCCAGGCTCGGCACCCCGACTGACGGAGGGGCCTTTCTCGATATAACGCTCGATTTTGTTTTCTATTCAGCAGTTGTTTTCGGATTTGCCCTGGCAGAACCAGCCCAAAACAGCCTTGCTGCAGCAGCGCTTATATTTGCCTTCGTTGGTACCGGATCCACCTTTCTGGCCTTCGGCATCATGGCTGAAAGAAAAAACATTCTCAGCATCAACTACCCCAATAAAGGTTTTTATTACCTCAATGGACTCGCCGAAGGAACGGAAACCATAGCTTTTCTTGTATTATTCTGCCTTTTTCCAGGCTCTTTTCCCGTTCTGGCATGGATTTTCGCCATCATCTGCTACCTCTCAACAACCATCAGAATTATCAGCGGCTATTCTACCCTTCAAAAATTGCAATAAGTTCTTCTCGACTGTTGTCCCTCGTTTTATAAGCAGAAACAAATTGCTTTTTACTCTTTACTGCTTACAAAAATGAGAATGAAGACATTACCAAAGCAACCCAAATGGATGACAACATGATAAAAGCAATAATTTTCGATCTCGACGGTACGCTGGTCAACACAGAACCCCTTCATTTTCGCGCCTGGCGAGATACCATTATAAATAACGGCGGTAAAGAGTTCACTTTTGACCTTTTTATAACCTATGTCGGAACGAGTAATGAAAAAATCGCCGGAGATGCCGTCAGGTCACACAATATCGCAAAGACAATAGAGGAACTGATCAAGGAAAAGCAGCAGCGATATATGCAGATGATTCCTGAAATACAACTTTTTGAAGGTGCCAAAGAAATCATCTCCGACTTTCACAGCCAATATAAACTGGCTGTGGCCTCTTCCAGCCACACGCCTGAGATATATGCCATCCTCAAGCGGCACAACATTTTCGATAAAATGTCAGCTATTTACGGTGCTGACATGATAACCCACAAAAAACCAAACCCGGAAATCTATCTGAAAACCGCAGCAGCCCTGCAAGTCGACCCCACCGACTGCCTCGCCTTCGAAGACAGCAACCCCGGAATTACAGCAGCCAGAGCTGCCGGTATGTATGGCATTGCCATTCCCAATGAACTCACCAGGCATCACGACTTTTCCCCAGCCAGCCTGATTTTGCAAAGCTTCAATGAAGTCGACCAGCAGACAATCGAACACCTGGAAGCAACCGACCTGCATAAGCTTCCCGCATAGGCGAAACTGAATAAAGTTATACTATTTTAACCGATTAAGACTGATACATGCGCTAGGCTGCTGGTAAATCCGCTGGCCCCCCCTGCGCTTTCGTCAATTGTTCCTTGCTTAAATCATTACATTGAAATATACTTGACAAATCAACTATTATTCAACCATATATAAACTAATAAATCCAGGTGACATATTGTCTGAAGATACTATAAGCTCTCAATTTTTAATCAATAATGCCTTGCTTGCCTCCAGACTTTCAAAAAGAGCTGGCAACAGTCTCAGTGTCCACGGCATCAGTTTTACAGAGTATTTGATCATGAGCTATCTGGATCATGCGCCAAAGGCTGTTCCCAGAATTGAGCTGGCCGATCATGTCGGAATGAGCGCCTCCGGTATTACACGGATGTTAGCGCCAATGGAGAAGAGTCACTTAGTCGAAAAAGTTGTCAATCCAAGAGATTCCAGGCAAAGCCTGGTAATCCTCTCAAAAACAGGTCAGAGGGTATTTCAAGAGGCAAGTGCAAGTTTTGAACATATAGCGGCTGATCTACTCGTCAATATAAGCCAGAGCCAACTAAACAGGGTCTTGGAAATCTACACCAGACTATTATGAATTCAAAAGCTGCCATAATCGTTTCTGGTCTCGCTTTCTGGCTGGAATTTTTAAACAAGCAGGACTGCAATGGATAAAAAAGCAAGAATAAAGGAATATAAAGATACTCCACGCCCGATGGGTGTTTACCAGATAAAAAACAAGAAAAATAATAAAATCCTTATCGGCTCAAGCAGCAATCTGCCTGCGATACTCAACCGTTACCGGGCTGAACTGAAAATGGGCAGCTGTCGTAATCTGGTATTACAGAAAGAATGGAAGCAATTTGGTCCGGAAGCTTTTGAATTTACAGAAATCGAGATTCTGGAACCTTTAGACGATCCAAATTACGATCCTAAGGATGACCTTCTCTATCTCGAAGACCTGTGGACCAGCAAATTAACCCCCTATGGTGACAAAGGGTATAATAAGCAATCAAGCAAGGGGCTTTGATCATCGTATAAACGCCGATGAACGTAAAACAGGCGCTCTAATGCTGCTCAACAAACCAGGCAGAGATAGCACCCCTGTTGAGCATGCCTTGATAAGATACGTGCCGGCTCTGGAATCCGCTCACCCGGCTTTTACACAGTTTCGTCCTGCCTGTTTGGCAAGATACAGGGCTCTGTCTGTACGGGATAACAGAATATCATCTCTATCCCCCTTGATATTTTCGGCAACGCCTAAAGACACTGTTACCGTTATTTTCCTGCCTTCGTAATAGATCGCCTGAGCTTCAACGGCTGTTCGTATTTTCTCAGCCATTCGCATTCCGTCAGCTTCATCACAGCCTCTCATGATCAGTAGAAACTCTTCTCCGCCCCATCTGCAGATAATGTCGGCATTTCTTATCATACCGCGGGTTACGCGTACAACTTCCTGAATAGTTTTGTCTCCTGCCAGATGACCCAGTGTGTCGTTCACCTGTTTAAAATGATCGATATCCATCAGAATAAGTGAAAGATGTTCCTGATTTCTTTCTGATTCTCTCAAAATCTGTGACATAAAAAGATCAAAAGCTCTCCGGTTGTAAACCCCGGTGAGCTTATCGGTGATTGCCAGCTGTTCAATACGATGCTGATATCCACTGATTACTTTATGGGTCATAAAAAGAATGGCGGTTATGACAACGCCGCAGATTCCAAGATTAATGAGCAGCGAATTCGACACTTCCCGTAATGCAACAGTTTCTTCTTCCTCAACGATCAGATACCAGTTGAATTCTGGAATATAGCGGGTGATCAGATGGGTAGTTGCGCCGCCGCTGTTGTAGCTGTAGGAAGTCTCTTTCTTTTTCAGCAGCCAGCTCTCAGTGTCGCCCAATCCTTCAATATCATAAATTCTCTTGATATTTTTCGGGAACATTTCTCCTGAGAGCATAACGACACCTTGATGGTCGACAAAGAAAATATGTCGATGATAATTAGTTTCGTAGCTGTTAATCCGCTTCTTGACCTCATTAACGGTGAGGCCGACGCCGGTCGTACCGATATATTCGTTAACATAGTCGTACATTCTGTAATTGACAAAGACCGTCAGGGCATCAGCATGAACTGTATCGATATCAACATTGATCTCAAACGGCTGATCCAGCTTCCTCACTCTGAAGTACCAGGCATCACGCGGATCGGTCTCAAGAACATTCTTTACGATGCCTGTGGAATGATAATAATTCCTGGTATTTTCAGACACTAAAAAGGCCGTAAACATACCGTATTTTCCCATTATTTCCTTAAGATAACGGGAAATATTCCTAGGATCTTTTTCTCCCTGCAGTATCCAGTCGCGCACAAATGTGTCCGAGGCCATCAACGAAGAAATAAAGACGGGCTGCAGGAGGTCACGTTGAATTTCGGAGTAGATATTGTCGCTGGTCAGAGGAAGACTGCTATGAACAATCTGGTTGCGAAGAGAATGGCGGGAAACAAAGAAGCTGATCAGAATGACTAAGAGAAAGCCTCCCATGAGCAGTAATGTCAGCCAGCTCATTACCCTGTTCTTCTCCCAGCTTTCTATAACACCCCGACGCTTATCTTTAACCATTGCGCAGCTTCTCTTGGGAATATGAATAAATTTGATAGTAACTCTTTGACTTTAATATGAAGTCAGCTCTCACAAGCGATATGGTATTCTTTATCTTACTCATTATGCACAAATAACAGGACTTCTCAAGGCAAACAAAAAAAGCTGTACTCTACGGGAGAGCACAGCTTTCTTCAAACAGCCTGTTGTAAAGCCGACAAAATTACATGATCGGCTTCATCGCACTCATGTAAGAACGCAGCTCAGCACCGACAACCTCGACACTGGTGTAACGAATTGCCTCGTTAACCTGAATGATCTCGATATTGTCTACGCCGTTGCTTTTCACATCAAGACCTTTACCGATAACATCGACATCAACATCTGCCATGAAATCTTTCAGCATTGGAACCGCGGCGTTGGCAAAAAGATAGTTTCCGTATTCAGCAGTATCAGAGATAACTACGTTCATCTCATACAGTTTCTTTCTGGCAATGGTGTTGGCAATAAGAGGAGTCTCATGGAGAGATTCATAGTATGCTGACTCTTCTTTAATACCAGCCGATACCATGACGTCATAAGCAAGCTCAACACCTGCTTTCACCATGGCAACCATCAGGATACCGTTATCGTAATATTCCTGCTCAGGAATCTCTGCATCGGTGTTCTGAGACCGCTCGAATGCGGTTTCTGAAGACTCTTTTCTCCAGGTAAGCAGCTTCACATCATCGTTTGCCCAGTCTTCCATCATGGTGCTGGAAAAGTAGCCGGACATAATGTCATCCATATGTTTTTCGAAAAGCGGGGTAAGGATTGCTTTAATCTCTTCTGCAAGATCAAATGCCTTGATCTTGGCAGGATTGGACAGTCTGTCCATCATCGCAGTGATACCGCCGTGCTTGAGTGACTCGGTAATGGTCTCCCAGCCGTACTGAACAAGTTTGGAGGCATAGCCGGAATCAATTCCGTTGGCAACCATCTTGTCATAACACAGAAGAGAACCGGCCTGCAGCATACCGCAAAGAATGGTCTGCTCGCCCATGAGATCAGATTTCACCTCAGCGACAAAACTGGACTCAAGAACGCCCGCTTTATCACCGCCGGTTCCGCAGCAGTATGCTTTTGCAATTTCCCAGCCCTCACCGTTTGGATCGTTCTCTCTGTGAACAGCAATAAGAGTCGGAACACCGAAACCGCGCTTGTATTCTTCACGAACCTCAGTTCCCGGAGATTTCGGAGCAACCATGACAACGGTCAGGTCTTCACGGATCTTCATACCCTCTTCAACAATGTTGAAACCGTGAGAGTAAGAAAGACAAGCGCCTTTTTTCATCAGCGGCATAACTGCACTGACAACCTTGGTATGCTGCTTGTCCGGTGTAAGATTGATTACCAGATCAGCAGTCGGAATCATCTCTTCATAGGTGCCGACTTTGAAATCATTGTCAGCTGCATTGGTATAGGACTTACGCTTCTCGGCAATTGCAGACTCACGAAGCGCGTAAGATACATCCAGGCCTGAATCACGAAGGTTGAGCCCCTGGTTTAAGCCCTGTGCACCACAGCCAACAATAACAATCTTTTTACCTTTCAGTGCTTCAACACCTTCAAATTCTGAAGAATCCATAAAACGGCAGCAGCCGAGCTGTTCGAGCTGAAGTCTGAGCGGCAATGAATTGAAATAGTTTTCTCCCATTGTATTATCTCCCTGTTACTTTGTAATTTTCCATCGGGTTGATGTTGTTACCAGTTCAATAATGCAACTAGGGCCATTGCGTCAAGTGAATTATTCGGCATCTAATATTGCTCATATCGCAACATAAGACAATTGCACCTTCCGATCTGCTCAACTTGAATATGCCCGCATCACCACATTGAAACATAAAGCCTGACTCCAACACAGAGTTATTGCAAAACTTACAAGGCATTAACACGAAGCTAATTATTAGGGGGTAAAAGAGGCGAAAGTGTTCGTTATCACAATCAATCACCAGGAGATATTACAATGAAAAAATCGCTTTTTACCGCTGCACTGGCATTTACTGCCTGTGTTTCTGCAAACGCTGCTATGGCTGCAGATGATGAACTGCTTGTGTCCCTCAACGACCCAATGGCACCATGGCTTGAAACCAGAGCCTACGCTAAGAAAATGGGTGCTTCCGCTGAATTCAGAAAAATGGAAGGTGTTGCCTATGACCGTGTTCACAACAAAATCTATATCGCTATGAGTGCCATCGAAAAAGGCATGTCAGATGACAAAGGTGATATTCACGTTGCAACCAACAAGTGCGGTATCGTTTACGAAGGCGAGCTTGACGCCAACAACAACATCAGCAACCTCAAGCCTGCGGTCATCGGCGGACCTTACGATAAATCTGTAAAATCCGATGTCGTTTCAGGCTTCAAAGACAGATGCGATGTGAACAACATCTCTAACCCAGATGGACTTTTTGCAGATCAGTTCGGCAATCTCTGGATTTCTGAAGACACCAGCGATCATACCAACAATGCACTGTGGAGATGGGACGGCAAGAAACTTGAGCGTTTTGCCACCGTTCCGACAGGTGCTGAAATTACCGGTATCATCGTCACCACCGGCGGTGATGTGATGTTCAACGTGCAGCACCCGACTTCACTCTCCAAATACCCATACAATCGCGGTGTTGTTGGAATCGTCAACGGTTTCAAAGCAAATGATTCTTTCAAAGAAATTCCTGTACCGACAGGCGACGACATCTATGATGTAAAAGTTGCCAAAGGTGACTACCAGGTAATCAAACGTGTCGGCGAACCTATCCCGAACGATATCTATGGTAATCGCTTCGGCCAGGTCAACCGTATCGACGGCAGCCTGAAAGAAATGTGCAACCACCCTGATGGCAACATGTTCCTGCCGATTACCGAGTCCGGTGATGAAGCATACCTTTACACCAACTTTGAATGTCGTCCCGGTAACAACTCAAGGGTATACATGAAGCGTAACGGTGATCACTGGGATGTCCTTGACGGTGAGAACGTAAACTTTGATTCTATCAACGGCACCTGGAACAACTGCAACGCAAGCGTTACCCCGTGGAGAACCGGTCTTACCAGTGAAGAATACGAACCGGTTGCAGCAAAAGGCGGATGGCAGAAGAATGTTGAAGATATGACCAATTATCTTGGCAAACAGGCTAACCCGTACGATTACGGTTTCCCGATCGAGCTTATTCCCGATCCAAGCGGTGAATCAGCAGCCACCAAGGTTGTTAAGCATTATGCCATGGGCCGTCTGAGCTATGAAATGAGCTATGTTCTTGATGACAAGAAAACCGTATACAGCGGTGATGACGGAACCGATGTCATTCTCTCTAAATTTGTTGCAGACGAACCAGGCGATCTTAGTGCCGGTACCATCTATGCAGCCAAGGTCACCCAGAAGCCCGATGACAGTTTTGACCTGCAATGGATCGAACTCGCCCGCGGCAACAGCGCCGATGTTTACGATGCAATCAAGGCAGTGAAACTTCAGTAATTCCCATAGTCCCTCCTCAAACCTGCTATCCAGGTTTGCTCTCCAGACTGATCAGATCGCAATCTCCCTTGCGGCCTGATCAGTTTGTTTTTTTTAAAGCCATCCCCGTCCTGCAATTTTCAATCGACTCGATTTATGAATTACGCTATTACCTAATTCATGAATTCACAAAAGCTCACATCTCTTCCTTTATTTGCCAAGCTTCCCGAAGCTGACCGGCTCTGGCTTACTGAAATGGCTGATACATGGCCTCTGTCTTTTCAGCAACTGAGAATGCTCACCGAATATTGTGCCGATCTCTACTGCTGGGATGCTGGTTCCTTGAGCCGGTTTCATCAGCCGGAAAAACTTGCAGAGTTTCGCGGCAAAAAAGGGTCCGAGCTCTTTTTCAAACAGATGAAAGATGGCTATGAAGACCTGATTAACACGCCGAGGACATATTCAACATCGAATAAACAGGTTGAAACTGAGCAAAGTTTTCCGCTCAAACAGATAACTGAAACCGTGCTGGTCGGCAACATCATGGGAAGCTGTCCGGTAGCTTCGGAGAAAACCCGCTGCTGCAACCTGCAGACTCTCGATGCGGTACAGCAATGCGGTTTCAGCTGCAGCTACTGCTCAATTCAATCCTTTTACCATGCCGATCAGGTCCGTTTCATAAAAGATCTTCTTCATCATCTAAAACGTGTCAGACTCGACCCGGACAAGACCTATCATATCGGCACCGGTCAGTCGTCGGATTCTCTCATGTGGGGCAACCACCATGGTCTGCTCGATGCCTTATACGAGTTTGCCAGGGCAAACCCGAATGTCATTCTTGAGATGAAATCAAAGAGCGGACGAGTTGACTACTTTCTTGAAAACAGGCCTCCGGTTAATATGGTTTTCACCTGGTCACTGAACCCGCAGATCATTATAGAAAATGAAGAAATCGGCAGTGCTTCCCTTTCCAGACGCCTGCAGAGTGCAAGAAAGCTCGCTGATACCGGTCAGCCGGTCGGCTTCCATTTCCATCCAATTATCTGGTACAGGGGATGGCAGGAAGATTACGCCGATCTTGTCAGTCGGCTGACCTCGATGTTCGGCCCTGAAGAGACGGTAATGGTCTCTTTGGGAACTCTCACCTTTATCCGATCTGTCATCAAACAGCTGCGCAGCCATATGCGAAAGACCACCATCCTACAGATGCCGTTAGAGGAAATCTGCGGCAAGCTGAGCTATCCTTTCGACATAAAAAAAGACCTCTTTTCAGTTGTTTATAATGCCTTTCCAAAAAGCTGGAAGCATGAAGTCTTTTTCTACATGTGCATGGAAGACATCAAGCTGTGGGAACCGGTATTCGGCAGAAGCTATGCAGACAATGAGACCTTTGAACACGATATGCTGATGCGCTATAAAGCAAAGATTGATCATATAGCAGCAAAGAACGGAGGCACAAAACAATGAAATATACCGGCCCGATCTTCAGACCGCCCCCTGAGGCCAACACCCTGCTGCTGCAGGTGACCGTCGGATGCAGCCACAACACATGTTCTTTCTGTACAATGTATGCCGATACACCCTTTGCCGTCGAAACCATGGAACAGATTGAACGCGATCTTGCTGAAGCACGCAATAGATACGACAGGCTCACCCGGATTTACCTGCTCAACGGAGATCCCTTTGCCCTGGGCGCCAACAAGCTCAAAGCTATCGCTGAAAAAATCATTGCTTATTTTCCGGAAATGGAAACGATTACGATGTATGCATCCATACGCAACATCAAACAGAAGAGTGATGAGGACCTGAAGCAGTTACGCAGCCTCAGGATCAACGAGATATGGGTCGGCGTCGAATCAGGTGATGATGAAGTACTACGCCATCTGCGAAAAGGCCATAGCCTGAAAGAGGCCTACGAACAACTGGCAAGGCTTGCAGAGGCAGGAATTGATCATAACGGGATGTATATGCTCGGTGTGGCCGGCAGCGGAAAAGGTATTCAACATGCAATCGATACGGCCCGGCTGATCAATGCCACCAGGCCGCGGCTGGTCGGGGTAACAACGGTCGGTTTCTTTGACGGCAGTGACCTGAGCCGTGAAGTTATGGAAAACCGATTTTCACCGGCAACAGAACGGGAAATACTGGAAGAAGAGAGAACACTTATTGAGTTGATAGACGTCGAAAACGTCGAATTTTTCGGTGATCATCCGATCAACGCGGTGGCGATCAGCGGATTTTTGCCAAGGGACAGACAGGATATGCTCGAAACCATGGACCACATCCTGGAACATGGCAATCCAGCCATCCTCAACAGAATAGTACCGCGTTCATCGCTCTAATCTTTCATTATCGAAGAAAAACTTATTTGCAAAATTAGACAAAAACCTAAACAATAAAAAAACTTATTACGTTTAACCGGTCTGCTTCCTGTCATCAATCATCCTGCATCACAGAGGAGACGAAATGTTCAAAAAGAATCGATACGCCCTGCTTTGTCTAGCTTTGGCTGCAATGCTATTTGCGGCCCTTCCTCTTCATGCAAATGACACTTCTCAACTGGCTGACCAGCAGGAAATCTATGTGCCTGCCTATTCTCATATCTATATCGGCAATGATGAACGGCCCTTCCTTCTCACTGTTACCCTAAGTATCCGCAACGTCGACCCCCAAAAGAGCATGCGGGTTATGACCGTCGATTATTATGAGACCCAGGGCAAACTTCTTAAAAAATTCCTCACGGCCCCGGTCACACTTGGCCCTCTGGAATCCGTTCGCTATATTATTCCTGAAAAGGAAAAAGTTGGGGGATCCGGTGCAAACTTTATTGTCAAGTGGGAATCTGATGCCTTGATGAATCCACCCATTGTTGAATCTATCATGATCGGCGCAGCCTCCGGCCAGGGAATATCATTTTCTTCCCGCGGCCAGGTCATACTTGCAACAGACTGAGATCACCCGCTCTCTTCTTATGAGGCATTTTCCCAGTCATCGGTATTGTGGCAAAATGAGCACTCGCCGGTCCAGTGCTTGCCCTGAGTTGCTGAAAGGCGGTGACATCTGACGCATTTCATCTCCAGCTGGTGATCATAAACAACCTTGCTCCATGAACCAGGCTTATGACACACTGCGCATTGAGGGATATAGTGGCGCTGCGGACTGTCTTCAAAATGGCAGGAAACGCATTCTTCATCCAGCCCATGCTCCTGTCCGGCGGCCAATGGCAAGACCGAAAAAAACAGGAGCAGAAAGAACAGGAAAATTCGAACTCTCATTTGTTGAGGTTGACAATATAGGAGACGGTGTCATCGAGATCTTTTGCCGAAAGCTGCCCGCCGTTATTTTGCGCCCAGCTTTTCATTAACGAACCCGGCACACCATTTTTCAGGATCGATTTCGTATAGAGATCGGTTCGCAATGAAAATATCTTCTTTAATGACGGCCCGATATAACCCTCACCTTGTCGGCCATGACATGAACAACAGTGCTTTGCAAAGAGCTTTGCTCCCAGAGCTGTATCACCTTCAACTTCTTTGAACCTCGGCAGCCGTAGCGGCTTGAACATAACCGGATCAAAGGCTGGCGGCACCATCAGCTCCGCTGCAATGGCAGGATCAGCCTTCATCTTCTCCCAGGTCATGACATAGCTTGCAATATGTTCAAGCTCACTGTTTTTCAGTTCCCCGCCAAGCATTCTGCTAAATGCCTTCATCTGGGTCGAGGTCTTGCCTTCTGTAATAGTGCGCAAAACTATTTCACGCTCGATTCCCTTTCCCATTCTGGCCTTTTTATAGGAAAGATGACACCTGTAGCAATTCTGCGTGTAGAGATACCCTCCATGTGCCAGAGGATTGTTTTCGATGAGCTTTTGCAGGGCTGGTTCCAATGCGTTTTGGTCTTTCTGTTCTTGGGTTGTTTCCTCCTTGTTTTTCTCTTTTTTAGTGCTGATGACGACTTCCTGCTTTGGCTGATCCGGGAGAGGTCCAACGTCGGGCGCTTTGCCGTCCTCACTCCATCGCATAAGATACAGAACCAGCGCATCGAGCTCGTCACGATCCATCGGCCCTCCATCGCGCCTCGACCAGTTTATCTCACAGCCACTGCCACTGAGCGCCGATCTGAGCTCGTTTCTGCTGCTGTAGTCTTCTGCAAGATACTCCCCGTCATCACCCGTATGGCAGCGCACGCAATTGCCCTCAAAAAGCCAGGCACCGAGAACCAGCGGTTTCTGCAGAACACCTTCATACCCGGCAGCCATTACTGCAGTAAATTGCAGGCCCAGAAAAAGAACGACAAACCATATTATTCTTCGAGGTAACATAAAACGCATCAGTTCAAGACAAATTCCGCAACAGTCTGCAGATCCTTTTCAGACAGTACCGCACCGCAGCCCAGGCCGTTTTTTCCATGTTCATACCCTTCGACTACAAGTCTGTCCGGGACAAGCACGGAATCTTTGATATAGGATTCTGCGTCCTGGCCTGGGACTCTTGTTGCCGCCACCTCTTTTATACTGCTGAGATCAGGCCCGCTTCCTTCTGATTTCAAATCATGAAAACTGTGACATTGCAGACAGTTCTGCGTAAACACCCGCCTGCCTTCCCCAGAGGATTCAGCCTGGGCAAACAGGTCTTCCACCTCAAGATTTTCAAAGGCAACACGGCCCATCGCGTTTGCTTCCCAGTTTAATACAAAGGCAGTGAGGTCTGCTATCTGATCAGGCCGAAGCGGTCCGCCATAATCGAGATTCCAGGCGGCCATGACAGCATTTGATCCGTTGCCCGCATAAAATGAGCGGGTCCCGATGAGGCGACCGTGATCGATAGTGGCCCGGATATAGTTTTCAAGGGTGCCGGACCAGCCGACTTCAGTAATCCGTGTCTGAAAAAACTGTTTGTCGTTCAATGCCGGCCCGAGCTGGCCGACCCCTTCTCCCTTTATGCCGTGACAGCTTTTACAATTCGCATCATAGAGAAGTGCGCCTCTGGCAATGACCTTCCCTTTATTCTGATAAGCGGCCTGCCCTATCCTCGTCTGCTCATGCCCGCTGATAAATCCAAGCAGAAAAAGAGAGAGAAGCAACAGGATTACAAGAAAAACAAACTGACTCTTCACATTCATATCTTCACTCATTCTCTGCCACTGCCTGTCTTCGATGAAGCAGACGGATCTTTCTGATAGACGTAACTGACCGCTTCTTCTGTCTTCATTTCACCGTTGTTTGCCGTCTGAAAATGGATTCTCAAACTTAGCCGTTTGATCTCTTCCTGCCAGTCTTCAACAATCAGAATACTCTCGGCCTGAGCCAGTGAGTTTTCTTCTTTCAAATCGGCTGTTGCGGCAAACAGCTGTTTCACAAGTGAGGCGAACTGAGGGTCAAGAGAGTTGAAGTCAATCTTCTTATTGCTCTGATAGACACCCTGCTGCAGCGAAGAGAAGGCTGCATACTGGAAGGGTCCATCCATTTCTTCAGGGAGAAACTTCTGAACAAGAGCCACTACAGGATGCAGACTGACTCCGTATTTCGCCGTGCCAAGCATTGTAGCAACAACAAGATAAACAATGAAAATCACCGTCAGGACAAGATGAACAGGCCGCTTAAAAATATGTTTTCTTTCCTTACCGGCAAACATTGGCAGAACGAAGAGAAGCAGCAGCAATGATGCAGGCAGGCAGATGCCGAACAGGAAGGTACTGCCGAACTTCAGCGTTCCCTGAAGCCAGAGAAAGAACCATGGTGCCTGAGTATGCAGAGGCGTATGAGTTGGGTCGGCATGGTTTTCAAGCGGTGCCTGATACCCCGCATAGCTGATCATGACAAGAACCAGCAGCAGCGCGAGACTTAGGTTTATTTCAGAAAGGAAAACCGTAGGGAAAAACCTCACCTTCGGTTTTACAGCACTTTTTCCAGGAGGAAGAGAGAGTGAATTCACTCTGGTAACACGGTAATAGTGGATGCCTAGCAGAATAAAAAGCACTGCTGGAAGCCACACGATATGAAGCAGATAAAAACGTAGCAGGCCGTTTTGGCCGAATTCTGCGCCGCCCCGCAAAATCACCGTCAAGGTATCGCCTATAAGAGGAATTTTTTCGGCCATACTGGTGCCGATGGTAACCGCCCAGAATGCCAGCTGATCCCACGGCAGAAGGTAGCCGCTGAAGGCGAGAAAGAGAGTGCAGAGCAGCAAGCCGACACCACTCAGCCAGGTTAAACTGTATTTCCCGCCATAACTGTCAGTGACAAACACCCTCAGCATATGCAGCACCACCACGGCCACCATGCATTCACCACCGAGCCGGTGCAGCTCACGCATCAGGGAGCCAAACGGGACCTCCGTTTCAAGCAGTATGACCGACTGATATGCTTCAGCCGGTGTCGGGGCGTAATAGACCATCAGCAAAACACCCGTTACAAATTCAAGCAGCAGGAAGAAAACACAGAGAAAACCAAGGTAATATGTGTTTGAAAACGCAATTGCCTCCGGCTGGCACCATCTGGGACGAATGTGGCTGAAAAAGCCTTTTTTTGCTGCTGCAGGCCTGATATCGCCACCGATATCATAAAACTCTTCAGGTTGTTTAAACATACGCATTACAAGACAGCTTTGGTCTCTCCTATAATCTTTCTCCCAGTATCAACGCAGAGTTTCAATTTGGCTGCCTCCGTCCCCTCTTTTTCCGCAGGAATATCTGCCAGCACCAGACCGGTTTCAGATGAGACGACCAGATGATTATCGGCGTCGAGAATTTCCACCGGAAATTGATCAAGATTTCTTGTCGCCGGACCTTTCAGCACTTCACCCTGTCGTGAAAATTCCGAACCATGACAGGGGCAGATAAAAACCTGCTTATTACCGTCCCAGGTAAACATGCAGTTTAAATGGGTACAGCTCGAATGAAGAGCGGTCAGCTTCTCATCGTTATTGACCAGCCAGAACTTGCCGACCGGATACAGTTTCGGTTCAGTTGCAGATGTCGGGATTTCTGTAATAAGTCCAAGATCAATGCGTGAACCGAACTCATTTTCTTTTATTCGCGGCAGGAGAAAAGTGCCGAAAGCCCTGCCGACCTGAACAACAGTCCCTGCCGCAACAAGACCGAAGAGTACTTTCAGCCAGCTGCGCCGCTGGGGAGATTTGATTGTCTCTGAATCGGGTGATGATGTCATAGCATACCTTTAAAAATGAATAGTTTTGTGTGCTTATCTACTACTTTTCAGATTAGGATTGGGTTACAAGTAAATGAGTTTTTAGTCAGCGACAGAAAGGTCGTTATCGCGTCTGCCAGCCGGATTGAGTCGTTCAAGGCAACACCTTCCTGTTATGCTTGCCTCTTGTAATGTTGCACTGACTCTGATAATCAATGAAAAGAGTTTCTTATTGATCGAACTTCTTCGACATATAAAACGACTACATCATGACACGTGCAAATAGATCATCAGCAATCACCTGGTTCATCCTGTTTTTCAGTATTACCCTGATAACAGGCTGCATCAGGGAGGAAATCAAACCGGCACAGGTCGGCGACAAGGCTCCCCCGTTCTCTTTCAGGGACATTAACAACAATGAAGTTACCCTTTCAGAATGGGCAGGGCAGCCGGTCATCATCCGGTTCTGGGAAACAGACTGCCCGTTCTGCAAGGCGGACACGCCTGTATTCGTTGACTTCTACAACCGGTATAGGGAAAAAGGACTGAAGATAATCTATGTCGGATCCCATTTCGAAAATATTAATGATATCCGGTCGTTCGTGCAGCAATTTCACTTGGACTTTCATGTAATGATGGATCCCGTCGGACAGCTTGCGCGCATGTTCAGGATAAGACAGTATCCGAACACCCTGATCCTGAACCCGGATCACATTATTACCGCCTCACTTCCAGGCGGTGTTGGCCGTGCAGAACTTGATGAACTGGTAGGTATTTATTTTCAGGAATAAACATAGCCTATAGATGGAGAATTCATGAAAACGCTAAATCTTGCTCTGGTTGTATCCTTTCTCTTTATCTCTCTTTCCTTGACCTCACCCTCTCGCGGTCTATCTGAGACAGCTGTTCCGGATGACGCCCGCTGCAGCGTCTGCGGAATGATGGTTGCCAAATATCCTGTCTGGGTTACCAGGCTGACAAGCCCGAGAGGCGAACTTTTTTTTGATGGGGTAAAGGATATGATGGCCTATTATCACAACCCTGAGATGTATGGTGGGCAGCACGATGAACAGGTCACAAATATCCTTGTCCGTGACTACTACAGCCAGAAATGGATTGACGGCACAAAAGCATATTTTGTTACCGGCAGCGATGTACTCGGCCCCATGGGCCATGAGTTCATCCCATTTGAAACCATGGATGCCGCCCAATCATTTGAGAAGGACCATCATGGAAAAAGCATTCTCACCTTTGAAAGCATCAGTGCTGAAATGGTAATGGAAATGAAAAAGGGCCACATGAAGAAAAAGATGATGATGCAATAGAACGTGATTACTATGCGGCCCTCTCTTTTCTATTGCTCGTTTTTCATGCTGCTGGTCCTGATGAATTGCGTTTTTCTCTGGCGTTTAAACGATGTCAGAGACGGGGCCGCAATGTCGCAGATGCATCTGATCGCCGAAATTACAGGGCTCACAGATCCGGCATTTACAACCGAAGCCCGATACACCAGACATCTTGGCATTACCGACTCACTTGTGCCCTTTATGGATCATCCCGGTGCACTGGAACATTTCCCGTCATCTGCCATGTTGGCGCCACATGGTGCGCAATGAAAAATGCAATCAGCCGTCACCTGAACCTGCTTGATTTCAGCCTGCTGTCTCTTCTGCGCAACAGGCTGAAGAATTTCGGCATGTTTGTTGTTTTCACTCTCGTCGTCTTTTTTCTCGGATCTTTTCAACTCTTTACCAGCAGCCTGCAGTTCATGAGCGACCAGCTGCTTGAAAATGTCCCCGACATCACTATCCAGCAGATGTCCGCCGGCAGACAGATAAATATGAATGGTGATTTAGCTGACAGGCTCTCACATATTTATGGGATAAAATCGGTCACCAGACGCATCTGGGGCTATTATTTTGATGAATCAAACGGCGCTAACTACACTGTTGTAGGTGTTGAATCACCGGCTAGCAGCTTCTCACACCTCTTACCAGAAGGTACAGATCTTTCCGCATCCCGGGTGATTATGGGAGAAGGAGTAGAACGGGTTCGCGGTCTTACCGGCCGCAAAGCATTCACGCTCTTCAGACCGGATCTTTCTCAGCAGGGCTTTGAAAAAGCAGCCGTCTTTGACCCAAACACACGTTCACTGACCTCTGACATGCTGCTCATGCATATGGATACAGCCAGATCACTGTTTGGCATGCAGGCAGACGAAATAACCGATCTGCTGGTAGAGAGCGGCAATCCCGCTGAAATCGATACCATCGCAAAAAAGATTCGTGCGGCCCTGCCCGGAACACGGGTCATCACCAAGGAACAGATCGCGAAAACCTATCATGGTGTCTTCGGCTGGCGAAGCGGGGTAGGCAGCATTGCACTGGCAGGAGGCATTCTGGCTTTCATGATCCTTGCCTGGGAGAGAGCATCCGGCTTCAGCCGGGAAGAAAAACGGGAAACCGCTATTCTTCGCGGCATCGGCTTTCAGGCAGCGGATATCCTCAGCATAAAGATCTACGAAACATTCTGTCTTTCACTTACCGCCTTTCTGGCGGGACTGGTTCTCTCCTGGATGCATATCGCCTTTTTCGACGGCATCCTGTTTAAGCCGCTGCTGCTCGGATGGTCTGTGCTCAAACCAGGCTTCTCCATTATACCGCATGTAACCGGGAATGATCTGCTGCTGCTCTTCTGTCTGTCAGTAGTACCATACTGGTGCGCAGCTCTTATTCCTGCCTGGCGCAGCACGCTTGTGCGGGCCGACTCAGTGGTGTGATTATGATTGAACTGAAAAACGTCGAAAAACAGTTTACCGTCAGTCGCAATGAGAAAGTTCATATTCTCCATGAGATCTCACTTGGCATAAAAAAGAACCAGTGCATCTGCATCGAAGGACCAAGCGGCAGCGGCAAAACCACATTGCTTTCGATCCTGGGCGGCCTGTACGGCCCGACCAGCGGCAGTGCCAGTGTTGACGGTGTCAAGATTTCACGCCTGCCGGAACTTTTTCTCACCCGCTATCGAAGAGAAAAAGTCGGTTTCATCTATCAGCATTATAATCTTCTCGAGAACCTGACTGTACTGCAGAACATCTGTCTGCCACTCGTCCCCCTTGGTATTCATCCAAACGAACAGAAAAGAAGGGCTAAAAGGCTGCTCGATCGATTTCAGCTCTCACATAGGCAGGAATATCAGGTTTCCAGCATCTCGGGAGGGGAACAGCAGCGTACAGCCATTGCCAGAGCACTTATCAATGATCCGCCGATAGTCATCGGTGATGAACCGACCGCGCACCTGGATGCAGAATTGAGTCATGACCTCTTCTTCCACCTGAGTACACTCAAGGCAGAAGGAAAGACCATTATCCTTGCCTCTCACGACCCTTTTGTACTGAATCATCCTCTTGTTGATGTCAGATACAGAATGGAAGGCGGCAGATTATCGCAGGATAGCTGAATGCTTGTTAATATCTACTCAATAACGCTTTCACTGCTGAGTATTGTTGCAGGCTTTTTTTTTCTTCGATCACTCATTGTCGCGTTTCGCATCGTTCGATATTTCAATATTGACGAGGACAGCCGACTCCAGATCCGTCTTGAAGATGAAGGGCTGCTCTCATCAGCTCTCATACAGTTCTGCTGTTTTATCCAGCTTGGCGGAACACTGCTCTTTGTGTTAGCCGCCGACGATTTTTCAACAGTGCTGGCAGGTGCAATGTGCGGCACCGGTTCCCTGCTTGCCAATGCTTACGGCTTTCCTGCACTCATTGTAAAACTGGTCGGAATATTCTGTTACGGCTTCTGGATCGTTCTCCATCGCATAGATATAAGCTCGCCTGCATTTCCACTGATGAAGTTAAAACACGGCCTGTTATTCGTCATCTTTCCCCTGTTTCTCCTCGATACAAGCTTGCAGATCCTCTATCTCGCCAACCTCACACCTGATATCGTCACCTCCTGCTGCGGCACTCTTTTTACTGAAAAAGGTCCCGATGGCTTCGGCCCGAATCTGGCCTTTTCAGCAACAAATCAATTTCTCCTGCTTTTCGGTGGGGGAAGTCTTCTTGCAATCACCAGCCTGTTTCTCTATAAGATGCTTTCAACTGGCTCGGCCAACGCCTGGCTTCTCCGGATAAACGGGACAGGCTGGGCACTTTATTGTGTATTCGGCCTCATGGCCATCATCCTCACCATCTCCAGTTATGTCTACGCCATGCCCTACCATAACTGTCCTTTTGATATGTTGAAACCAGAGTACTATTTCTTCGGCTACCCACTCTATTTTACCTTCTTCGGAGCAGTATTCTGCGGCGTCAGCAGTGCGCTGCTGACATGGATTCGTGCAAATGAAGTTCAGAGCATGGTCTTCAACTATCAGAGGAATAGTATGAAAATTGCTTTTCTCCTTTCCCTCTGTTTTATGATTCTGGCCGCTGCTCCGGTTTTCTTCTACCGTTTAGGTGGGACTGATATTTTCTGATAATTTCTTAATGGCTGATTATCTGGCTGAGAAAGGCAACCGTACGGTCATATTGCGGATTATTGAAGAACTCTTCAGGTTCATTGACCTCGACAATTTCACCGGCATCCATAAATACAATTCTATCGGAAACAGTTCTGGCAAAACCCATCTCATGAGTAACGCAGAGCATGGTCATGCCCGATTCTGCAAGATCTGTCATAACATCAAGAACTTCTTTGATCATCTCCGGATCAAGGGCCGAAGTCGGCTCATCAAAAAGCATGACCTTTGGATTCATGCACAAACACCTGGCGATGGCTATCCTCTGTTGTTGTCCACCGGAACATTGGTTCGGGTATTTATCAGCCAGATGGGGAATCTTGACTCTTTCCAAATAATGAAAGGCAAGCTCCCGGGCTTCAGCCATGGGTTTCTTAAGTATCCAGACCGGTGAAACAGTCAAATTCTCCAGAACAGTCATATGGGGAAACAGATTAAAATTCTGGAAAAGCATGCCAACATCCCTTCTAACCTGGTCAATACGTTTTACATCATTGGTCAGCTCAATCCCATTAACAACAATTTTACCCTGCTGATGGGTTTCAAGGCGGTTGATGCAGCGTATCAATGTTGATTTGCCGGAACCGGATGGACCGCAGATTACCAGTTTTTCACCTTCGGCAACTTTCAGATTGATGTTTTTCAATACATGAAAATCATCGTACCATTTATTGAGATCTGAAATTTCAATGATCGTTTCTTTTGAGGCTGAATTATTTCCGGTCATTTCAGACATTGTCACTATCCTTAAGCGTAGTTAATCAAATCAGTCTAACCGTATCAGTGCAGACTGGTATGGAGTTTTTTCTCCAATCGAACACTGTAACGGGATATCGCAAAGCAGAAGACCCAGAATACAATCCCGGCAAAAACATATGCTTCTTTCGTAAACCCGAGCCATTCAGCATCTGCCATGGATGCTTTTGCAATACCAAGCAGATCAAGCAAGCCGATAACAGCAACCAGGGTGGTATCCTTTAACAGTGAGAGAAAGTTTATTGCCAGCCCGGGTATAACAAGACGAAGAGTCTGCGGCAGAATAACCACAGCCATCATCCGCCAGTAGGGCCATCCCAGGGCCTTCGCCGCTTCATATTGTCCTTTCGGAATGGCCTGAAGCCCACCGCGTACAACTTCTGCCATATAGGCAGCATAGAAGAATGCGATTCCGACAAGTGCACGTAGCAGTTTATTGAACGTCACCGACTCCGGCAGAAAAAGAGGAAACATAACCGAGGCCATAAACAGAACAGATACCAGCGGCACACTTCTGGCAATCTCTATAAATACGACGCAGACCACCTTAATGACCGGTAATTCGGAACGCCGGCCAAGCGCCATAAGAATACCAATAGGAAGCGCTGTTGCCATGCCTGAAGATGCCACAACAAGGGTCAGGAAAAAACCACCCCAATAATGGGTTTCAACATGGGCAAGACTAAAAACATTTCCAACCAGCATATAAAAGGCAAACAGTGGGAAAATGGTAAACAGCAGAATCCAGCGCCAGGCAAAGACAGTGACATTTCGAACAAAAAACAGGACAAGAAGAAGCACAACTGTGGCCAGCGTACTCGCCCAGCCGTGCCCTTCACCGATAAATGTTACTGCCAGAAAAAAGGTCAATGCACCAACCAATAACATCAGACAGAGCTTTATCAGGGTATGCCAGAGATCAAGACTGACCGCAAGCCAGGCAAGTCTTGCAGAGAGAAAATCCAGCAGAAACGGCAGGAAAAAGAATGCGGCCGTAAAAATCGCCGGGATAATTCCGAAAAAGTAGAAAACCGTCAGGAGGCCGAAAACACCAAATATCGCTTGTCGCAAGTTTTTTGAAAAAATACCGTAGGCAAGAACCGGCAGCAGGCCAAGGGCTAAAACAAGCAGGACAAAGTTTATCCGCCAGCGTTCTACTTCAGGATAAAATCCATACATAAACATGCCGAGGCGGACTTTAATGAAGACCCAGCAAGCCCCTGTTTTGCCGCTTGCAGCAAAGGCTGCATCACAAACCTCTCGGGAATCTCCAGTCCAGCAGCTATTTACAACGGCCCATTGGAAAAACGGCGGGATAAGCCACCAAAGGATGAGCAGGCCTGTCAGTGTCAGCAAGGTGTTGACAACCGATGAAAACAGATTCATCCGACACCATTTTATCAGACCCTGCTGTTGCTCGGGTGACGGCAGAGAGGGAGATGATTGCCAATTTTTCATATTCTTGTCTCCCTAATGCCCCTTGAGGGCATATTTCTGGTTATACCAGTTCATCAGCAGCGAAATCAGCAAACTGATGACAAGGTAAATGGCTATGGTGATAGAAATAATTTCTACAGACTGTCCCGATTGATTGAGTGCGGTTCCGGCAAAGACATGGATAAGATCCGGATAACCGATAACCACGGCCAGCGATGAATTTTTAATAATTGTCAGATACTGACTGATAAGAGGCGGAGTAACAAGACGCATTGCCTGCGGTATGATTATCAGTCTATAGGCAAGAAACGGGCGGTAACCAAGAGCCTGGGTAGCTTCTCTCTGGCCCTTGTCAACAGCCAGGATACCGGATCGGACAAATTCACCGATAAAGGTAGCCGCATAGAGCGTCAAAGCCAACAGCAGAGCAATGAGTTCGGGTAAAACAGTCATTCCACCACGAAAATTGAACCCTTTAAGTTCTGGCCGTTCGATTTGTACTGGACAATCTGCAAGAAAAAATGCGATGAGCGACAGTACCAGAAGCAAGGCCAGGCCGATACTTTTTGCCGGAAACCTTTTGCCGGTAACCAGCTGACGCCTGGAGTTCCACCAGGATAAGCCGATGGTAATGACAATGCCTACGGCAAAACTTGCCGCCACAAATACAAAACCGGATTCAAAATGCAGGCGCGGAATCAACAAACCGCGGTTGCAAAGAAAAACAGTATCACCAAGATTGAGCGCCTCGCGTGGTCCCGGCAATGGCGCAAGAATCGCCAGATACCAGAACAAAACCTGAAGCAGGAGCGGGATATTTCTGATTATCTCAGTAAAGGTGGTGGCCATTCTTGATATGAGCCAATTTGGCGAAAGTCGGATAACCCCCAGAAAAAATCCGAGAATGGTCGAAAAGACGATACCAAGTGCTGAAACAAGAAGAGTATTGAGCAGGCCGACAACCAGTGCCCGGGCATAGGTACTTGTCCTGGAATATTCAATAAGCGTCTGGCTGATGTCAAAGCCGGACGGCTCGCTTAAAAAGCCGAATCCCGTAGTGATTCCAGCCTTATGCAGGTTTACACCAACATTATAGATACCGTATCCGGCAAGAAGAGTCAGTATAATGATGATAATGGCCTGGGAGATCCAGCCGCGAAAACGGGCATCGTTTAAGATGCTCGTTTTGCCGGTATCGCCGTTTCTATTGCGTGTCATGGTGACTGAGAAAAGATATAAAACCCAAAAAATCGGTAAAAGAATGATTTATCCAACTGCTATTTTCTCGTCGGAACGCCAAAGCAGTCCGACGAGAAAATAAGAAAACAGATCAGCGAATCGGTGGTGCGTAGATCAGACCGCCATTGGTCCACAAGGCATTTACACCACGCTCAAGACCAAGCGCCGTCTTCGGGCCGACATTACGTTCAAACATTTCACCGTAGTTGCCGACATGTTTGATAATACGGTATGCCCAGTCAGCACTCAGGCCAATATATTGCCCCCAATCGCTGTCAACACCGAGAAAACGTTGAATAGCTGGATTTTCAGATTTCAGCATCTCGTCAACATTCTGAGATGTAATTCCCAGCTCTTCAGCATTGATCAGAGCAAAAAGGGTCCAACGGACAAGGTCGCTCCACTGCTGGTCGCCCTGACGAACTGCAGGTCCGAGTGGTTCTTTGGAAATAACCTCCGGCAGAATGATATGGTCTTCCGGTTTAGCCAGGGTGGTTCTGCGCGCTGCAAGTCCAGAGGTGTCTGTGGTGTACACGTCACAGCGGCCTGAATCGTAAATGACAGTTGCTTCATCGGAACTCTCATAAACAACCGGCTTGTAAGTCATGCCGTGGGCAGCAAAATAATCGGAAACATTCAGTTCTGTTGTAGTGCCAGCCATGATGCAAATGCTGGCCCCGTCAAGCTCTAACGCACTTTTAACACCCAGGTTTTTGCGGACCATGAAGCCCTGACCGTCATAAAAAATTGTGCCGGCGAAATCGACACCAAGCTTGGTATCCCTCTGATAGGTCCAGGTGGTGTTTCTGGCAAGCAGATCAATCTCGCCTGATTGCAGGGCGGTAAAGGCCTCTTTGAAAGCAACCGGGGTAAAACGTGCTTTGGTAGGATCATCAAAAACAGCAGAAGCGACTGCGCGGATAAAATCGACATCCATTCCAGTCCATTCACCCTTTGAATCCGGTGCAGAGAAACCGACAACCTTGCCGGAAACACCACCGTTTACATAACCTTTTTCTTTGACGACATCCAAAGTTCCGGCAACAACTGACCCGGCGACCAGAGTCGCAGAAACAGCGGATGAGACTATCAGTCCTTTAATTAAATTCATATTCTTCTCCTTGTATTTTATTCATTGCTGATTTCATTCCGGTTTAGATCCAGAAATAGAAACCGTATCATTTTCCATCCACATAATCCTGAAGATAACTGTATCGTTCGGTAAGCTGTCCATCGGCAGCTATGGTCGCACGACCGATCACGTTATTGACATCTCCACCAAGAAGTTCAGGAAGCACACGTTCAACCAGTTCTGTGGCAAAACTTGCAGAAGCATCCCTTGCCAGTTCACATGGCAGGTTATCAACTGCCATAACAGTGATATTGCCCTCGTCGGAAAGAGGCGGTTCAACCTGATCGTCACAGGGATTGTAGTCATAGAGCGGTTCTTCAATAGTACTCGGCTTCTTGGTCGATGGAACAGAACCCTCGATATCACAAGTGATATCGGCGATAACCGAAATTTTAAAGTCATCACGCATGATATCTTCACGGCTAAAGAGGACCGGTGCCGCCGGGTCCCAATATGCCGAAGCTATGAGAAGATCGGCGTGAGCTGCATATTGCAGAAAACTGCCTTCGAAAAGCTGAGGAGTTTTATAAAATGTTTTTCTGCTAAACGCGCTTTCATCCTTTCGGATGTTGTAATTTCTGGCATTTAACTGAGCAAAAACCGGAAAATCATAATATTCCTCCACAAACTGGCGTGGGGTCACTTTACGAATTCCCATCCCAGTCAGCACTTCCATGGCACCCTTGGCCACCCTTCCACCGCCTGTGAGAATGATTTTAATTGGTGGCAATTTGACTTTGGAAAACTCAGAACGAAGATCTTCAAGATCGAAACACTCATGGGCCCTGCGAAGATCAAAAAGATTATAACGCTTGCCATAGGTCCAGATACCATTATAGGCACCGACGATTCCTGCCCAGCGTCCAAAGGCAATTATTCGTTTACCGGATTGCTCGGTAAGGGTTTCATAATCAACCAGTCTGATGTTTCGTTTCAGAATCTCCTGGAGCAGTTTTCTGTTATAAGGCTGTTTTTTTATGGTGTGGCTGAAAAAGAAATAGGTCTTTCCCGGTAGAAGATCATCAATGGGAACTTCTTTCACCCCGAGTAAGACATCGCAATTCTCAAGACTGTCTACGATTCTAATCCCCTCTTTTTCATACTCCGCATCTTCATAGCATCGTATATCGCTTCTTTGCGCAACGATAGTTACCTCGGGATAGCGTTTTTTGACCATCCCGGCAAATTCTGGCGGCAGGGCAACCCGTCTGTCGACAGGAACCTTCCCCTCCCTGAGGAGGCCGATGGTTACTGAGTTCTTACTTTTTTGTTTATTCTGTGACATAATTGTTACAATATCCTGGTGTATTTAAATACTCCCGAGTAAAAAGCAGAGAGGTTTACTCCTCTACTGCGGTTCTGGCCGGTAAAACAAGCGGCAATCATGTAATCGATTTCACAACAGCCGAACAGAGAAAAGCAAAAAGCATGCCGATTCCTATTCTTCCTATATCTTATATGATGCAAAACCTATTCCTTTGGTTCTTTTAAGGCAAGAATTTTTTACAAACAAATGTGTCCTGACAGAATCGGGGAGACACATACCGTTCACACACCAACACCGTTTAATTGTAAGGATCCTAGTAGTACCATAACCTTGTCAATAACAGCCTGATTAACCGTCCTGATTGCAAGCGACTTGATTTTCATTGGCATTCCATCACGTTCTGTGTAATAAATCGAGACGATCATAGAAATATCCAATCCACACGATTTAATAGCCCGATAACAACATCTAAACCTAAAGGAAATAACTATGCGTGCATTATTATTCAGTACCTTTGCATCACTGTTTTTGTTGTTGCAAGCCGAGGAAGAAAAGGTTCTTTCCATGTATGTCGCTTACGGCGGACCTGAAAAGATTGCCTCTGCCTTTGAAGAAGCCACAGGCATTCATATCAAATTCCTCACCATGTCTTCAGGAGAGGTATTGACCAGGCTTCGGGCTGAGAAATCAAACCCTATGACCGATATCTGGTTTGGCGGCGGCTCCGATGCGTTCATTCAGGCTAAAGAAGAAGGGCTTATTCAGAGTTATATATCAAAAAACAACAGCAGTGTTCCGGCAGCTTTTAAAGACGCAGACGGATACTGGACAGGGGTTTCGCTTGTCGTCGTCGGTTTCAATGTGAATACTGAACGTCTTGCCGCAAAAAATCTCGCGATACCGACAAAATGGACTGATCTTGCTGATCCTGCCTACAACGATGAGATTCTTGCCTCTAATCCGAATACGTCAGGAACTGCATACACAACCGTTTCCGGTATTCTTCAGGTTATGGGTGAAGAAAAGGGCTGGATTATGCTGGAAAAAATCTACAACAACATCCCCTTCCTGACCAAAAGCGGTTCGGCACCGGGCAAAAAGGCTCTTGAGGGAGAGTTTTCCATCGGTATTGCGCCCGATCCGCACAATCTTGCTATGGAAAATCCAGGTTCTGCATTAAAAGCTGTCTTTCCTGAAGACGGTGTACTTGCATGGCCGTCGCCTGTTGCCGTTATTGCAGGGGCAAAACATATCGGCAATGCCAAAATATTTGTCGACTGGTGCCTCAGCCCGGAAGGTCAGAAAGTACTCATGGAAGCAAGTCCCCGTGTACCAACCACTGATGTGGAAACACTTCCCGGCGTA
>QKIH01000131.1 GCA_003249645.1 Desulfobulbaceae bacterium | reverse complement strand
GGCAAGCTTAGACCCTTTTGAAATTGAATTTTGTTTTTAGGCATAATCTTTCTCCTTTGGTTTTTAGGAGGATTATGCCATGGCTTGGGTGTCATATAGTGAGCACCCAATTTAAAAACTGAGTTTTAGTGGTAACCAGAAAATGTTTAGTCGCAGTCAAAGCTGACTAACCAGATCGAGAAAACAGGTATAATGTAATCTTACAGATTTGCCCAGCCTGCAAAAACCTCTCATAACATACTAATTCGAATGGACAATTCGTATTTACACAAATCATCTTATCTGTTGCGATTTCATTTTGCAGATGATGATCGGCTGCTTCATATTCGGAGAAATTTCAACAGTTGAACATAGGGATAGCCCTTTGTTGTCGTGTTAGTACTATTGCGTCTGGCAATAATATTTACCTATCCATTTCACATCTCCCTAGAAAAATGATAGCATCCTAATGCAGCGACCTTTCTTCTCTGAAGATTGCGTTAATACTTCTGATGTTAACAACTTCTATGTGTTTGCTGTTTTTTTTCAAACACATAATGGCGCACATTCTTTCAAAGGATACTTTTTTAATGTTTAACTTGAAACTCAGATCAAAATTTCTTGTCCCCACCATCCTGCTCCTTGTTCTCGGGATCGGTGCCGTTGGCCTTGTCTCCTATATCAAGTCCAGAAACGCTATATCTGAACAAACTCTTTCCCAAATAACAAATATGGTCGATTCTACTGTCGGGGTCATGGATTCCTGGCTTGAGGATCGTAAACGTGACGCATTGATTTGGAGCGAAGAACCGATCTTTACCGGCATGCTTGACGGAACAAGCGACATCCAAAGCTCCATCGCTCAGATTCAAAAACTCATGAAAACCTATGCGGTCTATGAAAATCTGGGTGTTTTTAACCCCAACGGAGACATGGTCGCATCGGGAATATTAGCCCACATTGGAAAAATTAACGTCGGCCAACGTGAATACTTTCAACAGGCCATGAAAGGCTCACTATTTGTCTCTGAGGTGACCGAAAGCAAGGGGACTGGCAATCCGATTTTCGTCATTGCTGTACCAGTACGGCTTAACGGGAAAATTGCGGGGGTATATACCGCAATGGTTGATATGACACAATTTTCAAATACCTTTATCGTTCCATTGAAAATAGGCAAATCAGGTGTCAGCTATGCGTTCAAGAACGACGGTCTGTTCGTAAGTCACCCAGATTCTTCCTACATTTTGAAAAGAAATGTCAACGACACCGATTTTGGCAAGACCATGCTGGAGAAAAAGAATGGTCTTATCAACTATACCCACGAGGGCATAAATAAAATCGCTATCTACAAAACCCATCCAACCCTTGGTTTAACCATTGTTGTTACCGCCGATGAAAAAGAAACCTTTGCCGCAGTAACCTCCATCGGCCGCATTAACACCCTTGTTACCATTATAGCCCTGTCCCTTACCTGTATCGTAATCGTATTCATCGCGAACACTATCGTCCGTAATGTAAATCAGGCTGTTGCCGGTCTTAAAGATATCGCTGAAGGAGAAGGTGATCTGACCATGCGACTTTCAGTTAACAGCAAGGACGAGGTTGGAGATATGGCATTCTGGCTCAATACCTTTATCGAAAAACTGCAGCATATTGTCAGACAAATTGCCGGTAACTCGGATATGGTCGGCCAAAGCGCCCGTCAACTCTCGCACATCTCATCCGAACTGCTGGAGGGTGCTGAAAATACATCCAAACGCTCCATCAATGTTGCAGCAGCAGCAGAAGAAATGAGCGCAAATCTTAACAACGTCGCTGCAGCGATGGAAGAATCCTCAACGAACGCCAATATGGTTGCCAGTGCAGCCGAACAGATGAATTCAACCATAAACGAGATTGCAGAGAACGCCGAAAAAGCCAGAGCTATTTCGTCCGAGGCCGTCGGCCAGGCAAACAACGCCTCCACCACCATGGCCCAACTCTCCAAGGCCGCCGACAAAATCGGCCAAGTCACCGAAACCATCACAGAGATATCTGAACAGACCAACCTGCTCGCACTAAACGCAACCATTGAAGCGGCCAGAGCAGGTGAAGCCGGCAAAGGATTTGCTGTCGTAGCCAATGAAATCAAAGAACTCGCCAAACAGACCGCCGAAGCAACGCTTGATATCAAAAAACTTATCGATGACGTACAGGAAACATCAAATTCAACGGCTGTCGGTATAGACCAGATTTCTGAAGTCATAACCAATGTCAACGAAATAGTCACAACCATTGCCACCGCTGTTGAAGAACAGTCGGCAGCAACTCAGGAGATCGCAAATAATATCAGTCAGGTCAGTCAAGGCATCCAGGAAGTCAATGAGAATGTCAGCCAGAGCTCCACAGTCGCCACCGATATTTCAAAAGATATCAACGAAGTATCTTCTTCATCCCATGCCATTTCCGGCAACAGCGACAAAGTAAAGAGCAACGCTCAGGAACTTCTGAACAATTCGGAAGAACTTCATCAAATTGTAGGAAGCTTCAAAGTCTGATCGTCCAGGCTTCTACTCTCCGGAATTACCATCAGGCGCAGAAACATCTGACGGTAATTCCGACCATTTTTTTTAATAGTGCAAGACTGTTTTTCTCTATTTCCGTGTAACCAGAACTCGTTTTCAAAAGCCGGGATACATTTGCTGAAATTTCAGGATTCTTTTGTAATTTCCTAATATTTTTTAATGACGTAAGTTAACCATAATCTGCGGTAGAACTTAGGAACCCGGAATTATTTTTACGGAAGCAGTCTAACCAGTTTGGTTGAAGCCGATACTTGCCAATTTCAATCAAGACATGTATCTCTATTCCTTAATCCTGGTCTCCGCTAGACCATAACCCGGCCAGAATCGAGCCGGTAACGTTATGCCAGATGCTGAACACAGCCCCTGGCAATGCCGCAAGCGGACTGAAATATTTCATTGCCAGAGCAACAGCCAGCCCTGAATTCTGCATGCCGACTTCAATACTGATGGTTCTTGCCGTCTTCTTATCAAAACACAGGAGTCTTGCACCGAGGTATCCGAGCCACAATCCAAGTCCGTTGTGCAAGATGATGCCCGCCATCACTGCAGGGCCGAGGCTGGCTATATTCTTCACGTTAAGGGCAACAACGATGGCTATAATAAAGATAATCACCAGCATAGCCAGAAAAGGCAGTAGTGGAATCAACGGTTTGACCGCCTTCTTTAACAGGGTATTGAGTAATACTCCGCAGCTTACAGGAAGCAGCACTATCTTCACCAGGCTTATAAGCATACTGGTCATCGGAACATCAACCACCTGCTGAGCATAAAACCCAACCAGCAGCGGGGTAAGAAAAACACCGATAAATGTCGAACAGGCCGTCATGGTAATGGAAAGCGCAACATAGCCTCCTGCCAGAAAACAGATGACATTTGAAGCGGTCCCACCGGATACACTGCCCACCAGGATCATGCCTATCACCAGCTCTTTTTCAAGCCCCAGTATTTTACCAAGCAGATAAGCGAGAAGGGGCATAACCAGAAACTGCAGTATCACGCCAAGAGCAACGGCTTTCTTTTGTTTTGCAACCAGCAGAAAATCTTCAAGCCTCAAAGTGAGTCCCATGCAGAGCATCACCAAGGCAAGAAGAGGGATTATATATGATTTCTGCGCAACGAAAAATGGTGGATAAAAATATGCCGCTGCCGACAAAAGTACGGCCCAGACTGGAAACAAACGGGTTATATGGTTAATCAGGTTCATAATCTGCGGTTACGATATAAGAGGAAGACAATCAACAAGATGCTGAAAAACAAACTCGGATTCAGATTCGAACCACAGAATGAACTTAAAGAAAAAAGAACATTTTTGCAATCCTGCTTGCAAAAATGTTCTTTACGATGAGGGAGTGGAGAAAGAGCTAGCTCTTCCACATGCCAGGCCATGCGGCCATGACAGCCCTGGCAAGACCTTGATTAGGACACACCCTAAAAAAACATCTGCCTGAAAACAATCTCGCCGTTTTTGACGGTCATCACAGGGACAATAAGCTGATCAGTCATGATCTCCGTATCAAACCGGTCATAAATTTTCTTCTTACAGTCCATGAGATCGACAACGACAACATCCGCTGCCCTGCCGGTATCAAGTGAACCGAGCTGTTCTTCTTTTCCCAGCACCCTGGCCGGATTAACGGTGACACACCTGAAGATATCAGCCAGTTTCATGCCCACGGCAAAACAGGCATTCATGGCATGAAGCAGGGAAAAGCCGGGAAGGATATAGGTCGATTCACGAATGACATCGGAACTGATGACATCAGGTAAAAAGCCTTCTGCTACAGCAGCTTTCAGATTATTGATCGACCAGTGAATGCGCCCCTGACAGTTATCAAAAATAACCCCTTTCTCCCTTGCCTTCCAGACACATTCCTTGATCTTCATCTGCTCATCAAAAATGGTCTCCCCGATATTCTGCAGGAAATGGGCAACGACATCACCTTTTCTCAGCACGCCGAGAAAGTCGGCAAGAGAGACGTCATCCGGCAGGTCAGAGTAATGAACAGCCAGGGGGCAGTGGTAGCCTTTTGTCTTTATCTTCTCTGCTATTTCTATCGCCCGTTCGACCGGCTTCAACCCATAGGCAGCAGTTGTGCCTTTGCTGACCCTCACTTTGAGCCCGCGAATGTATTCGGGATACTTCTCCACCATGGCGATAATCTTCTGTTCGTTGAAATCGGCCGGATCGTGCACCTCCTCATGTCGGCAGGAAGAATGGACGCCGAACGAAGACACATGCAGATAGCTCAGAACACCGGTGACAGACTGGATAACATTGGTCTTATGAAAGAGTTCATAATTGGTAAAACCTGCGGTTCCTGCGTCAACACCGGTGGTAACACCGCTTGGCGGACAAAGGATATCTGCATTTGCACCGATATTCGATCCGTCATAATTGAGATGGGTATGCTCGTCAATGAAACCTGGCAGAACGAATTTCCCGGCCGCATCTATGATCTGGATGCCTTCTGCATCTGCACCCGGCTCCGGCGGTGCGGCAATTTTCCCGTCAGCTACGTAGACTGTTTTGCAGGCAATTTCTCCGCTAGAAAAATCGATGGTATTACCATTTTCAATAATCAGATCGTATTTCATATTCACTCCTCTTGACGGTTAATCCATCAACCAGATAAGCCCCATGGAAATAGCAGGGATGAACGAAGTCAGAAGAACCGTGGCAAAAAGAATCAATACTCCGGGTAAACTGGCTTTACTCAGTTTTATAATGGACTGCTCGGTTACCGTTGTGGCAGCAAAGAGACAGTTGCCAAAGGGCGGTGTTGCCTGACCGACAGCAAGGTTAAAGACGATGATGCAGCCGAGATGGACCGGATCGATACCGTAGGACATGGCGATTGGATAAAGAAGCGGAGCAACAATCAGAATGATGGCGCCAGAATCCATGATCATGCCGAGAATCAGCAGAATGATATTCATAAAGAGGATGAACATAATCTTGCTGTCAATAAACGAGGCGATGAAGTTGGTAAACAGGGCCGGCACATTGTTTCTGGTCAGAATCCAACCGAACACCGTTGCCACCATGATCAGCAGCATGATATTGGCTGTACCCTTGACGCACTCGATAGTTATTCTGAGCAGGGTCTTATAGTTCAGCTCCCGGTAAATAAACGATGAAACGATCAGACCGTAGACAACGGCCACTGCAGCTGATTCAGTCGGGGTGAAAATCCCGGTGTAGATGCCTCCAAGGATAATCACCGGCATCATCAGAGCCCAGAAAGAAGCCCTGAATGCCTTGCCAAGCGCCTGAACGGAAAAGCTGTTTGACCGCGGAAAATTCTTCACCTTGGCATAGAGATAGGCATAGACACAGAGCATCACACCGGCAAGCACTCCTGGTCCGATTCCCGAAATAAGCAGTTTCGAAACCGAGGTATTGACCGTTGTTCCATAAACGATGAACACGATGCTTGGCGGAATGACAATACCCATGGTACCGCCCAGCACCGGCAGTGAGGCTGAATATCCTTTAGGGTATCCGGCCTTAACCAGCTCGGGATAAAGCATGGCACCGATGGCTGCCGTAGTGGCAATGGACGATCCGGAAAGCGCCCCGAAGAATATACAGGTGACGATGGTAACAATGGAGAGCCCTCCAGAGACATGACCGGTGAGGGACTTGGCCAGATCGACAAGCCTCCTTGAGATGCCGCCATGCTGCATGATTGCGCCTGCAAGCATGTAGAAAAAGATAGCAAGAAGCGTATATTTTTCTGCTCCGGTGAACATACGCTGAGCAATGAAGCTGAGAGGAATATGTCCCATTGTCATGAGAGAGCAGACACTTGAAAGCCCGATCGACCAGACAACCGGCACCCCAAGCAGCAGGGTAATTGCAAATACAACGAGTAAAACTGTAACAGAATCCATGGCGAGCCGGTTAGTTAAGGTATTGTTTTATGATGAAAATCTTCCGAATAATATTAAAAACTTTCTCAATCCCAATCAGGGCAAAGCCAATGGGCAGAAAGATGAAGACATAGGAGTAGCTGAGCTGAATAGAAGAAATAAGCTGAGTAAATTTTAAGGAATGATCGAAGAATTCCACCGAACTGTAGACAAAGAAACCGATGGTCACGAGAGATATTATGTCGGTGAGAATAGAAAAACAGAGTTGGATGACCGGGTTTTTGAACTGAAAAAAAGCGATTCTGATTTCTGTATCGGTACGAACCGATATGCTGGCTCCCAGCATGATTATAATGATGAACAGGAGTACACTGACCTGCTCCGACCAGGGCAGACTGAAGTGAAAAACATATCTTCCGATGATCTGGGCGATATTGATGATTGTGATTACGGAAACGAGAATAAGCAGGACAATCTTCTGCAGGTTAAATAGTCCGCCGCTAATCCGCCCTATTCCATACTCTATCGTGTTAGACATGACGTTCTTCCTCCGTCAGATGGGTTACAGCGTTTACTGCTGAACCGGCTACCGCCGGCTTAACGAAAAAAAACGGCGAAGGACATATCCTCCGCCGTGAGAAAACCACTTATCTTGCTTTGTTGATCATTTCAACAAGCTCAGCAAACTCCGGATGAGCCTCGTAAACACCTTTTGTCTTTTCACGAAGAGGTGTTTTATCAAGAGAGATGATCTTCATGCCTTTCTCTTTCTCGAGAACTTCCTTGGCATGGGCATTTCTTGCCTCACACTCTTCGCGGGCAACTGTAGTGGCCGCTTTGGCAGCATCGGAAACAACCTTTTGCTGTGCGGGAGTCAGGCTGTCAAACAGCGTTTCCGACATCAGAAGAGCTGCCGGACTGAAGGTGTGCTGGGTGACAATAATAGTTTTGTTTACTTCAAAGATATTGGCATCAAGGATGTTGATATAAGGGTTCTCCTGGCCGTCAACAACTCCCTGCTGCAGAGCGGTGAAAACCTCACCCCACCCCATAGGTACAGGATCGATTCCAAGCGGTCTGAACATTTCCTGATAAATTTTGGAGGCCATTACCCTGATACGAAGCCCCTGCAGGTCATCGACAGAATTAATCTCTTTTTTGCCGTTGGTGGTCATATTACGGAAACCCAACGGCCACCAGCCGAGTACTTTGAGATTACTTGCGGCAAGATCAGCATTGAGAACAGCTCCAACCTCACCATCTAGGGTGCGATATGCATGCTCATAGCCGTCAAGAAGAAAAGGAAGGTCATATACACCGACTTTCGGGGAGAAGTTGGCAAGGACGGAACTTGCAGCGGTAGCCACATCAATGGTTCCCATCTGAACGCCTTCAACCATTTCACGGATGGAACCAAGCTGGCCGTTTGGGAAGACATCGACTGCGATCTCGCCGTTGGAATTGGCTTCAACCTCTTCCTTAAACTTGAGCATGGCCTTATGGAAGACCGAATTTTCAGAGTCGGCATGGGCAGCACTTATTTTGATGGTTTTAGCAGTAGCACTGGAAACCCAGCCGAAACCAACCAACATTGCAACGAGCACCATACGAAGAACAACAGATAAACGAAACATCCTTTTTCCTCCTGATAGAGTATTTACGCTCTGCCATCACCTGCATACATTGCGTAACGAACTATTCTGGCAGAACTCTTTCTACATCAACGGCTACAGCTATGCCGGATGTCTGTATATATCGAAAAGTGCGTGACTGAACTGGCAGCCCCACAAACGTCGGGAGGGAAAAGAAAGGTACTTCCGGTTCGGCGGGAACCCGCATGCAATACTGTCTGCCTGCAGAACTCGATAGTTGTTAAGCCATTGCGATATGATCGACCCCATTGATACTGCGTCCTTCTAACTCACCCCAATTGACTATTCACTTGTGAATTACAACAATCTCACTGTGGAATAGTGCGCACATATTTCAATATCATAGGATAGCAAAAGGCATGCCAAGGCAATAACAGGCTGTAACCCCTATTCTTTTTAACTTTCTTAATAGGTTCAACAGTACCATGATGGTGTATTTCACCACTTCAAATGGTGCAATTCGCAACACCATAGAAAAAAATTTAAATATATTGACTGATATCAACTTCATCAAGCTGATCTGGGGTGAGGAATTTTTTACCGTATTCCAAATAAGCGCCACTGGTTAAAAACAGTTTGAAGAGGTCTGCATCAACATGGTTGTCTTTAACCATATATCCAAGGATACGAATCGATTCGCTGAGTGTCTTCGCCCTCTTGTATGGTCTGTCAGAAGCGGTGAGTGCCTCAAAGACATCTGCGATGACCATCATCTTCGCAGGAATTGACATCTCATCACCTCGTTTCTTTCGTGGATAGCCGGTTCCATCAATTTTTTCGTGATGGCTTCCTGCAATATCGGGCACATGGGACAGGTGTTTCGGATAAGGCAACTGCTTGAGCATAATGATCGTCTGAACAATATGATCGTTGATCTTAAAGCGTTCTTCTTCAGTCAAGGTGCCTCGGCCGATGCTTAGATTATACAATTCTCCTTTATTATAGAGATGCTCAGGCACATCCAGCTTGAAGCCATAAGGATTGCCGTCCTCATACACACTGCTGTCGGTCCGGGCAACGATATGTTCCGTCTTGTCGGCCAGAAGAGATTCTTCCACCGGAAGAGCAGGCTCCTGCTCCACCATTTTATTCTGCAGTTCGCTCCAGCTGATACCCAAGCGGTCACTGATGGTACGCATCCATTTTCTTGAACCGATTCGCTTTAATTCATCAACTTTTTCAGGTTCCATGAATTCACCGCCGAGATTACACTGGGCAACGAAGGTAAATTCTTCATCAAGCAGTTTCCACTCCTCTTCAAGCTGCCTCTCGAGATCATTCCGGTCTCCTCCGTCGACCAGCTTCTCAAAGTACCTGATATGGGCATCACGTTTGAGGACTTCAAAACGGGTTCTTATCTCATGTATGCGGTCATAGATGGTTTCAAGCTTGGTTGATTTATCAACAACATATTCAGGGGTCGTTACCTTGCCGCAGTCATGAAGCCATGAGGCAATATGCAGTTCCTCCCACTGGTCTTCACTCAGCGTGAAATCTTTAAATACACCTTCTTTTGCACTGCAGGCTTTCTGAGCAAGCAGCTTGGTCAAGACAGGCACTCGCTGACAGTGCCCGCCAGTATACGGTGATTTTGAGTCAATAGCCCCGGCAATCAGCTTGATAAACGATTCCAGCAGATTTTTCTGCATCTGCAGCATCTTCCGGCCTTCCAGAGTAACGGCGGAAAAACCGGATAAGGCTTCAATAAAGGCCATTCGTCCGCCATTTTCATCAAACTCCTGCTGGAAGCGATCCTTGGCGTAAACAAAACAGAGCAGACCGATCACCTCCTGCTGCCTGTTTTTCAAAGGCACTATCACAATCTGGGCATCCTCAAGACCAAGCCGTACCATGGCATTTTTGAACTCAGGCAGGTGCACCACCTCTTTGAGCGGCAAGACCACCCGTTCACCCTTGGTGAAGATTTCGACCATTTTCGACGGACCGTCCAGAGGGATGTCGGCAAGCTGGCTTATGTCGACATCAAGCCCCTCTCTGGTTGTGATGCTGCCGAGTTCCAGAATATTGAAAGACTCACGTAGCAAGAAGGTGCAGGCGACATCAGCCTCAGAGATGGAAAGTGTTTCTTTTGTGATTTCTTTTAGCAAGCGGCCATAATCCTTTTCACTTGAAAGCGAATTGATAAGACCGATGAACTTGCTGATGGTGACCTTCATCATGTTCATTGAGTTTTCAAGATCATTGACCTCCTTGATAAAAGACCCGATATTTTTGGAAGAGCCGAACTGGAACAACCTGATTTTATCAGCCTCACCGGCCAGCTGCAGGATAGGCTGTGAGACACGTCTTGCAAACAGCCAGGTAAGCAAAACGGTAATGAGAAGCATCGCAAGGGTGAAATGCATCGCACGCTTCTGCAGCAGTAAAGCTTCCTTGAGAAGCACTTCTTCCCTTGCAACGGTTATGAGATAATATTCCTTTTTACCGCCAAAGGTCATGGTCCTGGTAGACCCTATCCATGTCTCATTCTCAAAACTGAAATGCCATACCCCGGAAAAAACATCAGGAGACTTTACAGCTCGCTGCAGGACTTGGCTTGGGAAATGGTCAACAGTATACCTCCCACCCTGATCATATCTGCCGCGCAGTTTTTCCGGATCAGAATGGGCCACCACATAAAAATTATCGCCGCTTTTCTCCAGCAGCGCCAACTCCCCCATGCTGCTGCTCGGATGATGACTCAGAACTTCTGACAGGCTGTTTAGGATAACATCCCCGCCCATAACGCCAGTCCCTTCAAGCCCTCGTTTACTGATTGTAATACCTGTGGTTTGAAAGAAGAGAAAGAAATAAGGATCGGTGCTCACCAGCTCGCCCGGCTTTGCAGCAAGAGTATACCATGGCCTGAGTCGAGGGTCGTAGTCGCTCTTGGTAAAAACAGCCTGGTTCAGTTGTTGCAAATCACCGTCATACCAGCGTCGCTGCTGGATTGATCCATTTTCAGTATTATGATCAATATAATCAACGACAAATTGTGTCGAAGGGGGCGCATTAAAGGTCTTAAGCTGGTCCGGCCGGGTTAACCGTCGAACAATAAAATAATCCCCTGATTCATAACCGACTTCAATTGCGGCAATGCCGTTGTTCTCTTTCAGGGCGGCGGAAAAAATAGGGATATATGCCAATCGTTCTGAAATAGTATCAGCTGTCATCACACCGGTTTCACTGAGTATGCCGATGCTTTGCTTCATTATCTCCTGTCTGGAGCGAAATTCAATCAGCAACTCCTGACTGACTTGTGAAAACTGGGCTTTGGAAGAATCGAGAATAATTCTGGTTGTGTTATAGTAACCGTACTGACGAATGACGAGACCGAACAGTATGATCAAAGTGGTAAAGACTGCGCTGATGGTAAACACCAGCTTGATTCGACCGATCTTCAACGCCATGAAACGCCCCCCAGGTATTTCAGGATATTCAGACAAGCTTCTAATATAAGAAACAAAATGAACATGACACATCGGACATGCTCATTTTTTATGTTATCTCAAAATTAAACATGCTTGTCCAATCTTTCCTGTCACCGGAGAAGAGAAACAGCATGTTTTTCATGGCAGAACAGGAGGATCCCTGTCAGTTAAAAGACCACTCCTGAAACCAGTATAATATTGGCATATGGTGTGAATTCACCAGTTCTAACCACTGCACGGCAATCGTAAAGCTGATCTTTAAACTGCTCATGGCCGAAAAAGTTTATCGGCACCTTTCCCACCACCTTTTTGATCTGTTTATACAGCTTTTCGCTCTCTTCACCGCTGGTAAGAATCTCTTCAGCCAGGATAACCTCCTGTATTTCAAGTTCCTGCAGCACTACCTTCAGGGTATCAATAAAAGACGGTATTCCTTTGGTAAGAGCCAGATCAACCCTGTCCGAGCTTTGGGGAATGGGCAGCCCCGCATCGGCGATACAAAGACGGTCAAGATGTCCCATAGTGGCTACAATATGAGAAATATCACTGTTAAGAATGCCATTTTTTTTCATCAGCGGTCTCCATCATCAAAATGTTAATGTATATTCTGCCATCTGCAGATTCGACGTTCAAGGCGATCCAGCATCAGATAAAGACTGAATCCAAGGATAGCCATGGCTGAAATTCCGGTATAAAGGGCAACATAGTCAGCCTGTCCCCAGCTATCCATAATTATATAGCCAAGACCGCGGGTTGTTGCAAATGACTCGACAAAAAAGAGAATCGCCACCGCTGTCCCGATGGAAATACGCATGGCGGTCAAAATCTTCGGCAGGGTGGCAGGCAAAATCACATGGACATAGACCTGGAAATGTGACGCATCAAGGGTCTGCATGGAATAGAGATAATTCTGGTGAACATTTTTTGCCGCATCTCTTGCCGTTACCAGTATCTGAAAAAAGACAATCAGAGAGATAAGAAAAATCTTCGACGTATTGCCGATGCCGAACAAGATGATCACCAGCGGCAGCAGAACGACATGGGGAATGGGATAGAGCAGGTAAATAAAGGGTGACAGGGTCTTGCGAAGCGGCGGCTCGCTGCCGATCAGAAGTCCAAGCGGAACGGCTGTGATAACGGCAAAAAAGAGGCCAAGCAAAGCACGCATACCGCTTATGGCAATATCATCAATCAGGCTGCCGCTGACCACTTTAACGGCAAGATCTGCCGCCACTGCCCACGGTTCGGGTAAAGCCATCGTATCAAGAAGAATGGCCGCAATCTCCCACAGGACAAGCAGTACAAGCCCGGCAATCAGGATGTCTCTTTTTCTAGCCATTCTCTTCCTCCCGAAGAATGGCACGTACCCTGTTGCAGAGTTTGAAAAAACTGTCTTGCTGACGATAATCTGGATCTCCTGCCTGAGTATTTTCGACTATCTGAACGATTTTTCCAGGATTTTTTGACATTATAAGAATCTGCCGGCCAAGAAACACCGCTTCTTCAATTGAATGGGTAACCAGCACCGGTGTAAGCCGGTTTTTCTGCCAGATGTCCAGAATCAGGTTCTGCAGCCTCTCTCGGGTCAATGCATCTAGAGAGGAAAGCGGCTCATCCATATAGAGAATATCAGGGTCTACCGCCAGGGCTCGTGCCAAGGCAACCCTCTGCTGCATGCCGCCTGAAAGCTGGGAAGGAAAATGATCGCCGAAACCGGTCAGCTCCATGTCCTCAAGCAGCCGGCCAACCCGTTGCTCGACCCGCTGTTTATCCGTTTTTTTCAGTGTCAGCCCGAGACCAATATTCTTCCTGACAGTCTTCCAGGGAAATAAACCGTAATTCTGCAGAATAGTTCCACTGCGGTAATCACCTTCTATTATGATATGGCCTTCGGTCGGTTGCCGGAGACCGGCCAGAAGAAACAGCAGAGATGTTTTCCCGCAGCCGGATGGGCCGATAATTGCGCAGCTGCTTCCCCTCTTAATGGTAAACGTTATATCCTGCAGGACCTGATGGGCAGAATCTCCCCACCCATATTGCAGACTCACCGAGTCAGTCCGGATCATCCCTATTCTCCGGCCGCCATGAAGTCAGAGGAGACCATCTGTTCATAATTCACCGGATCTACCAGTTTTTTAGCAGTCAGCCAATGGATGACGGGTTCATATAGCTCACGACTGAAGGGTTCCGGCCCGGGATAAACAGGAATGGGATATGTCTTTGCCAGAAACGGCGGAATACGTCCCTTTTCAATAAAAAGAGAACGGTATTTTTCAGGATCTTCATTGACTGCCTTGACGGCATTGGCATAGGCAGTGAAAAACGATGCAACTTCTATTTTTTTCTCCTTCAGAGCCTCAGCTGAAAAAAGGATAACCGTCTGGGAAAGACTTGCCCTGCTCTCCTTGTCTGTTAAAAGAACATGAGCCCCCTTGCTTGCTGCAATCGATGCAAGAGGCTCTGGCAAAGTTGCCGCTTTTACAGAATTCGAGAGCAGCATCTGCATGCGAATAGGCATCTTTTTCACTTCGATTTTCTTGATCTCTTCGTCTGTAAAACCCCGTTCCTCTAGCAGTCGATCTGTTACATATTCGATTATCGTTGAATTTGAGACTGCTATTTCAACACCTTTCAAGCCATCAACACTGCTGATTTCCGAGGATGGTGACGATAGTACAGCAAAAACTCCCTCTTCCGGAGACTTACCGAGACAGATTGAAGTGATTTTAAACTTCCCCTGTCCTTTATCAAACAAAATGGCACCAACTGGGTCGGTTATCGCGCCGTCGATTGCGCCGGCAGTCAATGCGCTGTCTCTTTCCAGTGCACTTAAAAACGGGACCAGCTCAACATCAAGCCCTTCTGCCGCAAACATGCCTTCCTGTTCTGCAATATAGAGGGGCACGGCATCTTCAATCAGAAGCACTCCAAATTTGAGCTGTTTGGTTGCAAATGCAGGATCTGCAAAAATAAAAATTAACAGAACGATCAGATATTGCTTCATTTCCTTGCCCCCCAATTAGGTTTTCAACTGAATATACAGAGAGACCAAAACCAAGTCAACAGACCACTGTTTTTCTATAAAAATTAAGCTGTTGAATTACAACAACAACTCCATTCACTCTACTGACAGCCGTTGTGAACCGACGGCAAAATATACCAATCGCCCCTATTTTCACCCCCCCTTTAAAAAGTTGCCTATCTTCATTAAGTTGAGAGAGGAGTTGCAGTTTTTCACAGTTATTTTACTATAAGCTAGGTAGAAGAAATCAACTCATAATCTTCGTGAAGAAAAGAAAATGACAAACGGTCCTAAATCAAAATTTCATATCAGAACCAAAATCTGGATAGAAAACGATGACTGCGATCTTCTTTTCGGCCGCGGCAAGACCCAGATACTCGAACTCATTGAACAAGAAGGATCAATCTCAAAAGCTGCGGAATTGATGGGCCTTAATTATAAAAAAGCCTGGTCCCATATAAAAACACTGCAGAACAATATTAAAGATGATCTCGTTGTAACCCAGAAAGGCGGAGGAGGAAAAGGAGGCACCATGCTTACCCCCAAAGCCAAAGAGATGAGCGAAAAATTCAAACAGCTTGAAAACGAAATCAATGAGTTTGCCGACAAACGTTTTGAGGAACTGTTTTTGCCTGATTTTCCTGTGGAATAAACTATCTGCAGATAGATAAACCACCAGCAACTCGCGTTCTGAACCCACTTCTGTTGCCACGCGGCTTGTGCCATTATCGGATTTAATAATACTTCTCATCGTTTCTATCGAAAACAAGAGTTTGACCTGCCACCAATCAGTTGCTAGCATAGCTATGTTAACCTGGTCTTTTTCAATAATAACAAAGTGGATGTGACAATGATTAATGTAGCTGATTTAGCACAACAAAAATTACGCGAATATTTAGAGCAAAATAATATCGAATCATCAATCCGTGTGGCACTTATGTCCGGCGGATGTTCGGGCGCTTCTTTGGGACTTGCCCTGGATGAAAAAAAAGAGGGCGATGAAGTTGCTGAATTCGAGGGTTTGACAGTCCTTATCGACAAGACCCTTCTTACCCAGTGTGATAAAGTCTATATCGATTATATAGATGCCGATGCCCGTTCAGGGTTCAGCATCACTTCAACAAATCCGGTAGGCGGCGGTGGCGGTTGCGGCGGAAGCTGCAGCTCCTGCGGCTGATTTTCTTATCCTCCAGCCCATATTTTCTGATATGGGCTGGAGCTGTTCTGCACAGTCTAGCCCATAGAGCCGGTTATTTTTCCAATACCTGCCAGGGCAAAAAAGATATAGCTGTAAAACGACAGGCCGATAATCCACACATAGCAAATCGTAGCCAGAAGATTTGAAACAGCTCTTCTCGTTTCATACAAGACGATTCCCATCATACCAATGAGCGGTAGCAGATACCTGCCCTGTGCCTGAAAATCGACGGTCCAGCAGTGATAGAGCACTGCACCAATTAAGGCACCCAAACAGCCGAAAATAAGGGTAAGCAGCGAAATACCCGCCCAGCCTGTCCTTAAAATTATCATCAATGCAGATACTACCAGCAGCGCAACCATACTGTAACGAACAAGATTATAATGATAAGCCGTGGCCGATACGTTCATATAGCCATACTCACCGACCGCGGATCTGAATGTTTTTTCTCCCCATTGCAGCGGTCCGATAATACCTCGAAAACTTGTCCCCCTGTCTCTTAACTGAAGATAGAGAAACTTTTTATCAAGGGGAGTACTCGGTTTAAACTGTTCAAGAGCAAACGCTTCCTGCGCCTTGGCAACCCTAGCTTTTTTATCAAAATCGTTCACCCACTGATCAAGAAACCTCATTCCGCCAAACAGCATCACCGCCACGAGAACAACTGAAACAATTCGGGTTATGACCGGCCGGTTCAGCTTTTGATCTCTGAAGATCATTTTCCACAGCACATAGCCGCCGACAAATAGTACGAAGAAATAGAAATTGATCTTGGTGAGCAGCAGCAAACCTAAAAGTATGCCGATAAAAAGAATGCGCACCGGGCCAAACCGGTAGCTGTCTCCGTCGAGAATACGATTGAACCACGAATCCTGTCTGATGCACTGATATGCAGCCATAATCATCATGAAAACGGCGAAGGCATCCGAGTTAAAATAGCTGAAGACATACCAGACCTGCGGTGAAAGAAATAACGGCAGCATCAGAATACGCATCTCATAACTGCGAATACCTGTCAGAATGATGATAGAGAACAAAAATACATTGAAAAGACGCAAAATGAGGAAGTCAGGATAGCTGAGTTCGGAAAAAAGAGAAGCGAACTTTCCGGCTATCAGATAAACAATTTCACCTGAATGTAGTCTTGAAATACCATAATCGGAATAGGTCCCTTCAACCTCGGCTGAACCAACCACCGGCGGCAACCAATGATCCATGTAATATTGTCCGGCAGCGATGTGTACATGTTCATCCGGGTGTCGATTCGGTATACTGACAACCGCCATGGCCATTATCAGAATGATTACGGCAAAACCAATATAAGTAGTAAACCTGAATTCGACAAAAAGCGGCCGCCCCAGAAAGACCAGAAGACAGACAGCGCCAAACAAGGCGGCAGACGGCAGCCAGTGCAGCTTAGTAAAAGAGAAAACAGGTTTGTTATCAAGTGTATAGTGAAGTTGTGGATCTTCTGTTGCCGGAGTTACTGTCAACCCATTGTTAATTACCGCCGAGGCAATTCCTTCAATCGGCTTCAACTGCTCAAAATCGCTGTCGCTGGCAAACACCAGCGGCTCACAACCTTCCTGGCTGATTGACAAGGAACGGATAGTAACAACGGCAGGCTTTTCTGAGGTATCGATCCTTAGCAAATCAATATTTGCAAGACGCGGAATGCGAAAAGAATACTCTTTCTGTCCAGGCTTTATTGTAACAGAAGCAACCTGCTGCTGTGTCCATGGCTCATCAATTTTCTTGTAATACATTCTGAAGGTCGTGACATTATCTGTCTCAAGCTGCAGCTCGACAAGGCTGCTGCCGATAGTCAGAACGTTGTAGAGAACAACAGCAGCTATCGCTGTTATAAACATTGTCAAAAACAGCCTGTTATTTTCCACAATACCCTCTTTCTGGTTTAACTTTATCTGGAGTAATACGATGATATCTCGTGAAGTCTACGGACAAAAAAAAATATAATGTATAAATAGTCAACCTTTAATCCTCCTATCAGTACCATCCGGGAATTCTACCTCCATACTTTTTCGCAGAAGTGAATGATTTGCTTGTCCAATCTGAGTACTTTTCAGACCGCTGATTCAGTGTAAGCAAATTGCCTACAAAATTAAGAGCAAAAAGACTACACAGATAACTATTTGTATTTATTGATTAAAACATTTATGCGTTATTTGCATAAATATTTATGCTGTTTTTGCACATATATCTGTTATTAATAATGTCACCTTAGTATTTAGAGCCATCGCACAAAAAACTTAATGCTATTAACTACCTCGTTTAACTGGATTAAAAATCATTATCAACGGGGAGATTTGTACAGAAGATTGGAGAAAAAATGGGAAAGGATTGTTTTTTTTGTTTTTCGTCTGAGCTTAACCATCTGGTACAGGATTTCTGTGAAACTTCAAATAATTCGTCAACAGATAAATTCATCGTATCAAACTCCCCGCTTCACACCGAAAGCTACTCCCCTGAAATAAACTTTTACATCAGCAACACCCAGGCTTCCAACACAGATAAAGCGAAAGCCCTGTTCAGTATTTACAGTTCACGACTGGATCGCTTTGATTTTTCCAAACAGAGCGAACGAAAAACCTCTCTGAACAAAACCATCGCACTTGTCAGCAATCATGAGCTGCCTGAACTGGTGGAAAAATTGACA
>QKIH01000041.1 GCA_003249645.1 Desulfobulbaceae bacterium | reverse complement strand
ATCCCCCTTTGATTATATTGACAGGGTGCAGAATGCAGGGGCCCTGTTCCTGGGACCATACACCCCCGAACCCATGGGCGACTATATTGCAGGCCCCAACCATGTGCTGCCCACAGCAGGTACGGCCCGGTTTTCATCTGCCTTGAGCGTATCCCATTTTACCAAGAAAACCAGCCTGATTCATTATTCCAGAGCCGCCTTTGAAAAGGAGGCGGATGATGTGATTACCCTGGCCCGGACCGAAGGCCTGGATGCCCATGCCAATTCAGTAAGAATCCGGCGGAAATAAGAGACCTGTGCTTTCCAGATGAATTTCTTGTTGTGTTTCCATAAGTACCCGGAAATAAAAATATGAATAACGAAAATCAAAATCACGGCATAGAAGGGAAAGGTCGATTTAATGACCTACTGGAGTATGTGCATCATGTCGGGATGTTAAACCATAAGCCAATATTCAGAATTGATGAATATAAACAATTGGTTATTTGGGAACATGAACTCAAAGGCCGTATCGGCATTCAGCATAATACCGCAGATGAAGATGGGGTGCCAATTTGGGTAAGAGTTGAAAGATTGAAAAGAGTGCCTCCCCCGGAAATTCCTGAACAACTTAAGGATTGGATTGTTGTCGGCAATGATCCCATGATCCAACCTGATGTGAAAGAAAAAATTATAAAAACAGTAAGCGAATCAGAAGCGAAAAATTTACTTACACAAGGAATTATCTTAGAATCAGACATTAAAAATCCTCTCAAAGGCCAGCATGAAACAACCAGTGGCAAAGATATAATTATCAGGTTGAAAAACCATATTAGCGTTAAATCAGATGTTGAAACCTATATTAATGAACAATGGCTACCATGGGCAGAAGAGGAAAAGCCGCGGCGTAAAACTATAAAAATCTACGATTCATTTTTTAGCCTGCAACAAACCATTGAAGCCCAAGGAGATGAGCAGCCAATAGAACTCATTTGGGGTATTGGCATTGCCAGATGGAATTGTGAAGGCCATGATATTGATCATCCCCTTATTGAAAAACCTATTGAAATTGAGGTTGATCAAGAAGACGGTTCGATATTGGTTCACCCCAGAAACATTGAGCCGGTTCTTGCGGTAGATTCCTTTTCAGCCCTTGATAACCGAGGCGTTAATACCCTTATAAGGTTTGGCAAAAAGCACTTTTCTGAGCTGTCAGAAGATGTTGAATTCTCACCTTATCTCCATGAAAGCTTTGAACCAATACTCAGACAAGCATCAACATATTTGAGTGAAAAAGGCACATATTGGCCAGATGTTAACCCTGACAAGGAAAATCGCAAACCAAACAAAATCGGAGATACTCTGGAAATCACAGACAGTTGGGTAATGTTTGTGCGTCCAAGAAGTAGAACAGGGTTTGTTCAGGATATAGAGCGATTTCAAAAAAAGTTAGAAGAATCTCCGGGCAACATTTCCAAACCTGCCAAAAGGATAATCTCTGAGTTATCGGACGCAAAACCAGTCTCGGTACCTTCAGCTATTACCACAGGGGGTGAACCTTCATTATCATCCTCGCCAAGTTGCCAAAAATCAGAACTCTTTTTCCCCAAACCATTCAATGATGCACAAGTTCAAATAGTTGACAGACTTGAACAAAATGACGGTGTCGTGGTTCAAGGTCCTCCTGGTACGGGAAAAACGCATACTATCGCTAATATTATTTGTCATTACCTTGCTACAGGCAGAACAGTGCTTGTGACATCAAAAGGCGACCCCGCTTTGTCAGTGCTGCAAGGGCAAATACCTGAAGAGTTAAGGCCGCTAACTATCAGCCTCCTTACAAATGAAAAGCAAGGAATGAAACAGCTTGAATCTGCTGTACAACTTCTTGCAGGCATAGCAAGCCAGACGAATCTACGAGATTTAAAACGAGACGCAGAGTCTCATGAATTGAGGGTTACGCAGCTAAAAAAAGAAATTCAAAAAATTGACGGAGAAATCAAAGACTGGGGCTTAAAACAACTCAACCCAATTAAAAAAGCGTTTTCTGGTACAGATTCAGAAATAACTGCCATGGAGCTGGCAGAGCAGGTTGTTTCTGATACCGGCAGGCATGAATGGCTTATTGATGAGCTTGGTTCGTCAGAAAATTTTGTTCCTCAATTTACAGATTCTGATATTGCCAGTATTCGTTCAGCCAGAAGAAATCTTGGTGAAGATATTAGCTATGTAGGCAAACGCCTACCAAACCAACAAGACATGCTTGACTCCGCGAATATTGTAGCAATTCATGACGACATAGCAACCTCTGCAAGAATAGAGATGCAAGCGAAAAACAATAATATTCCGCCACTGGCAGTATCAGTTGAAAAGTCAGTAGATCGTGCAGAAAAATTAATATCTCCCCTAAAAGGCCTTCAGGATCTCCTGACACAATTAGAAACTTCCCCTTGGTTAGAGGGGTTATTCTACCATTGCCTCAACAAACAGGACCAAGTGAGCCACATTGAATTATTTAATGAGTTAAGAACTGAATTAAGCAGCCTGGTGTCTGAAAGACAAAAATTTATTAGAACTCTCGTTGAAGCAAATGATCCTGCCTCTCATAGTGAGCAAGTCTTAAATGGACTTAACAAGCTGATAGCGGGTAAAAGACCTTTTGGCCTTTTAACTTTTGGAAATAAGGAAGCCAAAAAATATATAGAGCTGATTCGTGTAGATGGAGAAGAACCTAAAAGCACAGAACAATGGCAACTTGTTAAAGACTATATACTGTTCCAAAATAACATCCGAAAATTTACCGTCCGTTGGAATCATGCAGGACAGGAGCTTGATTTATCTTTACCTAACTTGTCGTTTTCATATGGTGAGCTTTTTAAGACTGGCCAGTCAATTCATGACTTAATCTGCAAAGCAGAAGAGTCCGCTCAGCAGTGGGAAGCTACAAAAAGTGAGGTCTCTGCATTGTTTCCCCATGGCGTTACCATCAATCGCTTGCTGAAAAATAAGACTGAAATAGAAAAGGTTCTTGAGGCTATTGAAGTAAATACATCTCGAATCCGCCTGGGAGCGCAAAGGGTAAAATTACAAGACCTTACGGATAAAATTAAAAACTCTGAGGGTGAAGTTTCGATAAAACTACGAGATTTCATACAGAATTCCATAGGGAATCCTGGATACTCTTCTGATGAAATAATGAAAGAGTGGCAAAACTTTATAGCAGAGTTAAACAGGCTGAAAGAATTATCAAATAACATATCTGTTGTCGAAAGAATTTCGGAAAAAATATTATCTTCAGGTGCGCCAAATTGGGCAAAGCAACTCAGGACAGAACCTGTTTCATCAACGGAAGATGAGTTAACACCGGTAGACTGGCTCGCATCATGGCAATGGAAACGCCGAAATCAATATTTAAGAGAAATTGATGGAAGAGAAGAGTTAAAAAAATTATCAGAGAAGCGGTCCCGCCTTGGTAACGATTTGCAAAGAACTTTTTCAGATTTAATCAAAGTCAAAACAAATATCGGGCTACACACCAATATGACAGAACGTGTCCAAGGTGCATTAATGCGCTTTGTCTCTTCTGTTGCAAAAATAGGAAAGGGCACAGGGAAAAGAGCGCCAAGGCATCGAAGAGATGCCTATAGGGCAATGAAAGATTGTTATAGTGGGGTTCCATGCTGGATCATGCCAACGTGGCGTATTAGTGAAAGCCTTCCTTCTGACTTCGGCTCATTTGACCTCGTTATTATTGATGAGGCATCTCAATCTGACATAACAGCCTTACCAGCAATTATGAGGGCAAAGAAAATCCTGATTGTTGGTGACGATAAGCAGGTAAGCCCCACCGCTGCATTTATAGCGGAAGAAAAAATTTTGCACCTCAGACATAATTTTTTAAGAGGACAGCCCTTTGCCGAGTTGCTTCTGCCCGGCGTATCAATTTACGATCTTGCCAATGCCGTATTTCCCGGCCAACGCATTATGCTGACAGAGCATTTCCGCTGTGTTGAACCCATTATCAGGTTCAGCATGCAATTTTACAGCGAACCACTCAACCCCCTGAGAATTCCAACCGCATCGGAAAAACTAACACCACCCTTGATTGATGTTCATGTCAAACATGGTCGCCGGGATGAGCAAAAGAAAATCAATGAGGATGAAGCGGAAGCAATTGTTTCTGAAATCAAAAATATTGTTAATAATCCAAAATATTCAGGAAGAACGATTGGTGTTATTTCTCTTGTAGGGGCACAGCAGGCTAAGTTTATTCAAAATGAACTATTGATTGAGTTAGGTGAAGATATTTATCAGAAGTATCATATCGCATGTGGAGACGCGGCAACTTTTCAGGGAAAAGAGAGAGACATTATACTCTTGTCAATGGTTGTCGGTGCCGGACAAGGGGCGGTAATGACAAAAAGAGAGTATGAGCAACGAACTAATGTTGCACTTTCAAGAGCCCGGGACAGAATGTATCTGTTTAGAAGTGTAGAGGAATCTGATTTAAAAAATGAGGCAGATTTGCGACTGAGAATACTGCAACATTTTGTCAACCCAATGCCGCAAAGAGATACTATAAATAATCCGTTGGATTTATGTGATTCAGGCTTTGAGAGAGATGTGCTGACAAGGCTTACGGAAAAAGGCTACAATGTTACCCCACAAGTTAAAGTTGGTGCTTTCTCAATTGATATGGTGGTCGAGGGAGAAAACGATAGGAGATTAGCCATAGAGTTAGATGGTGACAAATATCACCCACCCGAAAAATGGATGGGAGACTGGCAACGGCAACGGGTGATGGAAAGAGTCGGTTGGAAATTTTGGCGCTGCTGGGGTTCAAGTTATACGGTGGACCCAGAAGGCTGCATTGATGATTTAATCAATACTCTTGATCGTATGCAAATACTGCCCGGAACAAAATCCGACTCACCAAATATTTATACAGAACAACGCATTTACCTGAAAGAAACTGAGCAGGAAAATTTCAGTATGCGCCATGAGGCCTTAAGCACCGTGCCAGCATAAAAAACAATAAGTCGGTTAACAAAATATAGCAATCCTCTTCACTGTATATCGTATAA
>QKIH01000129.1 GCA_003249645.1 Desulfobulbaceae bacterium | reverse complement strand
TTCTTCGGTTATCGGCACAGCCACACTCTGTATGGCCTGGACATCACAGGTCTATTTCGTCACCAACGGACTCACCGAAAAGAGCATCACTCCCATCTGGGTCGGCTTAAATCTTGCGGCAGCCATGGTTGCAGCAAACGCCCATAAAACGCAGGAAAAACTGGGCAGCCGGAATGCCATGATGCTGATCATCGCCGTGATACCCTTCGGCTTCATCCTGCTCGGGATCCTTCCCTTTCTAGCTGGCCTTATCGGTTTAACACTCTTTTACCTTGTTCGCGGTTATGCAACTCCATACCTGCGGGACCTGATCAACAGAAACTGCCAGTCTGAAACACGGGCAACCGTACTCTCTGTCAGAAGCATGGTTATTCGGACTGCTTTTGCCATACTCGGTCCATCCATCGGTCTCGTAACCAGAAACGTATCACTCAGCGCCGGCCTGATTTCAGCCGGAGTCCTGCTCGTTCTTCTTACCTTCATCACATACCGTCTTGTTATCAGCTCACACGCCTGTGACTGAATAAACATAATCTGATAAATTCCTCCCGCATTTGCCAATCTGGGCTCCAACTGCTATACTTGGGAAAGTTTATCATTCATAAAAATCACTTTTGCATGAAGGCGAACTCTATACGTGCTTAATTCTCCACCGAAGAAAGACGGTCACGTCACCCCGCAGATGCTGACAGAATTTGTCCACTGTCTGCACAGGGTTGCAAAAATCGGCAACTATTATCCTTCCGGCCATGCCATTGTCGATCATGCAGCTGAATCATTTCTGGTTGCTCTTGGCAAAATTGCCCAGGCAAACAGCACCGTTGAGCTCAATGTGCAGGAGGATTGTCTCGTCGTTGATGCAATCCGCGTTGAAACCAATACACAATCCAAAACCGAGCTGCTCAAGATTCTTCAGGAAGCTGCAGTAGACTCAATCACGATCAGCCGTCATGCCACAACTGAAGAAACCCTCGAGTTTGTCCGTCTCATTTTGCAGCATCGTGCACAGAGAAGAAATTCAGCAAATTTTGCTCTTGCAGACCTTTCAGCCATGCCTCAAAGCTTCAGGGTTCGCGATAAGCGGTTTCTGGTTGATAAAACTTCTGTTATCAGCAACCAGAGTGACCAGGACAACGAGAACAGGATGAATGATCTCCTGCATGCTCTTGAAACGAAAGGACTGACAACTGAACAGACCAGCCAGTGCCGCACCCTGCTAAATTCTCTGCAGCAGAATTACCAGCCGGTCTCGAACTCAAACAGCCTGGTTCAATTCACCTGGAATGATGTGCAGAATCTGCTGCTTAGATTGCTGCAGAATAAACCCGGCTCAGACTTACGTTCTAACCGGATACAAAATGACATCAACACCCTGACTACCATTTTCAGCCATCTTGAAGCACGTACCGGCGATAAAAAAGCAAAAGAAAGCATCGGATTTCTTATTTCCCTGGTGAAAGACCAGCCTGCCCCGTTAAATAAAGAGAAAAAGATACAACCGAAAAAACGGACTGGTGATCAGTCACCTGAACTGCCGATAGAAGAGCTGCAGTCTTTCGTTGATAAAACAGCGCTGCCTCCGGCAATGCTTAAAAAGCTGTGTCAGACCGATAAAGCAGAAGAAATCTCTGTACTGCTTCAATTGCTGCAGCACGAGCAGACACTTGAAGCAATGCGTAATATCAACCGCTTCTTTCATGATATTTTCAAAAGAATGCTCACCAGCAAAGAGCAGCTTGCCCTGCTTTCTGGCACCAGACTGTTTCTTGACCGTAATCTCAACAACCGCCTTGAACAGATCCTGCCACCGCTGGTGCTGATTATGAGGCAGTCAAACCATTTCTCCAGTCTGGACTTTCTCGCTCAACTGATCAAAGACATCAGCAGACAGCAGCTGTACCTTCTCTGGCCTGTTATCGTAAACGAACTGATGGCTGTGGGAATGGGAGAAAAAACAAAAGTGTATATCCACCTGATGCTTTCCTGCTCCCAGTTAAGCAGGCAGGAAATGATACAGCGGCAGGACAGGCTTGAGTCTCTTGACAGCTTCCAGAAAAATAGAACTGCGGCAGCCATCTATCCGGGCGGATACACTCAGATACAGCAATTGTTCGCCTTTCTTCTCGGAACATCACTGAAAAAGACTATCTATCAGGTAATCCTTCCGGTTCTGCAAAAGACGCCACCGGACCCGCTTGGCCTTGCGGTACTGCCCTTTCTTGCAGATGACGAACGCCACCTCAACTTCCTGCAGCTCTATTTTTTCCAGGGCAGTCAAAACCAGCTCTCACCGTCAATGAGAAAGGTTGCAGGCAATATACTTCGTGAAGGGCTCTCAACATTTCCAGAGGAACGTATGGAAGAGCAATGGGTTTCTCAGGCGATATCCTATTGCGGTCAGATGCCGGTCGAGGGCATGGAGGAAATGCTCGAGGAGATAATCAGTGCAAAAAAAATGCTGATCATGGCTCTTTGGCCGCCCCTGTGCAGACAGGCGGCTGAAAGAGCACTCAAACAACTGAAAAATATGGTGAAACGGTGAATACAGCATCCTCCGATCAGCTTCTCAACGATGTGGTCATGCTGCTCTGCAGATGTATCTCTTTACAGAAACTCTACTTCGAAAATCATCCACAGGTAAATAAATATCAGGATGAGCTAAAAAACAAACTCGACCTGTTTTTTACAACGACCGGACATGAACAGCTTTTTATCGGCATTGTCGACAACAGTTTTATCTATGAAGGGAAAAAGCTGATCGGCCCAAGTGTTGTAGGCAAACAGTTTATGATGACTGCAGAAATGCTCTGCTGCGGCGGCATAATTTTTACCCATCCCGTCGGGGCTGACGAGATGAAGCGTTTCTTCAAGATTGCAGTATCATTACGAGAACCGCTTGCCAATATTAAAGAAGCACGGCAGCTCCTGCAGCAAAACGGCATTACCCAGATCATTCTTGCCAACGCCTATGAAGATACTTCTGTCAGAGCGCTTGCTGAAAACAAGGAAGCCTGGCAGGGCAAGGACAGTGCAGGACTTCTGGAGTCACCGACGCTTGTCTATCAGGCACTTTTTGATATGGTCAGCCGTGCCCATGGCGCTGCTGCCGTTCAAAATAGTGTTGATCTTGAAAATGCCATGGCCGTTAGCGAATTCATGCTGCAGTTTATCCGAGATCAGTTTTCCGACATCATGCAGCACGTAGTCTATCCTGACTACGACAACTACACCATCGGTCATAGCGTAAGAGTCGCCGCCCTGGCTGTTTATGCCGGCATTCAGTTCGGATGGGACAATAAATACCTGCTCGATCTCGGCCGTGCCGCCCTTTTACATGATATCGGCAAAAGCGGGATCTCCGGAGATATTTTATTTAAACACGGTCCGCTCAATGCCGAAGAAAGATATCTCATTGAACAGCATTGCCGGACAGGAGCAGAAATCCTGCTATCCCATGATGATGCCACACCTCTTGATATAACAGCTGCCTGGGGGCACCATCTCCGTTACGACGGCAAAGGATATCCTCCGCAGCCAGACTTTGTCACGCTGCACCCTGTAACCGGCATTCTGCATATCTGCGATGTCTTTGAAGCATTAACAGCTGTACGTCCCTACAAAGAAGCAATAACACCGAAAGAGGCATATGCTATCATGATGCATGATAAAGGAGCTTTTCATCCGGCCCTGCTTGCCTCTTTTATTCATATTGTCGGTCTTTATCCACCGGGAACTTTCGTCACCCTGTCAGACAACCGGACTGCAACTGTAATCCGGGCAGGCACCGAGTTAGACCGGCCCGCTGTACGTATCCTCAGGGATAAACAGAATGACGACACCTCTGATCAGAAATCAGGGTACATTGTCGATCTCTCTCATCCCGAGCATCAAAACATTTCCATTGCAAGACTTGATTTGAGATATATCGGACAATAAAAACCGTCCGTCACAGAGCGGCGACCTAGGATTTTGTCAACTGTTTTCTACTAATCCTATCAAAGATTCTAATTATATTTTGCTCCACTACTCTGATTTATTGACAGATATTTTAGGAGATATTATCAAGAGTCTGAGTATATGTATAAGACTGGAGTGAACTAAATGAACGACACACGCCCCACTGTTATTTGTTTGTGTGGCAGTACAAAATTCAAAGATGATTTTGAAAAGGCTGCAAGAGAGCAGACCCTGAAAGGTAGAATTGTACTGACCCTTGCTTTTTTCAGAAGAGACGACGGAGAAGTTTTGGAATCTGAGCAGAGAACCATGCTGCAGCATCTTCATCGACACAAGATTAAGATGTCAGATGAAATTCTGGTGGTCAATCCCGGAGGATATATCGGTGATTCAACTCAGGAAGACATTTCCTTTGCCACCTCGCTGGGTAAACGGGTTGAATATCTTGAGCCCATCTGAACAAAAGCAGACAACATTAAAAAGGCCTTTAAGACATGTTCTTAAAGGCCTTTTTTGTTTGAAAAACAAACTCACCATCCTCACCTATATCTTCAGTGAAACAGATATTGGGCAAGCCGTGTCGTAAAATGCGCCTCTATCATTGCAGCCAGAAAAAGTGCGGCAGCGACGACTGCTGCCAGGACCGCCGGGTTTACATTCTGCCGATAGACACGCAAATGTGAAAAGAGTTCCCCGTCATCGCCTTGTACAACCTCTCTTTTCACCAACAGATGGCCGGAATACGTTACAGCTCCGGCCAGAGTAAATGCAGGGATCTCTATGATCCCGTGGGGTAGAAATGTGAGAAGACTCAAAAAAAGATCAGTAACCGAGTTTATTCCGACTGTCATCATCAGTCCGCTCTCCAGCCCGAGCAGAACAATCCCGAGCAGAGGAATCATCAGCCATACATAGAGACGCCGTATGTTTTCTTTTTCAATCGCTCTGCAGCCCGGCAGATAGCAAAGCAGTTTCATCGGCCTTTGACCGAGAACCACCTTCCGCAGTGTTCGCGGGAAATCATTCTGTGATGCTGAATCAAACAGGGGAAAACAGAAAGAAGCCCATACTGACAAGGGCTGCTGACACATTCCAGACAAAAATAAGAACCCCCTGATCAATTCCCATCGCAACACCTGCATCGAACACAGTTGCTGCATGTGCTACTCTGCTTGAAGAGAACCTGAAAACAATCTCAGCAGGGACATGAAACACCTGAATCAGCAGGAGGCCGAGAACAACGCCTGATGAGAGAGCTGCCAGATACATCTTCAGCAGCTGCTTCCAGCCGGTAAAAAGCAGTGATTTGTTGAAAGCCATTATCGCATCTTTGTAGGAAAAATTTTATTTGTTTTCATCATGATACGTCACCTGAAATAATCTGTCAATCACTTGGGAGGCAAGAGAAAATTACAGAAATGTAATGCAAAAATATCTCCTACCCCTTATAGTTTGAGCGATAATACGTGACAGCAATCTCGATGAATATGCTTCCAAGGATCACAACATGCTGGAAATAGAACAGTACCATTTTGCCGAAAGTCTTGCAGACGCAGCCTCACTGCTGAAGAGCACTCCTGGAGCAACCGTGCTCGGAGGATGCGGCTATATTC
>QKIH01000171.1 GCA_003249645.1 Desulfobulbaceae bacterium | reverse complement strand
AGCAATTCACCAGAACAGCAAACGGGAAAAAAAGAACTTTGTCATTGTCGATTGCGCGGCCTTGCCGGAAACCCTTATAGAAAGCACACTGTTTGGCCATGTCAAAGGTGCTTTTACCGGAGCGGAACGGGCGCAGGACGGCCTCATAAAACATGCCGACGGCGGCACCCTGTTTCTAGACGAGGTGGGGGAGCTGCCTCTCTCGATTCAGAAAAACTTTTTACGGGTTCTGCAGGAGCGTGAGTTTCTTCCAGTTGGGGCCAAACAACGGCAGCACAGCGATTTCAGAGTGGTGGCAGCAACCAATCGTGACCTGCGCAAGATGGTCAGTGAGGGGACATTCAGGGACGACCTGCTTTTCAGGCTGCAGTCGGTAAATATTCATCTGCCACCTCTGCGTGAACGCATCGGTGATATCGGCGATCTTACTGTTCATTTTCTGTCAAAGCTCTGCCAGCGCTATGGGGTGGAAACAAAAGGCGTTGCCGCTGATTTTATTGAAGTGCTTTCGGTCTATGACTGGCCCGGTAATATACGGGAACTTTACCAGACCATTGAGCAGGTGTTTACAGAGCCTTCGCTTGGCCCAACCTGTTTTTCAATCCATCTGCCGCAGCGCTTCAGAGTATTGCAGGCCAAAGCCGGTTTGCAGCCAAAACATGTTCTTCTTCCAACCTCGTCGAAGAAACTCCCCTCGTGGAAGGATTACCGTTTACAGACAGAGCGGGATTATGTTGAACAACTGGTGCAGCAGGCTGCCGGTAGTGCAAAAAATGCCTGTGATATCTCAGGATTATCCAGAACCCGCCTGTATCAGCTGCTGAACAAATACGATCTGAAGATCTGAACTTCATATTGCTGTCAACTGTCTCAGGCTTCCTGTTATTCTCTTTCACTGTCTTGTTTGCTCTGTCATCTTTTGTGAAACCGGTGTCCACAAAAGTTTACAGTGTACACTAAAGTGAACACTTCTCTTTAGCCTCGTATCCTGATAACCGTTCTCAGTATAGTTGAATTCCTTTCAATACAAATAAGATAGCTCCAGTTAGAGAAAGAGAAACCAACTGGCACGTATAGTGCTTTTCTACCGGCGACAAATGTTAATTTTAAAACTTTAACGAACCCGGTTATGAAAATATTTCTTTATACAGCACGTCAGAACGACTGTCAGGATAACTGCTCGTGGAAGCACTGCTCGCATCGATGTGCAGCCCATCTCAGCGGACTTGAGGACATCGGACAGCTTGTCGTGCTGGACAGCGGGGCCAAGCTCACCTGCACAAACAGCCGAAAACTGAGAAATGGTGACGCACTCATCCTGTATGCTGTTGACCTGCATGCGCTTCAGGACCTGATAAAGATACGGGATGTATTTGAGCCGTTCCGCGTCATTTTAATTGTCGGCGGAGAAGAAATCTGCTCTAGCACCGAGTGTCACCTGCTGAATCCACGTTATATGACATCAATTGAACGAAGCTGGCGGGAACTGAATTCTGTGATCATGCGAATGAACAGTACGACTACCACATACTATGAAACGTCAGTTGAATCAGAAAACAACGGACGACGGGTATCTCTCCACTAAACCAGGAAAAAACATGTCTCAGGAACAACTTTACGCATCGTTTTTACTCGACAAGGAAGAAGGGCTGGAGATTGCGCTTCTCGCTGAGAGTGTAACAGAGGCAACTCAAATCACCAGTTCAATCAGGCGTCTGCCGACTACCGTCAGCTTTCTTGAAGGAATGATGCATCTTCGTGATGCTGCAATTCCGGTGATTAATCTGAAGAAGAGGATGGGGCTTGCGGATACAAGCTACGACGCCGAGGCAAAAGTGGCGGTGGTTCAAGGGGGCAATCAGCGATACGGGCTACTCTTTGATGATATTAAAGAGGTCTTCAGGGCAGAGAACAGCAACATTGTACCAATCCGTGAAGGAATGCTGGGGGAGGACCGACTGGTTACTTCTCTGCTCCATCTCGAACATGGCGCTAGAACCATAGACCTGCTTGATCTTAAATATGTTTTTCTTGCTGAAGATCAGGAAAAGGAAATTAGGGATCAGATGCCGCCGGTGGTGCAGGAAGAGCCGACCACCTATACAAAATACATTATTTTTACCTGCCTCGGTCAGCATTACGGGGTGCCTGTTGAGCTGGCCCAGGAAATGACATTCATTTCAAAAATCGATGAACGGTATCAGGAAGATTTTGTTGACGGCGTTCTTGCCCTGCGCGGCAGTTCTATTCCTGTTATCGGGGCGAAATTTCTGCTGGCCGACTGTTACGAAGAACTGCATAAGGCGACTGAAAATTACCGGGTACTGGTGTTTAAGCTCCAGGGCTGCAGTTTCGGTCTGGTGGTGGAACATGTCAAAGAGATACTCACGGTGCCCGATAACAGGGTGCTGCCTATGCCGATGGAAAATGAGCGTATCCTTGGCGTCTATTCGGACAGGAATCGCGACAACATCATGCTCCTTAATATTGAAAAGGTGCTTGGCAGTCATTGCGAAACGATCAAGACCAAATTCAGGCTCAATAAGTACAAAGATCTCGCCCATGATGATGTTGATGAATCCAATAAAAAAGAGGGAATTCATCATCTCATAACCGAGAACGGTTATCTGGTGTTTTCCATCGGCAAACATTTCGGCATGGAGATCAAGGATGTGCAGGAGATCCTGGATAACGCGGAAGTGATGCGGACCCCCGGGATTCATGGTGCGCAGAAAGGCGTGATTAATCTGCGCGGCCAGGTGATACCGGTGATCAGTCTGCGGACATTTCTTGAGTATCCCGCCCAAAAATTTGAAAACGATGACCGTAAACACATCATCTGCAGGGGAGGTGGCTCGATTATAGCACTTGAGGTTGATTCTATTGTTACCATCTACAAACAGGAGGAGTTTCACATGACTCCTTCACTCAATCCCGATTGGGCTAAAAAGAAAGATGTTCTTGACCGGCTGATTGAATTTCTTCGTGATGACGGTCTGCGGGAGCATGTGCTCATTTTGAATATCGATAACCTTGTAACGAACCACTTCTCCTTTAACGGGCAGAAGAAATAATATTTTGAACTTTCTGGATAAACCAAAGCCAAAGAAATAAACGACCGGAGGATTCCATGGACGAGAAAACCACCACTGCAAAAGATAACGGACAATCCTGTTTTCAATACATTATGGACCCAAGTTTCACTGTTAACAGTGACAAGACCATTACCTGGGCCAATGACATGTTTTTTGATACCTTCAAGGTCAAGAAAAGTGATGTCATAGGCAAAATGGCCTGTGAAGAGGTTTGTCCGACGCAGGTCTGCGGCACTAAAAGCTGTCCGGCAGACAAGGCGGCCCGTCTGAATAAATTGTCTGAGTCAAAGACGGTCAATAAAATCGGTGATGCATACCGTTTTTTTCATTCCAGAGCAATGCCGACCAACGGTAAAGGTTCCGATATTCTTGTCAGCATGCATGAAATGACCGAGCTGCAGGAAACCAAGACCCTGCTCCAGCAGGCGATGACCGACCTGAACGTGATTCCGACACCGATCATGGAGATCGACACCATGTATAATGTGGTCTTCATGAATCCTGCCGGTGCGGCAATTACCGGGCTGACTCCGGATGAAGTGGTGGGCAAGAAGTGTTATGACCTGTTTAAAACGCCGCACTGCAAGACTGAAAAATGTGCCTGCACCCGGGCAATGAAGACTGATTCGGTAGTCACCGAACAGACTATTGCACGGCCTGCCGACGGAGTGATCGTCCCTATTAAATATACCGGTGCCCCGATCAAGGACGCCAAGGGAAATATTAAAGGGGCTCTTGAATACATCCTCGATGTTACCGAAGAGACCAGACAGAAACAGGCGGCGGATGAGAAGATCGAGAATCTCAACACCATTCCGACCCCGATCATGGCAATCGATACTGATTTTACTGTAACTTTCATGAATCCGGCAGGAGCAGGAGTAGTCGGTATGACGCCAGATGAGGTGATCGGCAGGAAATGCTATGACCTGTTTAAAACTCCGCACTGCAAGACAGATAAGTGTGCCTGCGCCCAGGCAATGAAAACCGACTCGGTGGTAACGGCACTGACCATTGCACGGCCTGCTGAAGGAGTGATTATCCCGATCAAATACACCGGCTCGCCGATCAAGGATGCCAAGGGTAATATCAAAGGAGCCCTTGAATATGTGCTTGATGTCACCGAGGAAGCAAAGCAGAAGCAGGAGGCGGATGAGAAGATTGAGAATCTTAACACCATCCCGACTCCGATCATGGCAATTGATACCGATTTTACCGTAACCTTTATGAACCCGGCAGGAGCCGGAGTAGTCGGCCTGACACCCGATGAGGTAGTCGGTAAGAAATGCTACGATTTGTTCAAGACACCGCATTGTAAAACCAATAAGTGTGCCTGCGCCCAGGCAATGAAGACCGGCAAGGTGGTAACTGCACAAACCATTGCACGACCTGCTGAAGGGGTGATTATCCCGATCAAATATACCGGCTCGCCGATCAAGGATGCCAAGGGCAATATCAAAGGCGCTCTGGAATATGTTCTTGATCAGACCGAGGAGGCAAAACAGAAGCAGGCTGCCGATGAAAAGATTGAGAATCTCAACACCATCCCGACCCCGATCATGTCCATTGACACCGATTTTACTATTACCTTCATGAATCCGGCAGGTGCTGCCGTAGCAGGCATGACGCCTGATGAGGTGGTCGGTAAGAAATGCTACGATTTGTTCAAGACACCGCATTGTAAAACCGATAAATGTGCCTGTGCCCAGGCAATGAAAACCGACTCGGTGGTTACTGCACAAACCATTGCACGGCCTGCTGAAGGGGTTATCATCCCGATCAAGTATACAGGTTCACCGATCAAGGATGCTAAAGGCAATATCAAAGGTGCCCTGGAATATATTCTTGATCAGACAGAAGAGGCAAAACAGAAGCAGGCGGCTGAAGAGAAAATTGAGAACCTCAACACCATTCCGACCCCGATCATGTCCATTGATACTGACTTTAGTATCACCTTTATGAATCCGGCAGGAGCAGGTGTCGTCGGTCTGACCCCAGATGAGGCCATCGGCAAGAAGTGCTATGATCTTTTCAAAACGCCGCACTGCAAGACTGACAAGTGTGCCTGTGCCAGAGCGATGAAGACCGATTCGGTGGTTACCGAACAAACCATCGCCCGTCCGGCTGAAGGGGTGATTATCCCGATTAAATATACCGGTGCGCCGATCAAGGATGCCAAGGGTAATATCAAAGGGGCACTTGAATATGTTCTTGATATAACAGAAGAATCTAAACAGAAGCAGGATGCGGAAGAGAAGATTGAAAACCTTAATGCGATCCCGACCCCGATTCTTTCAGTTGATACAGAGTTCAACATCACCTTTATGAACCCGGCCGGAGCCAGCGTTGTTGGCTTGACGCCTGATGAAGCAGTCGGCAAGAAGTGTTACGATCTCTTTAGAACGCCTCACTGTCAGACGGATAGATGTGCTCTGGGCCAGGCAATGCGTACCGACACCATAGTCAATGCGGAAACCATTGCCCGTCCTGCCGAAGGGGTGATCATCCCGATCAAATACACTGGAGCGCCGATCAAGGATGCAAAGGGCAATATTAAAGGTGCTCTTGAGTTTGTTGTCGATATCACTGAGGAGAACCGCCAGAAGCAGGAGGCCAATGAAAAGGTTGCCAACCTCAATGCTATCCCGAATCCTATCCTTGCAGTTGATACCGACTATAACATCACCTTCCTCAATCCGGCCGGTGCTGCTATGGCGGGAACAACCGTGGAAGAGGCGCTGGGGAAAAAATGTTACGACCTCTTCGGTACCGATATCTGCGGTAAGCAGGAGTGTGGTGTCAAGCAGGCAATGAAGTCAAATGAGACGGTCAACAATACCTCAATGGCCCATATCAGCGATAAGAACATCCCGCTCAAGATGACCAGTATTGCCATCAAAGATGCCAAGGGCAATATAAAGGGCGGTCTTGAATATCTGGTTGATGTAACTGCCGAGGCTGAAGTCGAAAGGCTTATCAACGGTGCATCCCAGGAGGTAACTGATCTTGTCGATACCTCGCTCAATGAGATGAAGAAAGCTGCTGACAGCATGGCTGCAATGAATAAGACCATCGATCTTGAGGTCGAGCAGCTCGAGGCTTCGGCGAAGATTATTGCCGAAATGCTCACTTCGGCTGCAGATATGGTGAAACTGACCAGCCAGTCCAGTGAGATGGCGTCCAATGTGGCACGGGATGCTGAATCCGGTAAAAAAGCAGGCGCTGAAGCAGGCAAGAAGATGGAGGCAATCAATGTTTCCATGGCAAGCTCGAATGAGATGGTTGTCAACCTGGTCGGCCAACTTGAAAAGATCGGCGGATTTGTCGATATCATTAAAGATATCGCATCACAGACCAATCTTCTGGCCTTTAATGCCGCTATCGAGGCGGCAAGAGCCGGTGATGCCGGACGTGGATTTGCCGTGGTTGCCGACGAAGTACGAAAGCTTGCTGAAAACAGTTCCAGATCGGCTGTTGATATTGCCAATATCGTCAAGAAAGTTGAGGCCGAATCGAAAGAAACCATCGGCGTGATGAAAGAGGGCATGAAAATGCTCAATGATGGCGGTGAGGTTATCAACACGGCCTTGTCGGCGATGGATAAAATTTCGGAAGGTATTCTGAATATTTCCCAGTCGGTTGATGCACTTGATAAAATGGCAGAGGTTCTTGATGAACGCGGAATCAATGTACAGTCACAGATCGAGAATGTTACCAAGTCTTCCGACGAGAATAAAGCTGAGAGCACCAATGTCAATGGAGCCATTGAAGGTACCGTCTCAGCCCTTAGAAGACTGGAAGAGTCCTCCAAGGCTCTTTCTGTCGCAGTAAGTGAACTGTAATATCTGACGGCAGGGACGTGTGTCCCTGCCAAATCTGTGGATCTGACTGAATGACTCTTTCAATTGAAAAACTCTTCACCCGCCGGCTTCTTCTCCGGCGGGTTGAAGTGGACGATGTCGACCTGCTGGTTGCCTGGAGCAATTCGACAGAGTCTTGCGGTGATTATCTGACTCCGGAAGAATATGACCGGGATCAGCTGCAGCAGCAGCTCGATGCCGGTGTGTTCTGGAATGATAAGGAGAAACTCTTTATCATCGAAAAAAAAGATGATAACCGCCCCATCGGAACCATTCATTTCTGGCAGCCGACAGGCAAACCGGAGATACGGGTCGTTGCCCTGAAAGTTGCCGATGTCTCGGAGAGAAATAAAGGTTATGGCACGGAAGCCCAGAAGTTTCTGATGATTTACCTCTTTGATCGAATCGGGATCAGAAAGGTTGAGATGTACACCGATATTAACAACCTTCCCCAGCAGCGCTGCCTGAAGAAACTGGGCTTTGAACTGGTCGAATCGCTTCATTACGACGACCAGAAAAAGCAGCGGACTGGCAACCTGTACAGGCTCGGGTTTGAAAAGTATAACATAGAACCAATTTACCGGTATCATTATGAATAATAACACCGGCCTGGTATTGGATAATCGCTATTTCAATCATGTGATTGAGCGGCAGAGTCTTGAAAATCCTGAACGGTTGAGAAATCTCTACCAGATCCTCGAGTCGCCCAAATATAAAGGGCGTTTTACGAAAATCGACCCGAGAGAAATTCATATCAGCGATGTACACACTGTGCACTCCAGTTTCTATATCGATCAGCTCAGGAATCACTCTATCAACAAAGATCCATATTCCTATGACAAAGACACCTATCTAATGGATCAGTCCCTCCATACGGCACAGCTTGCCGCAGGGGGCTGTTTTCAGCTGGTTGATAAAATCATGTCGCAGGAACTTTCCCAGGGTTTTGCCCTTATCCGGCCTCCGGGGCATCATGCGGAAATGGGGCGGGGCATGGGGTTCTGCATCTTAAATAATGTTGCCCTTGCCGCTCGTTATCTCATGAAGAACTATGGGCTGAACCGTATTATGATTATCGATTTTGATGTTCATCACGGAAACGGCACTCAGGATGTTTTTTATGAAGATAATGAGGTGCTCTTTCTCTCCATCCACCAGAAGGGGATTTTCCCATTTTCCGGTGATCCTCATGAGATAGGGAAGGGAAAAGGAGAAGGATACAGTGTCAATATTCCGGTATTCTCTCAGTTTGGCGATACTGAATACACCTTTTTGCTCGGACGGCTTCTGCAGAGCCTGGTAGAGCAGTATCTCCCGCAGTTTATTCTGGTTTCTGCAGGTTATGATGCCCATGTTGATGATTCAATCAGCGGGACTACGCTTTCGACGGACTGGTACAGGACGGCAACCCTGATGCTTCGGCAGTATGCTGAAGAAGCATGTGACGGTCGTCTGCTTTTTATCTTGGAAGGCGGCTATAACCCCGTTTCTCTGGAGAGTTCCGTACTGGCGACCATCGACGGGCTGCTGCAGCCGATGAACGGACGGGTCGGCGTGCTGCATTCGAACCGCGCTGAGAAGGTCTTACATAATCATCCTGCCAGAAGTTTCTGGACAATATAATTAAAGGCGAAGCAATGACCGTTAATGCTCTTTCATCGATTCATCTCAACACCATCTTTTCCGAATGCCGCCAGTGCGGCGCCTGCTGTAAACAATACCGGCGCATACTGCTGCAGCCTGGCGAAGCAGAATATATAGAGAAAATGGGCGGTCATGTCGGCGTTGATGTGGAACTGCGTGAAATCAGGGAAAAGGGCATGGCAAAGGCTATTGAAGATGCCAAAAGTGAAGGCAAGATCTACATGATCCACCCGGATGATAAAGGCTGTGTCTTCCTGCAGAAACGCAACGGTAAATATTATTGCAAACTCTACAACTACAGACCGCAGACCTGTCGCGGCTTTAAATGCAACTTTGCCGATACAACCGCATTATCACTGATTTCAGACGGCGCTATTCATCTGCTCGGCCAGGATAACTACGGCCTGCCGCTTAACCGCGAAAAGTAAGAAGCATATTATTTATGTAAAAAGCTCAATATCGTCAATTTGTAATATGTCATCCTTTTCTATGCTCTTTAAGGCATCATTGAGTGAGATGGCATTTTCATTAATTGTTGATTGACTTTTCATCAGGTCGAGAACTTCCTGCTGATCAAACATCAGTGTTCGGCCGTCACGTTTTTTTAATAATGCTGCATAGGGGACAAATTCAATATTCGGGAAGGGGACAATCTGGCCTTTTTTCGGTGATTGATCGATGTGGATCCCAGCGACGAAGAATACATCCCGATTGAAAAAAAACGGATCGACCTGAATACTGCGAACTGTTCTGCCGTATTCTTCCTGACATTGAATTACCGCTGCTGTGAGTGACGGGAATTTTGAGGAAACGATATAGTTCATGAATTTCTGCAGATTTTCAACAGCGGCATTGGTGATATGGTTTTCGGGTATCTGCCTGAAGGTAAATAATTCGGCAGTGAGTTCGTCGCCAATCGGGTTGCCTTTTCCTGTGGTCCACTTTCTCTTACCGAGTTTTTCCACAAGTGAATCGGCAGCCAGAAATTTCTGGCCGGAGATGATGCCTTCAACCGGTTCGAGACTTTGAACAATTCGGTTCATTTTTAAAAGCAGCCGTGGCGGTTCGCCGTTTTCGTATGGATCATCTTTATGGTTGAGGTTGTGAATGAGCTGTGTCTTGATGATAACGAAATATTTTTTCCCCTCTTTGACCAGATTGATGGTTTTTTTGGCCACCTCATATTCAGTTAAGTAGTCTGCAATGGTTCCCACCAGCATTCCGCAGTCAAACGTCTCCTGACCGCAATGCGGGCGCCGGTAGGTTCCGAAAACGTGATTTTCTTCATCAAAGCCAACGTGTGAAGCAGCAACAATGACGAGATCTTTGCCGTGGTGTGAAAAAGGGCCGTTACGATCAAGAGCCACGGTAGCGCCAACGCGACCGTGATTGAATGGATACACTCCGAAGTTTTTACAGAGGTGCAGTGTTGATCCCCCCTGGTTCTCATCGGAGCAGAAGGCCTTTGAGACGATGGTCTCGTTCTTTCTGAAGCGAAATTCGTTGATGACAAGGTTGTAGAGCTGTGGGCAAAAATCAGGATATTCTAACCTGCTGTCAGAAGTAATACTGAATTTAACCGGTTTTTTCTTGATCGTAAGGACCATATAACCTCCATGAAAAGCGACGTTTTTTGATAGGCAATCAATCCTCTTCCTGTAGTTGTATCGTAAAATATCAATGGATGTAAAGGACGGTCCTATAGTGGCCGGAAATGAAAAGCTGTTGACCGCACAAGATAGCGTTTGGGACATGATAGTTTCTTGCAGATGCTACAATGTAGCATTATGTTATTAACAGTTGTCCGGCAACAATGGAGAGTTTGAGGGTTTTGAGAAAAGCATGAATGAGTACCAGTGAAGAAGCAGATTGAACTATTCTCTTTTAACTTTTCTGCATGGAGGGAATGCCATGACGACACTCAATACCAAAACGGAGCAGTTGAAAAACAGAGTAAAGGGCAGGGTTGTTCTGCCTGACGATGCCGATTACGATGAAATACGCACAATCTGGAATGCCATGATCGACAGGAGACCTGCAGTCATCATGCAGTGTGCCGAAGCCGATGATGTCCCGCCTGCACTTGCCTTTGCCCGTGAAAACAACCTGGAAATATCGATCCGCGGCGGGGGACACAACATCGCAGGAAAGGCCTTGAGTGAGGGCGGCCTGATGATTGATTTTTCTTCAATGAAAGATGTCCGTGTTGATGCGGCAAACAGGCGTGCCTATGTTGAACCCGGTGCGACTCTGGCTGATTTTGACCAAGCGGTGCAAAAACATGGGCTTGCTACACCGGTTGGGATCAATTCAACAACAGGTATTTCCGGCCTGACCCTGGGAGGCGGGTTTGGTTGGCTGACCCGCAAATACGGTATGACTGTTGATAACCTTGTTTCAGCAGATGTGATCACGGTTGATGGAAAGAAAATAAAAGCCAGCGAAAAGGAGAATAACGATCTCTTCTGGGCTATTCGTGGAGGTGGCGGTAATTTTGGAGTGATTACCCAATACGAATTTAAACTCCATCCCGTGGGGCCTGAAATATTGGCTGGTCTGTTCGTTTTTCCATTTGCACAAGCCAAGCAGATACTGGAAAAATATTACACTTTTACACAATCAGCGCCCGAGGAATTAACTGTGTGGGTCGTTTTACGCAAGGCGCCGCCGCTGCCGTTTTTACCCGAAGAAGTACATGGCAAGGAAGTGGTTGTGGTTGCGGTTTTCTACGCCGGGGATCTCGCCCAGGGTGAAAAGCTCATTGAACCTTTACGTCATTTTGGTGATCTTCATGGAGAACATCTCGGTGTTCAACCATATACGCAATGGCAGCAGGCCTTTGATCCACTGCTCACTCCCGGTGCCAGGAACTATTGGAAATCGCATAATTTCACAGAACTCAATGGAAACTTGTTTGACACAATGCTTGAGTTTGCAGGAAAGCTGCCGACGCCTCAGTGCGAGATTTTCATTGCTCATATCACCGGTGCAGCCAACCGCGTTCCTGCAGATTCTATGGCATGGGGACATCGGGACGCAAATTTTGTGCTCAACGTACATGGGAGATGGGACGAAGCGAGTGAAGATGAGAAGTGCATCTCGTGGGCTCGTACGTTTTTCGAGGCCTCTAAGCCCTATGCATCAAGCGGTGCCTATGTAAATTTTATGACGGAGGACGAAAGCGACCGGGTGATTGATGCGTACAGTGGTAATTATGCTCGTCTGGTGGATATTAAAAGGCAGTATGATGCGAAAAACATACTTCACATGAATCAAAACATCAAACCGTAGTTCAGGTAGAAATAATTTGTCGGATTGAATCTCTGTCTACTAAAAAAGGCGGTCAGCTTGTAACAAGCTGACCGCCTTTGGTGATTCATCAGTGGTTGTTGTTTACAGATTCTTTTCTGTTGCGATCCCACTTGGTGTGAGCCATCCAGAAACGGCCTAATTTGTCCTGGTATCTGTATACCGGCCGATTGGTCTTCTTGTCGTTGAAATAATATTCAAGTTCGGTCATTGGCCTGCCGCCGGTAATCTTGTAGAACGTTTCTTTGATCATGGTGAATCATCTCCTTTATAACGCATTGACTGTTCACGGATGGTTCCGTGCCCCCTTGATGCTTATCAGAAGAGAATCCTTCCTGAGGAGGATGTCTTCTGAACCCTGTCGGTTTCTCCTGAAAAACTGACAGGGGTACTGAAAAGGTGAAACTATGATCAAGATAAAAAGGCCGCTTTTATCTGATGGTATTTAAGTGTAAAGTTAACGATATATCCGTTATTTAATTTGATTTATATAGCGAAGAGAAAGGCTTGTAAAGAGCAAAAACACATAATAAACTGGAAAACACAGGTCGAAAAGAGTTAGTGCTGAGCAGGTAATGATAACTCTTTGTGACAATGGGTAATTTTTGTAGTAGTGCTAAATAGCTGACTGAAAATATTTTTACATATGTTTGAAACTATGCGGTAAACATGGTGTGGTGAAGAAGGTGTTTTTTTTATGAGAGTGGAAATGAGCGGTAAAGCACCATATGTGATCGGCATTGCCGGAGGGTCAGGAGCCGGGAAGACAACGGTTATTCGTAAAATTGTCGAACAGACCGGCCGCGAAAACTGTGTCATTCTCCAGCATGACTGGTATTACAGGGCCAATGAAGGGCTGACTTTTAACCAGCGTGCGGCCATTAATTGGGATCATCCTGACAGCCTTGAAACCGACCTCATGGTTGAACACCTCAAACAGCTCATTGCCGGGAACATGATCGAAGCACCGCAATATGATTTCAGTACGCATCAGAGAAGAAAAGTTCGTCTTCCCATTGCACCGGAAAAAATCGTAATCGTAGATGGTATTCTCATCTTGACCAGCAAACCTTTGCGCCAGCTGATGGATATGAAGATATTCGTTGATGCAGATTCCGATTTACGATTTATAAGACGCCTGCAGCGTGATATGCGCGAGCGTGAGAGAAGCATGGAATCAATTATCAGCCAGTATCTGAGCACGGTCAAGCCGATGCACGATCGCTATGTGCAGTCCAGCAAAAGATATGCCGATGTCATTTTGCCTCACTGCTTTGAGAATACAGTGGCTATTAACCTAGTCATTTCCCAGATACGATCAGTGCTGGGCAGCGCTCAGTAGTCGGCTAATCTTCGTTTGTTTCGGACAGCTTGAACTGTTCTTTCAGCACGAACACCATGGTGACGAACAGCACAAAGTCGATGATATTGGCAATCATGTATAGAGAAAAGTCGGCGGTAACGTAAAAAACCTGGCTGAATCCCATCACCCTTTCCTTATTCATTTCGAAGATGATCAGTGCGGCCTCTGTCAGCAGAGAAAGAAGAATGAGCGGAGCAGATGCTGAGAGATGTTTATAGAGAAAGGTCAGGCCAAGAGTAACCGCTCCTTTCTGGGTGCCCTGAACGAAATAACAGGGAATGATATAGATGAAGAGCAGGCTGCAGACGACGATAAACATCTGGAAAGAGCCTTCGTTAATGTTGTTCGGGTCTGCCATTGCTGGGAACATGGCCAAAAACAGTACCGGAATATATAACCTCATGAGCAGCCAGATATATTGAAGAACATACCTTCTTGCAATGGCTGCAATGGAGGTGTAGCTGTCCTCAATTATTTCATAGTACATACCGTATACAATCGGTGTTGCCACAAGCGAGACAAGTACCGCAATAAAGAACAGTGCCCCGTGAAAGCCGGATTCAGGAAAGAGGCTGTTAAGACTGCTCATGAGACCGAGAAGAGCAATAAACCAGAGGATAATGGTGTTGCTTCTGACTATGTAAACAGCATTGACTATGTGGGTGGAAATGTTGAGTGACTGTGACACGGGACCGGTTAAGAATAAAAAAAAGCCCTTCTCCGAAATTGGCGGATAGAAAGGGCAGGGACACCCCGGACCGGCTACAGGCCGGGGTATGCTGTCAGGTTCTGTTATGCTTTGAAAGAACGCTCAAAAAGATCAGCTATGGCGCTTCTTCCGGCATCACTGAGATAACGGGTGCCTGATCCGACAAAGGTATCATACTCAATTACCGGTTGGTCTTCTTTCCAGCCATCCTTCCAGGTGTACCATTTCTTTGAAGGCTGATCGAATACATGCAGAGGGCGGTTGAACATTTTAGCAAGCTCGACTGCCCAGCCGGTTCCGCCTTTGACAGAACCATCCTCCTGGATTGATCCGATAACGAAGATCTGATGTCCGCTGTTGACCATATGGAAAATTGTCTGCAGAACTTTTCTGATTTTATCGGTTTCGTAATATGTTCTATTCAGCATCTTCGATGCGAGTTCCATGCTGATGTCACCACGCTCCAATTCAGTCTGGCTGAGAACGACGGCATTTTTATCACGGGTCAGTTTGTGACCTTCAAAGGTGTAAACAATTTCGTTGATTCCCATCTGTTCGGCAATTTCACCAAATGTGGCTTCAGCGCCTTTCAAGCCGCTGCTGTAAAGGGTGCATAATGACTTGTCCATATGATTAACTCCTTGTTTCACATTGATTTGTTAACAGCATATTGAGGCAATTGTATACCACAAAGACTTAGAAAGGCAACGTTTCTGATCAATAATTCATGCATTATTGTGATTTGAAGAGAAATCATTGAGTCAGGGTAAAAAAATCTTGCTCCAAAACGGTGTGAGAGGTTTCATGGTGGGAGCATTTCAGTCTTTTAACTGTTTTTGCAGACATGGGGGAGTAAAATGGACAGTCTTAAATTTGAGCCGTTTCAGGACCGATTGAGCAGAGATATTCGAAATGACCTATCCTCCGCTATGATGGAGAGTCTCAAAAACGGCAATACGGCTGCGATATCCGAGGTCGCAAATCGATACCTGGCGCAGTCGCTTGAAAAACCGTACCGCGAATATATCGATGACCGGCTGGCAAGGTATGAGAAGGCCCTTGGTGTTATCTGGAAGAGTGACGAGGGGAACGATCATTTTTTTCAGGGACTGGTGCTTTGGGATTGCGGACTGCAGTTTGAGCTGCATGAGGTTCTGGAGCATGCCTGGTATCATGCGATCGGTGAAGAAAGGCTTGTCCTGCAGGCAATGATCAGGGCTGCAGGCGTCTATATCAAGAGAGAGTACGGCTACACAGAAGCTGCCAAAAAGATTGCTGCCAAGTCCGTCGCAGTTCTTGAAAAAACAGAAATGCTGAAGCCTTATTGCGATATCAGGGTTCTCGTTGAAGCCCTCAAAGACGAAAAATCCACTCTTCCTAAATTGCTTGGCGCATGGGTTGGGTGATCAATTCTTTTTTCTGCCTAGATGAATTGTGCGTAGAGGAGCAGGATATCCTTCAAGGGTGAGCTGCGGGTTTTCCGGATCGATGAAATCCTCATACGATTCAAATTCCATCCATGCGGTTTTCCGCTGTTCCTGTGACGACATTGGTGTTGCGTCAACCATGCTTACATCAACATAGCCGCTTCGCTGCATCCAGTTGGTTACACAGACAGGTGTTGGTACGAAATAGGTACCGGGAACCTTTGCATAGGTCTTGTCGGGAAACAGTGCCACCGGATCATTGCCCGGAATAGCCTGGGTTTCCATCACCAGGGTTCCGCCTGGTTTTAAAGCGGTAAACAGATCTTTCAGGACATCAATCGGCGAAGGACGATGATAAATAATGCCCATGAGAAAGATCATATCAAATGTTTCGGGAAAAAGACTGATGTGCTCGACGCCAAGCAGATCGATGTCCTGATTTCTGAAGCCTGCCATCTCGTTGAGAGCCTTGAAACAGTAATAGTGCTGGACAGACGGTTCCATTCCAAGCACGAAGCGGGGTGAATCCGCCATCATGCGAAACATGTAATAGCCGTTGTTGCAGCCGACATCGGCAATAACCATATCCTTCATGTCGGGCAGATGAGGTGCCAGTCTTGCCCACTTGCGTTCGCTTCGCCATTCGGCATCAATATCAATGCCGAAGACAGAGAAGGGCCCTTTCCGCCAGGGCATGAAACTGCGTAAGTGCTCTCTGATTTCCTGCTGCTGTTCAGCTGAAACTTCTTCTGCGCTTCCTATGGTGACTATATCGCCACTGCACTGAACCCGACCGGCTTTGTATTTGCTCAGAGCAAAATAGGGTTCCCGGTAACGGAGGAAGCCTTTTTTCTCCTGGTTGACCCAATTCTGGAGCTTATGATGGGCTGCTTCAATTTCCGGCCTATTGACGGACGGTGATAGATAATCGAGATAATTCATAGAAAACTGCTGGATTTAAAGGGGTTTGCAGGCGATAAATGAAGAAAAGTTAAACCACTGGAAAAAGGTCTCAACCGAAGTAAAGCCGACCTGTCTGAGCAGGGACATATTTTCGGTTATAGAGAAAGGAATCAATACATTTTCAAGTGCTTCACGCTTCTTGGCGATCTCAAGTTCGGAGTAACCCTGCTCTTTTTTGAAGTTGTGGTATATGTCAATAAATTCGCGGTTTAGCCGGGTGTCGTGGACAATGGTCTTCTCACTTAAAACCAGTACTCCGCCGGGCCTGAGATTGTTATACAGGCGCTGGACAAAATCTTTTCTCTGCAGCGGCCTGATAAACTGCAGGGTGTAGTTCAGAATAAATGCCCCGGTATCCGGAAGATCCAGTGTGGTGATATCCTGTTCCAAAAAAGAAAAACAATCACTTTTTGAATAGAGTTCAGCCTTGAGTTTTGCTTTCTCCAGCATGGCGTGGGAACTGTCGATACCGGTAAAATGCAGGGTATTTGATTTGAGCAGCCTGGACAACCGGATTAATGCTGTGCCGGTTGAGCAGCCGAGGTCGACCACGCTGTCACCATCTTTCAGAAAGCGTGAGAGAATATTGGCTGCCCCTTCAATGACCTGATCATAGAAGGGGATGGAGCGTTCAAGCATGTCATCAAAGACCTCGACAACGCGGTCATTGAAGACAAAATCTTCCTCTATGGCATTGACCTCAAACAGGGTGTCTTTTGGTTTTACTTGCGAATCCATTTGCCTGCAGTGTTCTGATACCAGTGTCCCTTGACACCGCTTTCGGCCAGCTGGGCTGCCCGTCTTTGGCCGACCAGTTTAGCATCGACATTGTTTTTTTTGCCGATTTCCTGGTAGACAAGGCTCCTGTCCTGGTTTTCTGCCTTCACCAGATCTTCTTTCTCTTTGCCTTTGTTGAGAAAAGAAAGGTAGCCCTGGTTGTTTTCGCCGATAATTTCACGGTTTTTCAGGTCGGTAATGGCTGGAATACGCGCCTTCATGCGATCCTGGATAGGGGCGGCAAAAGAAGCGGTTGTTAAAGCCAGCACAAAAATTGTCAACAACAGCGGATATATAGCCAGTGATTTTCTATGCATTGTGATCACCTCTTATTCTATTGAGCAGATTCCGCTGCCTTTGCCGCAGCGTTATCAATTTCGCCAAAAAAGTTATCGAGTTCTTTGTCAATTTTCACGTTCACGTCAATAGTGATGTGGATCGGCTTGATCTCAACCGGCTTGATTTCAACCTCGTGGCGGGTACAGGCTGCCATGGGCGAAATGAACCAGAAAAGCAGAAAAAGCCCTAAAAGTCTGTGTCTCATTTTTACAGATTCTCCTTAATTTTCTGCAAATTTTTGCCAAAACGGAAGATATCTTCCTGCGGCAGGTTGAAATTCAGATCCAGACGCAGAGGGTATTGCAGGCCCGCTCCCTGATCGTCCTGGACCATCTGTCCGTTCTTTAAAGCAAAGGGCAGCGGTGATGACGGCTGACCTTTGAGTTCCAGTGTTAAGGTGAGCTTGTCCTGCTCGCTTTTAAACCTCAGTCTTGACCAGTCATAGGTAAAATTTTCAAGTGCCTGCATGGAATAATTGAGAGTAACAGCCTGGTCAATATCTGGTAATCCGGAGCGCAGCATCTGTGTATTATTAAAATGCAATATACCATTTTCACCCGGCGTCGAGAAGAGAAAAGCATCGTCAAAGAAGACGCCCTTCTCATTGACTGCCAGTGGCAGACGGCCGTTGAGTGAACCGTTTCCTTCGGCTCCCTGAACGCCGAGTTGCATCAGCAGTTGGCCGAAATTGAGCCTGTCGCAATACAATGTGGTTTCAAACTCCGTTGTGTTCGGGGTCAGGCGAAGACTGCCGGTATCAACTTTGCCGTCGCACCAGCCGAGCTGGCTTTTCTCAATAAACAGAGTGCTGCTGTCTTCAAAGCGGTAATTGATCTGCGCCTTTCTGAAATGCAGACCGCCGATATCGATGGCATCGGCGGTAAGCTTTTGACTGGGGTTGCTGCGGGACTCCGGTAATTGCGGCAGGGTGACTGTGGTGCTGATGTTGCTGATTGACAGCTGCGGTTCCGTCATGGACAAATTGCCGTCAGTCAGTGTGAACGAGGCTGATCGGTTGTCATTGTTATACCGTCCTTCAAGGCTTATCGTTCCTGTAAAGTCAGGCGGATTGGTCATTGTAAAAAGAGGCTGGAAGTTTGCGAAATCAACCTGGGTTGTCGGCAGATGTATAGCAAAATCATACTGTTGTCCCTGTATCTCGCCGGCTATGTCGATGCCGAGGTCTTTCTGCAGAGGTGTCTGTAAGCGGGCTTTCAAGGTTGCTTTTCCCTGCATATAGTTCATGGTGCCGGATAAGGAGGCCAGATCGTTATTCTGGTATATAACTTTCTCAACGAATAGAACCGCGTTGGCAGCAAATGAAAGCGGATCATCTAACTGAACGGTGAAAGGAGTTTCGATGCCGATATTATC
>QKIH01000065.1 GCA_003249645.1 Desulfobulbaceae bacterium | reverse complement strand
AAAAAAAACGCTTGTTCTTCATAACAAACTGTGGCATTATCCCTGTCAAATTGATGCCATCACAATTCTAGGCCTGTAGATGTTGTTTTACTGGGGAGTAACAACAATCGGTAATACGATACCTTAATTTTGTTAAGGAGGTTTGTTTCATGCAGGATAAGGAAAGACGCAGTGTATTGCGTGCACCGATTTCTGTACCCGTTGTAGAACAGCACAGATCAGATCAACAGGAGGTCATCGCTGTAAATATCAGCGAGCACGGAATGTATTACAGAAAACCGGTGCATGCCCGTTCCTGTCAAGGAGAAGAGGTCTTCCTCACTTTTTCACTTGAGGAAGAGACTCAGCCGATCAAGGTGTTGGGTTGGGTTATAGAAGAGACGATCAACGAGGATCTGATTGATACACATGTAGATTTTATGTTTCTGCCGGTTCAGGACGAAGAGAAGATTCGTCACTTTGTCACAGCAAACGGTCTTTATACTTAAGTAAAGGGTCACAGAAAAAATCCTGCGACCTTTACTTGTCTCTTAGTGCCTATCGTTTTTTCTCAGCTAGTTTTGCCTGTAGCAGTTCACCAAGTGAACCCATTGATGTGGCTTGTTTTTCCTTTTTTTGCTGCTTTTTGTAGTTCTGGTATTCGTCTTTTTCTATCGTCTCTTCATCCTGCTGTGCAACATAATCGGCAGGGGACAAGCTGATCTTCTGGTTTTCTCTATCTATGCTTTCAATCTTAACTTCGTAATCCTGACCGACTTCAAGTACCTCGCGAGGGTGGTGTATTCTTCTACCGTTACCAAGTTTGGAAATATGAACAAGTCCGTCAACACCCTCGGCAAGATTGATGAATGCACCAAAAGGCGCAAGCCGTACAACTTTGCCGCTCACAGTTGTACCTGGAGGCAGGTTTTGTTCTGCTTTTTCCCATGGATTTTCCAGGGTTTCTTTCAGGCTGAAAGAAAAACGGTCTTTGTTCCAGTCAAGACTCTTGATAACTGCGGAAACCTTTTGGCCGACTGAGAGATACTCTTCTATTTTTTCGACCCTGCTCCAGCCGATTTCTGAGACCGGGATGAGTCCCTCAATGCCGCCGATGTCAATGAAGGCGCCGAAAGGTTGAATGGAGGTGATTTCACCTTCAACGGTCTGTCCCTCATGCAGGCTGTTTTTCAACTCTTCGCGGAATCTTTCACGCTCAATTTCCAGAATTGCCCTGGCACTGACCACAAGATTTCGACCATTTTCCTCAAATTTGGTGATGAGAAAAGTGAGCGTACGGCCCAGGTATTGTTCGGCCGGGTTGTCATAGCGCTTCAGACCCATTTGAGAGTATGGGCAGAAAGCGCGGGTTTTGCCGCCAACCGTTATCTCAAAACCTCCCTTAATCTCTTCCTTTACCACACCTTCAACGGGAATCTGGCTGCGGTAGGCTTCTTCGAGATGATCGGGTGCAGAGCCGGAACCGACACGAGTTGTGAACATCAGTTCGGTACCGTGGGATCTGATATAATAAACCTCGATTTTATCTCCAATCTTAACGCTGAGGTTTCCTTCCTGATCTGTTACTTCAGAGCTGTTAAGGACCCCTTCGCTTTTGGCGCCGACATCAAGGAATACAGATTCGCCGCTGATTCCAACGACATCTGCCTTAATCCGTTGGCCTGGGATAAGTTTTTTAATCTTTTTTTCTTCTTGCTGGTTCAGCAGTGCTTCAAAACTGTCAAAAGTCTCTTCCATACTAAAATCCTGGTAAGGGTTTTATAAAAATGAATCCAGTGGAGTTTCTGCTCCGCTGTTAACGGCAATCTGATCCCTGAACATATATGAGTCCAGCACTATACGCTGGATGGACATCGACTTGCAATCAAGAATTACAAAACCGGTGTCCGGTTTTTCTCCAAGCATCTGGCCTGGATTCAGCACAATTGTTTTCCCTATATGTTCCACGTGATGAGTATGATTATGGCCATAGCAAATGATGTCGAATCTGCCATCCAGGGCAAGTTCTCTGGCTCTAACCGGATAGTGAACAGCACCAATTTTCTTGCCGTACAATTCAATATCGGCAAAGGTCCCATGATGCGTGATATTGTGAAATTGCGATTCGCAGAGATCAAGAAGTCGTCTGTCTCCCATATTGTTACCAAAGATAAGATGAACTTCCCCATTGAGCTGCGTTAGTCGTTTCAGCATGAATGGTGAGATAAGGTCCCCGCAATGGATAAGCGTTCTGACACCTTTTTCATTACAGTAATCCACAGCAGCCTGAAGATGGGCGACCTGATCATGGGTGTCAGATAATACAGCAACTTTTGTCATGATTGAACCGGCTCTTATGGTTGGTGTATGGCAAGCGCAAGCGCCCTGGTACCGTCAAAATAGAGAATTCGTTTTTTATGCAGGTCCTGTAAAAAGGGTAACAGCTTCTTAGGGGATAATTCATCGAATGATTCCATAATCTGGTCAACTGTCTGCGGATGGGCACAGAACAGATAAAGTTGTCTCGATAATCCTTTAAGTTTGTGCCGCAGTACTTCTTTGTCAACTTGTTCCTGCCGGATGAGTAGAAAATTGCCGCCATCCCGGTAGGAGAGAGCAAAATTCGAACCCTTTCTTTTCTCATGAAATCGTTGCCAGATCTTTACTTTTACACAGACATCTTTCCAGATATTATCCTGCATTCGTCTGTTGCCTGTATAATCCTGAACAAGAAAAACAAGATTTTTTCGGATTGTATCGGGAAAGAGCAGACGGTTAAAGCGGTGGCTTTTCCTGGTTAAACCAAAATGCGCCGGGGCTTGTTCAACAGGGCTACCGTAGCCGAGGAAGAATTTGGCCGTACTCAATGGGTGGTATGGCAGGACAAAATCAAGAGCCTCAATTGTCTCGGCAGCTTCTTTTTCTGTTGAGGTCGGAAAGTGGGTGATGATATTGCCGTCTAACACAACTCCGTGGCTCAGGCAGTATTTCATTACAGCAATATTGTCTATTGCACGGGTACCTTTTTGCATTTTTTCAAGCAGTGAGTCTGAAAAAGCTTCGATGCCGACTTGCACGCTGTCTAGTCCGCCGGATCTGTAGGTCTGTATTCTTTCTTCTCCGGTGATCGCTCTGATTTCAGCAAAAAAGGTGAAGTCTTTATTCTGTTTTGATGCAGCTTCGAAAAATCTGTCAGCTTCTTTTGGCGGCAGGGCATTATCGGTAAAGGTGAAATCGAGGGCCTCATGGCGGGCGTGATGAGTCGCGATTTCTGCCGCCACGGTTTCAGCCTGTTTGGCACGATAACCTGACCATTGAATGTTAAGGTTGCAGAAAGTGCATTTTCCCCACCAGCAGCCACGGGAGAATTCGACTGGAAGAACAGGATCAAATGGACGCTCTGGGAAAATTGCGGCAAATTCTGCAAAGTAGTATGAAAAATCGGGAACAGGCAGGGTGTTGATGTCCAGCTTCACATCGCTGTTACAGCGAATTACAGCTGGTAACGACCCCTCTTTTTTATGGTGCAGTGATGCGATAAGTTCGCATAGTGCAAGCTCCCCTTCACCGTCAATAATGTGGTCGATCTGGGGAAAATTATGAACAAGGCTTTCTCCAACCCGTTGACAGCAGGATGAGCCGCCGAAAACAATTTTGACCTCCGGATAATGGGTTCGAATCCATTTTGCGGCATAGAGTGAGGCAAAGATCTGATCGAAGCAGACAGAGAAGCCGACAAGGCTGTACTTGCTGAAGTCAATATCTGAGAAGTAGCCGTCAACAGTCTCTTTTACCTGCTGTACCAAGGTGGTAAAAGGCGCAATATCCTTTCCTTTTAGGCATTGATAGTAGACTTTACGGCAGTTCCCTTCGTTTTCAGGATAAAGCAGAGCTGCAAAAAGTGATTCTCCAGCCCAGGGTTTTAATGATATCTGCTGATACCTCTCAGTACCTATATCTCGGGAAAGAGTGAGATAGGGATGAAAGCAGTCAACACTGGTTTCAAGCTCTCTTTTTAGGTAAGCTGCCAGTGCTCCGAGCTGAATTGAAGGCCTGTTGAACAGGGCCCACGGCATTGAAATCAGACAAATGCCCGGGCTCGCTGATTCACTTTTGGCGTCCATGATTACTGGCGGATAATTTCAGTGTCTTCAGGTGGGGTAAAGGAAAAAAGAGCCTCCAGCTCTTCTGCACTCTTATCCTGCAGGTTGTTGAGAGCGATGTTGCTGAGATTCAGGGTGGTAATGGTACCGAAATGATCACGAATCTCGATGCGCTGTATGAGTGAATCACCGGTAACAAAAAGGTGAATGTCCTGCACTTGATTCTGGACTTCTTTCGGAACGAGTTTTATCACTTTGTAGGCACCGCTTGGTGAATCAGCTGCGACAGCTTCGTCGGGTGAAAAAATGAGAAAGTCTTCTATGAGGTTGCCGGTACCCGTAAAAAAAGAGTAGGTCAGCTGCGACTCCATTGCCGAGGCCTTGGTAATTATCATCTGTTTAAGATGAGAAAAATACATCGAAAAGGTTTCCCCGTCACTGACAAGAACCTGCTGATCCGGCGTGTTGTAATTCCAGCGCATTTCACCGTTTTTGCCGTTTTTAAGAAAATAGGCATCACCGGAGCCCTGCTGGGGGCGGCCGCCCATTTCACTGACGGTGGTCTGCTGGAAGTGGAAGCTGATGCTTTTCGCCGTGTCATATTTCTGCTGCAGTCTTTCAGCTATTGCATACGGATCTTCAGCCTGCTCTGACACAGCCAGGCTCTGAAAAGGAAGAAAGAAAACCGATAGAAGAGAAAGAAAAACAAAAAATGCTGTTTTATGCATAAATCTCAATTTCATGTAAAGATACTTGGTCTTGTCCAGATGATTGTCAATGCATCCTATACCAGAAAAGTGTTATAACAACAACCGGAGTAAATATGTAGTTCGGAAATAATCCCTGTCTTGACAGAAATAGTCCAGAGAATTAATTTAACAAGCCAAAATATCATTGTTTCATTGCATCATGAAGGATATCTGGTTCTGTATCCTTTTTCCAATAGCTTGAAGCGAATTTGTTTGGAGTAGAAAAATGCCTGTTTATGAGTACGAATGTAAATCGTGTAAGAAAGTTTTTGAAGTTCAGCAGAAAATGAGCGACGGTCCCTTGACCAATTGTCCGGAATGTGACGGCCCGGTGAAAAAGATTATGTCGATGAATTCTTTTCAGCTTAAAGGCGGCGGCTGGTATTCTGACGGATACTCTTCCAGCGGCGGTGGAGCAAAGGCTGCTCCGGCCTGTGGCGGCGGCGGATGTCAGGGGTGCCCGGCAGCATCTTCCGGAAAATGACCCGACTTTTTACGATCAGTCTGATCTGCAGGCTGATCGTATCTTTTACAGAATGACCATGGCATCGCCGTAGCTGTAGAAGCGGTAGCCTTTTTCTATAGCTTCCTGATAGTAATCGAGCAGATTTTCCCTTCCGCAGAGCGCGGAGACAAGAAACAGCAGCGACGATTTCGGCAGATGAAAGTTTGTGATCAGGTGATCAATGACGTTGAATTGAAAGCCTGGCAGGATGTAAAGATCGCACCAGCCTTCTGTCGGCTTCAGCTTTCCGGTTTTAGCAGCGAATTCAAGGGCTCTTACGGTCGTCGTTCCCACTGCCCAGATTTTTCCGCCCTTCCTTTTCACTTCGTTGATATCGTTGACCACTTGTTCTGAGACATTGATATATTCGTGGTGGATATCATGGCTGGTGATATCATCAACCCGGACAGGGGCAAAGGTTCCGTAACCGACATTAAGCGTTATGCTGCCGGTAAGAATACCCTGAGCCCGGAGTTTCTCAAGCAGTGATGTCGTGAAATGAAGACCGGCGGTCGGGGCCGCAACGGCGCCGGGGCGATTGGCATAGACCGTCTGATAACGCTGCCTGTCTTCTTCGGTAGTTCCATTTTCCCGTGATATGTACGGCGGCAAAGGAACCTGGCCGCTTTCCTCAAGAAGGGTGGCAAGATCAAGCCCTGCCGGATAATATAGGGTAATCTCAGCTTTTCCTCCTTCACCTAAAGAGTCTACTATGCAGCTGAGATTGTTGTTGATCTCGATACTGGAACCGGGTTTTGGTCTTTTGGAGCTTTTGATCAGCACAGGAACGCTGGCGCAAAGCCTGCCGTTATCTGTCTTGCCGGGTTGAAGAAGAGGAAATTCGAGCAGAAATATTTCCGCCTTGCCGCCGAAAGCTTTACGGCCATGAAGTCTTGCCGGGAAGACCCTGGTATCATTGACAACCAGCATGTCGCCCCGTTGAAGATAGTCTGCGATATCACTGAAAATTCTGTGCTCAAGACTGTTATCCCGGCGATGAACGACAAGGAGTTTGGATTGCTCCCGGTTATCAGCCGGTTTCTGGGCGATATTTTTCTCGGGAAGGTTGAAATCGTAGGCGTTGAGTGTGAAATCCTGTTGCATGGGGCTGGATGAATGAGTAAGTACTTCGGTATACCGTAAAAAAACGTTGATTCTCTAATAGGCCGCAATACATGTTGTGTTAATCGAAGCGGCAAAAAATACGAAAGATGATCTACATACCATGATTCTGGTAACTGTGGCAACCCAAATTGAGGCGGAACCTCTTCTTCATCTGCCGGTAGAAAATCCGGCTGTTCAACTTTTTATCACCGGGGTGGGACCGGTTGAGACCGCGTTCAGACTCACACGCTATATTGAACAGCTTGAAGCAAAACCTGAGATGATTATAAATACAGGTGTGGCCGGCGCATATGATTGCGGTATGCACAATAAAAAAGCTGGAATGCTCGATCTCTGTCTTGCCAGCCGTGAAGTGTTCGGTGATTTTGGGGTACAGCTTGAAGGCGAGTACCTCTATTTTAATCCGGAAATGGCAGGTGAAATAGAATTTGACATTGATAAGAAGCTCAATGGCCGCTGCGGCGAGATCTTAACTTCTGCCGGATGCACTCTTACTGAAGGAGTGTTTGTTACGGTCAACAGCGCCTCAGGTACGTCGAGTCGAGGGAAAATACTGCAGCAGCGCTGGAACGGGCTCTGTGAAAATATGGAAGGCGCTGCAGCTGCAAGGGTATGCAGATATTACGATATCTCCTTCATTGAGCTCAGGGCTGTTTCAAATATGGTTGAAGACCGCGATGTGTCCGGCTGGAAAATAAAAGAGGCCGCGCAAAAAGCCGCTTCAGTAGTAAATATTTTATGTAAGGCATTGATATAATATGAATCCTCTCACTCTCGGGTTTTCTCCATGCCCGAATGACACCTTTATATTTTACGGTCTGGTCCACGATAAAATCGGCGGTTTTGCCGAGTTTGCAAAACCAAAGCTTGAAGATGTGGAGACCCTGAACCTCTGGGCCATGGAAAAACGGCTTGATATCACAAAACTCTCCTATCATGCCCTGGGGCATGTGCTGGACGAGTATTGTGTCCTTTCCACCGGCAGTGCCCTGGGAAGAGGCTGCGGCCCTTTATTGGTTGCAAATAAGCAGGTTGAACCGGAAAGTCTTGTCGGAGGAACAGTTGCCATACCGGGAGAATACACCACCGCTGCCATGCTGTTTAGAATGTTTCTGCCAAAAGCGGTTGGTCTCAAGGTAATGCGTTTTGACACCATCATGTCTGCGATACAAAGCGGTGAGGTGGACGCCGGGGTTATTATTCACGAGAGCAGATTCACCTATCAAAAGCTCGGCCTCAGCTGTCTGGCGGACCTGGGACAGTGGTGGGAAAATACCTCCGGGCAGGCCATCCCGCTTGGCTGTATTGCAGCCAGAAGGAGTCTTGGCGCCGAAATCATTGAGGAGGTGGATCGCATGATCGGCTCAAGTATCGATTATGCCAGAGTAAACCCGGATAATTGTCTTCCCTATATTCGCAAGCATTCACAGGAGCTTGAAAAAGAAGTGGTAAACAGCCATATCGGGCTGTATGTCAATGATTTCTCACGCAACATCGGTGAAGAGGGAAAAGAAGCTGTTCGCGTCTTTCTTGAGAAAGGAAGAGCAGCAGGAATAATCAGCAGCTGTTCTTTGCCTGTTTTTCAACCATAAACGGTCACCATGAATAACGTGAGCACTTTGCGGCCCTACGGCCTGATCCTGATCGGCGGCAGGAGTTCGCGAATGGGGCGGCCGAAGCCATCTCATTCGATTTGACACTGGTGAGACGTGGCTGGAACGAAACGTCAAAATGCTTTCGCCATTTGTTGAGCAGGTTTGTCTTTCGGGTGTCGGCGATATCCCGGAGTCCCTTGTTTATCTGGAACGTATTGGCGATGCAGAGGGATTTCAGGGCCCCATGGCGGGGATAATGGGGGCTATGGGAAAATATCCTGCCAGGGACTGGCTGGTCATGGCCTGCGATATGCCTGTTGTTTCTGGTGAAGCCGTTGCCTGGCTGATTGAGCAGTTTAATCTGATGCAGGGTGATGCCCTTATTCCGCTTAATGCCGGAACAGGCAAACTGGAACCTCTTTTTGCTCTTTATCGCACTAAAGTTGCAGGTGCGTTCAAAGCTGCAGCTGCGGCAAACAGGTTCTCGTTAACTTCAATCTGTGAGCGTGAGAAAATCTTTTCCCCTTTAATTCCGGAGGATTTGCTGACAAGTTGGTCCAATGTAAATGATGAGGAACAGTTGAAGAAACTTCTTGGATGAGCACAGGAATCTGATTGTATCGAAATTTAACAAAAACGGGTTTTTGAAATGCTGGCAAGATTGAGTACCCTTATTCTGCACCTTCTGGGTTGGAAGACAAAGGCAGAGCTGCCGCAATTTAAAAAATACGTCCTTATCGGTGCACCCCACACCTCGAACTGGGATTTTGTTTATACTATGCTTGGTCTCAGCAGTATCGGATTGCGCTTTAACTGGGCCATGAAACACACGCTCTTCTTCTGGCCTCTCGGCCATTTTTTCCGTGCTATCGGCGGTATCCCTGTTGACCGGAGCAGAGGAAGCGCTTTTCTTAAAAGCATCATCGAACTTTTTCATCAGAGAGACCGTCTTATCCTTGCTATTTCACCTGAAGGAACCAGAGACAGGGCTGAGTACTGGAAGACAGGTTTTTACCTGCTTGCTGTCAAAGCAGGTGTGCCCGTGGTCTTGGGGGCTATCGATTATTCAAGAAAGGAGATAACTGTAGGGCAGGTTCTGCTTCCTTCCGGCAATATCGACCAGGATATGCAGGTGATAGCAGAGTTTTATGCCGATAAAACCGGTCGTCATCCTGAACTGCAGGGACCGGTGGCACTGAAAAACAAGACCGGCTATTAAAGCCTGCTCGCTGCCAGGTATTTCTTCCAACAGCATCCCGAAAGAATTTTCTTTTTTTTTCAAACCGATATACAATAATCATACGAACATTAGGCGCTTATAGGTTTAGTAAGCGGAGTTATGAAATAAAATAACTTATCTTTAAACCATGATACCCACCTTCGATCCCCACTTTACTATTTTTCACGAACTGATGATGTTTAAAGTGCGGGATATCCTCCTGGTATCCAGTCTCTACGATGCATTCATCATGGAAGAAGACGGCAGTATTGCCATGCGTCTTATCAATGAGTATCAGGGGCTTAATTTAAGCAATGCTCCCCGGATAAGCCGTGTCTCTTCAGCCAGTGAAGCTCTGGAAACCCTGCACAGTAAATATTTTGACATGGTTATCACCATGCCCTATCTGGGCGGAATGCATGCCCAGGAGCTGGCTGCAGAGATAAAAAAAATCCAACCCCATATCCCGGTGATCCTTGTTGCCCACACCTATCAGGATACCCTGGTGCTGCCGGGAGAAATCAATCGCATTGACCGCAGTTTTCTCTGGTGCTGTGAATCGGATTTCCTGCTTGCCCTGATAAAAAACGTTGAAGATCACCGCAACGCCGATGCCGATACCGAAAGGGCAATGGTGCGGGTTATTATCTATGTTGAAGATAACTCTCAGTATCGTTCGTTTTTTCTACCCCAGATCTATCATGAAGTCGTCCGGCAGACCCAGGCCGTTCTTGATGAGAGCCTTAATGAACGTCATCGAATCTTGCGGATGAGGGCCAGGCCGAAAATACTGATGGCCACAAACTATGAAGAGGCTCTGAATCTGTATAAGCGCTACAAACCCTATGTCTTCGCGGTGATTAGTGATGCCAGGATCCCACGGCAGGGGAAGCTTGACGGTCGGGCCGGAGTTCATTTTATTGAACAGGTCCGCCAGGATATTCCTGACCTCCCTATGCTTCTGCTCTCTTCCGAGCCGTCAAACCGGGAGCTTGCACGGCAGATTCCGGCCGTGTTCATCGATAAGGACTCCTCAACCATTAAGGAAGAGATACACAGGTTCTGTCTTGATCATCTCGGTTTTGGCAATTTCATTTTCAGGATGGTTGATCAGTCGCCGGTGGCCGAGGCTTCAAGCCTGAGGGAATTTGAGGATCAGATCGGAAAGATTCCCGATGAGTCACTGCTCTATCATCTCTCACGCAACCACTTCTCAAACTGGGTTATGGCAAGGTCTGAAGTCGCTCTTGCCAAAGATCTGCATTGTGACATTATCAGCCCAGAACTGTCCGCCGACCAGGTCAGATCTGTTATCATCGGAAAAATAAGGAATCTGAGAAAAAGTCGACAGAGCGGGGTGGTAGTCCGGTTTTCTTCATCTGCCTATGATCCTGATATTAATGACTTTGTCAAGATGGGAACCGGTTCGCTGGGAGGCAAGGCTAGAGGGCTGGCCTTTATGTGGGCTATGCTGCAGATGAACCCGAATGAGCTGATTCAGCGGTATGTAGTGATCCCTAAGACCTGTGTTATCACCTCCCAGGGGTTTGATGAGTTTATTGAATTAAACGGGCTGCACGGTTTTCATGCAGAATCGGATGAGCATATAGGTAATATATTTATCGATTGCGTTTTACCCCAGTGGCTGCGTGATGAGCTCTGTCATTTTCTTGAGCGCTGCACCTTCCCTCTATCGGTCAGATCATCGAGCCTTCTTGAGGATGCCCATTTCAGGCCCTATGCCGGCCTCTATTCGACCTACTTTCTGACCAATAATCAGGATGACTTTTCTGCTCGGCTGGCTCAACTGGAAAGCGCGATTAAGCTTGTCTTTGCCTCAACATGGTATGAAGGTCCCCGCGCCTTTGCCAAAACCTCGAACCATGGAAGGGGCGAAGAGGCTATGGCTGTCATCATTCAGGAACTCAGCGGGAAACAGTATGGTGATTATTTTTACCCGGCGGTTTCAGGGGTTGTGCAGTCGCATAATTACTATCCGGTATTGAAGATGACGCCTGAGGAGGGTATTGCACACATTGCTCTCGGCCTCGGTAAAACGGTTGTCGAGGGTGAAAAGGCTTTACGTTTTTCACCGGCTCAGCCTAAGCGGCTCATCCAGTTTTCGGCTGTGGCCGATATTCTGGCCAACAGCCAGCGGCAGTTTTATTGTCTTGATATGACAAACAAAGACTGTCTCAACAGGTATCGTTCAAATCTGTTGCGCAGAGAGGTGCAGGACGCGGAACATGAGCTTCCGGTGCAGATTCTGAGTTCAACCTATCTGGCTGATGAAGACAGGGTGCGTGATGCCAACGTGCCGGGTCTGAAAATAATGAGTTTTGCACCACTGTTAAAATATAATATGTATCCGCTGCCGGCCGTATTGACCGAGATCATGAAACTCGGTCGTGACGGAATGGGATGCGAAGTAGAAATCGAGTTTACTCTCAATATGGCTGAGAACATTGAGGAGAGCAAGCTCAACATTCTGCAGATTCGTCCGATGGTTACCGGCGGTGAGAGACGTGAAATCCATATTTGTCCGGAAGATATAGAGCATGCATTTGGTTACTCAGCGCATACTCTGGGTCACGGAATCTTTAACTTTATGCGGGATATCCTTTATGTTGATATGCGTGATTTTGACATTACGACAACGAAAAAGATTGCCGCAGAGATAGCTTGTGCCAATCGTGGTTTTGTGGACAGAGACGAAAAATATCTCATTATCGGACCGGGAAGATGGGGTTCTGCCGACAGATGGCTGGGCATCCCGGTGATGTGGAGTGATATTTCCCATGTTGGCGCCATTGTTGAAATCTGCCACCGTGAATTGAAGGCTGAACCGTCACAAGGGTCTCATTTTTTTCAAAATATCACATCTCTGGGCATCCCGTATATCACCATTGCACCTGAAGCAGAAGAAAACGCACCGGGTGTGGTTGACAATGCCGTCGAACGATCTGATTTTTTTAATTGGGACTGGCTTTATGAGCAGGAAATGGTCTGGTGTGGAGAGTTTGTCTGTCATGTTCGATTACCGCAAAATTTTATGCTAAAATGTAATGGCGGCACCTCAAAAAGCGTGATGCTCTATTCAGCAGGAGAACAATCACTTTTTGGATGTGCAGCAGGAAACGAAGATCATAGGGAAGAAGTCGATAAGGAGAACGGCCTTGGAGAAAATAATCAGTCAGATTAAGGAAAAAGATCCAAATCAGCGTGAGTTTCATCAGGCCGTCGAAGAAGTTGTCGAGACAGTCAAACCGGTGCTGGACAGAAATCTTGAGTACCGAAGACAGGCTGTCCTTGAGCGTATAACCGAACCCGAGCGGGTTATTATGTTTCGGGTGCCGTGGATGGATGACGACGGTCAGGTCCATATCAACCGAGGCTTTCGGGTCGAGATGAACAGTGCCATCGGACCTTACAAGGGCGGCTTGCGTTTTCATCCGTCGGTAAATCTCGGGATAATAAAATTTCTGGCCTTTGAGCAGGTATTTAAAAATTCGCTGACCACTCTTGCCATGGGCGGCGGAAAGGGCGGGTCCGATTTTGACCCGAAAGGCAAATCGGATGCCGAGGTGATGCGGTTTTGTCAGTCCTTTATGAGTGAACTGTATCGCCATATCGGGCCGAATACTGATGTCCCGGCAGGTGACATCGGTGTTGGCGCACGGGAGATCGGTTATCTCTTTGGTATGTATAAAAAGCTGAAGAACGAGTTTACCGGGGTTCTGACCGGAAAAAGTCTTGCCTGGGGCGGCAGCCTGATCCGGCCGGAGGCAACCGGATACGGTAACGTCTATTTTGCAGCAGAGATGCTGCAGACCAGAGAACAAACGTTTGAGGGCAAGACCTGTCTTGTCTCCGGTTCAGGAAATGTTGCCCAGTTCACCGCCGAAAAACTCATTGAGCTTGGCGCAAGGGTTGTGACCCTTTCCGATTCTTCCGGATATATTTTAGATGAAGAGGGCATTACCGCCGAAAAACTGCAATTTGTAAAAACACTGAAAAATGTCCGCCGAGGCAGAATCAGGGAGTATGCTGAAGAATATAAGAGTGCAGTATATACGCCGGTTGATCCATCGCTTAATCATAATCCGCTCTGGAATCATAAAGCCGAATGTGTTCTGCCATGTGCGACAGAAAATGAAATTAACGGTGTCGATGCTGCCAACATGGTGCGAAACGGTGTCGTGCTGGTCAGCGAAGGTGCCAACATGCCGTCGAACCCTGCGGCCATTGATATTTTTATTGATAATAGGCTGCTTTACGGGCCTGGAAAGGCTGCGAATGCAGGCGGTGTTGCCGTTTCAGGGCTGGAAATGGCGCAAAATTCCATGCGCTTGTCGTGGCCGAAGGATGAGGTCGATACCCGGTTGAAACAGATCATGCATTCGATTCACAAGACCTGTCTTCATGCGGCAGAAGAATATCGGGTACCGGGTAATTATGTGGCGGGTGCGAACATCGCAGGCTTCGTTAAAGTGGTAAATGCCATGCTCGATCAGGGCTTGGTTTAAGGTAGCGGGTACAGGTGAGATGAAGCAGAACGGGTTTAACCATCGGGAAGAGTATGATGCGCAGTGTGTTGAAGAATTTTCTTCCATTCAGCGCAAAGTTGATCCTTTTTTCGTTGATGACAGGATTCCCTGTCCCTATCATCTGCCTCATACTGCGACCTTTCATCAGGCAATGTTCGGCCCGCTCAATGAGCGGGTGATGGAGCTTTTTCTTGCTGCCGGTTACAGAAGAAACGGCAACTCCATGTACGATATGCGTTGCGAAACGTGTAAGGCCTGCCAGTCTATCCGCCTTCATCCAGATGATTTCAAGCCGAACCGCAGCCAGAAACGCTGTCAGAAGAAAAATAATGATATCGAAGTTGTTATCGATGCAATGCGGGTCGATAATGAGCGGCTTGAGTTGTGTGACAAGTTTTTATCAATGCGATACCCGCAAAAAAAGAATACTGCCTGGGGCTATTACTCATGCTTTTTTCTCAATGAGATGACTTCAACCTACGAAATACTCTATCGGCTTGAGGGAAAGCTGATCGGTGTGGGTATTATCGATCTCGGCGTAAACTGGATGAACGCCGTTTACTTTTATTTTGATCCGGAAATTACAGACAGGAGTCTTGGTACCTATAATATTCTAACAATGGTTGATATCTGCAGGAGCAAAGAAATTTCACACCTCTATCTCGGCTATGTTATCAAGCCGGTACCTGCAATGAACTATAAAGAGAATTTTTACCCGCACTACATCCTTGAAGATGGTATCTGGAAAAAGGTTGAAAAAAAACTTGATGTTAGATAGCTCAAAATGTCAGAAAATGGTGCTAGAGACAGATTTGCTGCAACGGAAAAAATCTTTTAAGAAAAGGTGAGACAATATATCCTTTGTATTCATTATGATGCACAATATGTAGAATCTGTAACTTGCTTTAGCGGGTCATATTGTAGTGTAGAGAGTTGACTATTGCCCCACAGAAACTATAGAATTAAGTATCAACTCTTAGACAGAGCAATCTGTGACAGTTTTTGGGAGGTAAGTCATGATGAAGAAATGGCATATGGAAAGTATTATCAACTATACCGGCACCAATCAGAAACTTGTAATACCGACACCCGGCAATTTGTATTTGGGTGGAAAGCTAAAACTTGCTGAAAAAGAGTTTTTTCTTCTTCCCGTTTTGAGAACGCTGGTGGCAAACCTGCTGCGTCAACTGTAACCAGCTGATTGATGTCATTGATTTTAACAGTCGAGTGAAAATGCATCAGGCCTCTTTTTATGAAAAGCTGCCGGAGAGCAGGGTACGATGCGGTCTCTGCAACCATCACTGTGTAATTGCTGACAAAAAATACGGTATCTGTGGTGTACGACAGAATGTCGGTGGTGAGCTGTATTCTCTTAATTACGGCAAGCTTATTGCCCAGCATGTTGACCCGGTTGAAAAAAAGCCTCTTTATCATGTGCTGCCCGGCAGTTTAACCTATTCCATTGCTACCCATGGCTGTAACTTTCGATGTCTTCACTGTCAAAACCACACTATCTCCCAGGTAGACCGGTACGACGGATCGAATTATGCCACTGTAAAGCCTGACCATGTAATTGATCAGGCAAGGCTGCTTGGCTGTTTCTCTGTCTCCTATACCTATGTTGAGCCGACTATTTTTTTCGAATATGCCTATGATTGTTCTGTTCTGGCACATGAGTCGGGCTTGAAGAATTTTTTTGTCTCTAATGGGTATATGACCCCGGCTGTTATCCAACAGCTAGCTCCAGTTCTGGACGGCATCAATATAGACATCAAGGGATTCAGTGAATCCTTTTACCACAAGGTGGCTGGTGCCAGGCTTAAACCGGTGCTTGAAGCGGTTGAGATGTTCGCCGGGCTCGGCGTATGGGTCGAAATTACCAGCTTATTGATAGAGGGTGTAAATGATGATGAGGACGAACTGGAGGGAATTGCCGATTTTATAGCTTCAGTTTCACCAGATATTCCCTGGCATATTACCGCGTTTCATCCGGCATATAAAATGATATCGATACCTCCGACATCAAAAGAAACCCTCGAGAGAGCACGTCGTATCGGACAGGAGGCAGGGTTGAACCATGTCTATAACGGCAATATTATTGGAGACGGAGAAGAGACTATCTGTTCCGGCTGCGGTGAAGTTGTGATTAAACGTCGCGGCTTTTCCTTGATGTTTGATAAGCTGGAAAACGGCTGCTGCCCGAATTGTAAATCTGCTGTAGCAGGTGTGTGGAAATAGCTGGCGATAAACCGCCTGAAGTATTGAATATAGACCAAAATATAAAAGGGTATCAGCTGTTAGCCGATACCCTTTTTGTGTTAATGGCCTTGGCGTTTGTATTTCTGCTGGAAGAGCTTGCTGCTGACAAGGGTAAGCAGAATGGAGAAACAGGCTGCCGCTACGCCGAGCAGGACGTTGTAATACGGCGGTGCAGCTAGCGCAATGCGAACGATGAGTGTAGCAAGGGCAAAGCCTGAATTCCTGAAAACTGCATAAAAACTCGGCTGGTAGCATTGTGACAGCAGGACGATGAGGATATCTGTCAGGATCAGCAGAGTATAAAAGTCATACAGGAAGTCACCACCATGAATGCCGTGGAGCTTCGTCCAAAAGCTTACAAGGCCCATGTAGGCGAAAACACCTATCAGAATTAGCGAAATACCTTTCTTGGCAGCGACAAAACTATAAATATCGGTGGGTTTCATCGCCTCTTCTGATGATTTCGGTTGTGTTATATAATATACACCTAACAGGCCGAATATAAGCAAGGCGCCAAAACCGTCAGCCAGAATATGTTTTATAGTTTCTTCATTGCCAGAATAGGTGATCGGTTCAGGAATATCAGCCAGCGCTTTGAAGGCATTTCTCATCAGAATGAGAGACAGGATCTCAAACTGTTTACCGACCGATCGTGAAAACGAGCAGGGTATTGTAAAGATGAGACTTATTACCTCTAATATCAATACAACCGTGAAAGCCAACGATACTGCATGGAAGTGGTTGCCAGGCAGAAACACTGCAATGGAAGCCGGCAGCAGCTGATTTCGTTTCAGTTCTATCAGAACGAGACTGACCAAAAAGAAGATAACCAGTCCGAGTGAGATTTTTCGATGTACTTTTTCGTGTTCCCAGTAATAGTGCAGGGGGTCGAATAAATAGGTAATACGTTCAAATATGAAGTTCATGACTTTGTCCTATTGAAAAGGATAATGATTATCAATAGTATTTTATGTTTAATAACAGATTCCAGTCCTTATTGCTAGAGAGAAATGCATTCAGAAAAGTTTTATAAGAAGTAATGTTTTCTTTAAGGGAAAACTTAACAGAGAAACTACTCAGATTGTTAAAATGATATGGAAATGTGATTGGATTTATTGATAAAAATCAAGATTCAAGCTGGCCCATAATGAATTTTACTCTAATCAAATATGATAACTAGACCTGGTTATGCATATAAGGAATTCTGACGGAGTCTTTTTTCTGGGTAATTTTATTTTATCTGAAAATAGAGGAAACTTTCAGATATTTCGTTTGGAAGAAGTTATCACAGCTTCTGCCCGGCATAGCCGGACAGAAAATTGAAACCGGTTACAGATGCCTTGGGTTTAAAGAAGATGCAGTGTTACTACCAGGGCAAAGGTATCGACATCATCACCTTCAAAACCGAATTTTGTATAAGAGGCACCTATGGATATCATATCAGATGCAAAATAATTTGCTCCGGCTCCATAGAGTAAGTCAGTTCCATCATTAGATTTTCCGATAGAGGGGGACATGTCATACATATTGACTCCACCTTTCAGGTAAACTTGAAACGAGCCTAAGGAGAGTCGTGGCATGATTGCAGCATAATAGCTTGAATAATCTGTTCCGCCGAAACTGCCGAAATCTCTGTACCCTACCTCAAGACCGAGAAGGGGGATTAAATTTGTTCCGACATGGAAGCCGTATGTTGAATTATCCGAAGAACCTTTTGTTGCATATCCCACATCAACTCCGGTGTAAATAAGAGAACCTGCAAAAGCGGTTGTTGACAACATTTGAAAGGATAACAGCGTTAATGTAAAGATTATGACCTTTTTTAGCGGTTTCATACATTTCCCTCCTAACGATTGTTTAGACTTCTCCATGTAGTGAATCTTTTCTCCATAAAAATAGTAAATATAGGATAATAATATGTTTTACAATCAAAACTGCACACATAGTGATAAGTAATTCTGTTTTTATATTTCCTATCCCAATTATCCTGTTTTTTACTGCGATGTTATCCTTAAAAAGGATTTGCTCCAATTTTTCCCCAAATTTTTTCCATTTATAAGCAAAAGGCCCGATTTTTGATCATTCTATACGTGTTGGGTTTGGATGTTTAGAGTGACAGGTTTCGGGAAGAAATTTCTGGGGGAATGGCTTGTATTGAAAATATGACTATGCAGGCAACTCAGAGGTTACCCGTTTGCCTGCGTTTCAACGAGTGGTCAGGTATTGTTGAAGCCGAATCTCAAAAGGTGTCAGATCGGGTTAGAATTTCCAGGGTTTTATTCAGCAGGGATAGGGGTGTGAGCCGCTTTCTGGTCATAGGAAAGGGCATCAAGAAGGTCCTTCAGACTTGATTCGAGATTGGATAATTGTTCTGTGTTGAGCTGCTGCAGACTCTCATTGAGTTTGCCAGCCTTTGGCGATGGTGCTTTGTCAAGAACGGCTTTACCGAGATCTGTTATGAATATGTGAACAGTCCGTTGGTCGCTCCTGCTTCGATCCCGAATGATCAGCTCTTTTTCTTCGAGTTTATCAAGCATGTTGGAACAGGTGGAACGATGAATGGAAAGTGCTTCAGCAAGCTGTGAAACTTTTATTCCGGGACAGGCATCGATCTCATAGAGCATCCAGAGTTTCGCCCCGCTCAGTCCGCATGCCTTTTCGACAGTTTTGGAATGGCTTTGAACTATTTTAAAAAGAACACGCAATTGCTGAGTTACATTTTGGATTTGATTCATCTGTCTTCGAATTATTCCTCCTTAGAAATAAAAGCCTAATTACCTCTTTTTTTGCAGTTGGGCTACTTTTTTTGTGGAAGAGGAGATCGAAAGTATAAAAAGAGGATGGGGAAGGCCCGAAGGCCATCCCCGTCAATCAGTACTGCCGCGTTCTTATTCGGCTGCTTTTTTTGCCTGAGTAAGCCAGCTGTTCCATGTTTCCTGGTTTTTAGCAATCCATTCGTCGGCATGATGCTCAATATCTTTCTGACTTTTCTCGCCCTCATTCATACGGGTATTCTGCTCGTTTATATCTGACAGAGGCAGCGTGAAAACCTCAAAGAATTTTTTTGCAGCAGGGTTGTCTGCAAGAAACTTCTTGTTTGCGACGATACGAATATCAGAAACAACAAACCCGAGTTTGACCGGATCGCTGACTGCTCCTTCGATGCCGCTGACTTCCATTCGGTCCTTACCGGCCATCTGAGACTCTTTAGGCATGGTTTTCGGAACGTTAATCCACATAACATCCTTGCCCGGCTTGAGCTTGAAAATTGTCCAGTTCGGTGCCCAGGTGTAAAAGAATATCGGTTCGCCGTCTTTAAATTCAGCAAGGGCTGAAGCCATGCCTGCCTCATATGAGGCTTTTACAGGATTGATCGCATTATCAAGGTCATAGACCTTCATGTGGTGGCTGATAACAGTCTCGCAACCCCAGCCTGGCGGGCAGGCGGTGAGATCTGCTTTGCCGTCACCGTTTTTATCAAACGCTTTTTTGACTTCGTCACGTTTGAAGTCATCAAGTGATGTTATGCCGAATTTATCAACCTCTTTCTTTGAGACAAGATAGCCCTGCAAGCCTCCTGCTTTTACAACATAGCCGATCTTATCCGCCTTGTCATAGAAGCCTTTAGGCAGCTGGCCGTCATGATTGGGAAACCAGCCGTTGGTCCAGTAATCAACATCACCCATAGCGACGGATTTGTAAAAGATAGGGTTTGAAAGATCTTTTGGCTTCTTCACAGTGTAGCCAAGGGTTTCAAGGCCTTTTCTTACCAGTGCTTCCTGAAAAAATCCGGTATTCCAGGTTGCCCTGGCAGGGTGTACGGTTACGCCTTTTCCCGGCATGTCGTTTGCTATACCAAAGAGCGGATTGGCAAGTGTGCAGACTGTAAATGAAGCCGCTACAATTAATTTTTTGAACATTATTCCCTCCTTCAATTATTTTTTCCTGTTGCCCAGTGACTGGGTTATTCTGTCTAGAACGATTGCTATCAGCACAATGGACAGGCCTCCAATGGTGGCAAGTCCAATGTCCAGAGTGTTAAGGCCGAGGACAACCGGGGCACCGAGCCCTCCTGCGCCGATAAGAGCGGCAATGACGACCATTGAAAGCGCCATCATAATTGTCTGGTTGAGACCGGCCATAATGGTGGGAAGAGCCAGTGGAATCTGCACTTTTATCAGAACCTGGGAAGGGGTGGCTCCAAAGGCCTGGGGCTTCAACCAGCTCAGGATGTACCTGTCTGATGCCGAGTGCCGTCAGCCTGATGATCGGGGGAAGTGCAAACACTATGGTGGCAAGGACGCCGGCCACGTTGCCGATTGAGAAAAGCATGACGATCGGAACAAGATAAACAAAGGCCGGAGTCGTCTGCATACCGTCAAGTACCGGTCGTAGTATTGATTCAAAACGGTCGCTTCTTCCTGAGGCTATTCCCAGGGGGATGCCGACGATGGTGCAGAAGACAACCGATGAAAAGACCATAGCAAGCGTTATCATCGTGTCTTCCCAAAAACCGAGCATGCCGATGAATACCAGCGTCAGGGCAGAGACGATAGCAAGTCGTATTCCGGAAACGCGCCATGCAATGAGACTTATAATTGCAATAACTAAAAAAGGATGCAGAGCAGTTAAACCGTGTTCTAGACCGGACAGGGTAAACTCGACCGGGAACTTGAGTCCCTGGAAAAACCAGCGGTATCCTTCAACCAGCCAGTCGATGAATTGCGTTATCCAGCTGTCCAACGGTATCACTTTATCTTCAAAATTAAACATTCAGAACTCCTTGCAAGAAGACTTCACACTCAGACACTTAACTGTTATCAGCGCGGTAGAGAGTTTTAAGAAATCTGTTTTTTGATACTACGCCGAGGTACTTGCCGTCTTCATTGACAACGGGGACAGGCCAGGAATGAGATGCAACATAAGGGAGAATATCCTGGAGATATTCATTATTCCTGACTGCAACAGCATCGGTCAGGAAGGCGTCTCCAAGGTTTCTCTTTCCACTGGTTTCTCTGTCGATCAGTTCTCTCAGCGAGTCAGTAGAAACAACGCCGCAGAATCGTTTTTCGGAATCAAGGACGTAGCCGTATTCACGATCCTGATTGTTCAGCCGTTCGAGGATGGTGCGTACCCCTGTTTCTTTTGAATGCCAGATGATAGTCATCTGGTTATCACGAACGATGTCGCCTGCTGAAATAACCCCGGTAGGGTCAACGCCTCTGAAAAAGGCTCTGACATAATCGTTGGCCGGGTTTTGCAGAATATCTTCCGGGGTTCCGACCTGAACGACCTTGCCGCCTTCCATAATGGCGATTCTGTCACCGATTCGAAGGGCCTCGTCCAGATCATGAGAGATGAAGACAATGGTCCGTTCATGGCGATCCTGCAGTTTAAGCAATTCATCCTGCATTTCGGTTCTAATAAGGGGATCCAGTGCTGAAAATGCTTCATCCATCAGAAGAATATCGGGGTCAACTGCAAGTGCTCTGGCAAGCCCTACACGCTGCTGCATGCCGCCACTTAACTCATCTGGCATGGCATTTTCCCAACCTTCAAGACCGACCTGCTTTAATGCATCAAGTGATCTAGCTTCCCGTGTTTCTTTATCGGTGCCGCTTAATTCAAGACCGAAGGCAACGTTATTGAGAATATTCAGGTGAGGCATAAGGGCGAATGATTGAAAAACCATACTGGTTTTTCGTCTTCTGAACTCAACCAGTTCCTGTTTGTCCATCTTTGTGACGTTTTCTCCGTCGATAATGACATCTCCGGCGGTTGGGTCAATAAGCCGGTTAATCATTCTGACAAGAGTTGATTTTCCAGATCCGGAAAGGCCCATGACGACAAATATTTCACCCTTTTCAACACAGAAATTGGCATCCTGAACCCCGACCGTCTGACCGGTTGATTCATATATCTCATTCTTATTTTTACCTTTTTTCAGGTGATCAAGCGCTTTTTGTGGGTGATTTCCAAATATTTTATAAATATTACGGAGTTCTATTTCTGGCATGTTCAGAGGTCGTTGAGAAGTTTGTGGAATGTCTATTCCTTTGGATAATTGTTGACAGCAATATTATATGCATCAAAATATTATTGTATAAAACAAAATACTAATAATAAATTGCTGAACAAAAATGTCAACCCCGATGAAGTGTGCTGCAGCTTAGCCTATCTATTAAATAGGCTTGATCATATGGTGTCAGGCGTCATCGGTTGTCTTGATAGGTTGCAGAAAAAATATTTGAAAAATGTTTTGATTCTATCTGCTCAAAATAATTACCTATCTATAAAATGTAGTTTTTGGCTATGGACATCCGGTGTTAGATGTGATGTGATATTGTCTGGACAAATAGAAAAACGATGCCGTTCAAATTTAATGAAATGCATTAAAGCATCTGAAAAGAGCCGGTAGATTTCCGGAAAATCATTGTTTGTCAGCTCTTCTTTTCCTCGGTTTGTTCGGGGCGAGTTTTGGTTTCTATTCAAATTTGGTACTGAAATTCTATTATGGAGGCTTTATGAAAATATTAGCACTCTTGATGATACTCAGTCTTCCACTGCTGTATATGTTCTTTTATGAATTTGAACCGTTCATGGCTGAGTTGCAGGCAAGACAGGATGCAAGAGAACAGCAGGAAACTATCCTTACCGGTGACGATCCAAGTTTAGAGCTTGAAATGCCGGCAGCAGGTAACAGCAAAAAATAAGATGTCCTGTCAGGAAAACTGTATGAAGGGTCTTTAAACAAAAAAACGGCCCGTAATGGGCCGTTTAATATTGGAGCGGGAAACGAGATTCGAACTCGCGACGTCAACCTTGGCAAGGTTGCACTCTACCACTGAGTTATTCCCGCATGTTTTTAATGATGGGAGCTGCTATAGACCAAATCTTGAAGAGGAAATCAAGAGTAAAAATTCATTTATTTTTATTTATTGATTCAGGGTTGTTAACTGTTTGGTTTATTTTGCTGTAGTAGCGTAAAAAATATGTCGATCAGCTATTTACGGAAGCTTAAAAAAATAGTGGACGAAGTGCTGTCTCATATCGTTGGTTCATTTCGATGTTTTTTCCCCTGCCTTGAAAGCCAACCCGTGGAAGTCTTTCTCTAACGTTTTGCTATCAATCTTCTTGCTAAAGCAGGATAAATGAAGTTCTTTGAACTTTGCAAATAAATATAAATATATTACATATGCACGGAATCGGTTTTTGAAGTTCTATGCTGAATACTGTGCATTCATGCAATAAGCAGATAATACAGTCAGAAAAAAGAGAGTGTATAAGGATATGGAATTAAAGAAGTATTCTACCGTAATCTACGGTGTTGGGAATATGGTCATGGGAGATGATGGTGTCGGCCCTGAAGTAATCAATGAACTGCAGCGAAGAGCCTGTCTGCCCGCTGATGTCAATGCAGTTGATGCTGATACCGGGGTCAGGGATTATCTTTTTGATTATCTGCTAACTGAAGTTGGCCGTCCGGATAGAATTATCCTGATTGATGCTGTTAATATGGAAGGGCATGAGCCCGGCGAAGTCTTTGAGCTTGGCCTTGATGAAATCCCGGAGAATAAAATTCACAATTTTACCCTGCACCAGTTTGCCAATGTCAACCTGCTGGCTGAACTGCGGGATAACACTGACATGAAAATCGTATTTCTTGCCGTACAGGTCAAGTTTATACCGGAAGAAATTTCTCCCGGCCTCTCTGAGCCTGTGGCTGCTGCCGTGTTGACAACATGTGATATGATTATGCAGATTCTGGAGCAGCCTGCCTAAAATAGGTGTGTTGCGGATCGGTCATGGAGGTTTGGCGGCAAATTATCAAAATTGCCTTCGGACCTCTTTGCATTTCGGTTTTTCTGCAGGTTGGCCTTCTGTCTTTGTCTGAAATGACAGGGATGTATCACAGCTCAAATTTATAGCCGATGCCGTAAACAGAATGAATAATCTCGCCTTCGTCAAAAAGCTGGCTGATTTTGAGCCGAAGTTTTTTGATATGACTGTCGACGGTTCGGTCATTAACTGATCGACAGTCATCATAGATCTGGTCAATGAGCTGCTGGCGTGAAAAGATCCTTCCCGGTTGAGCATGCAGGGTCACAAAAAGGTTGAACTCAACGCTGGTCAATCCGGCATCATTACCATTGATTAAGATGCGATGACCTGTTTTATCAATCTCTATCTGGCCTGACGCATTATTTATCTGGCCGCCGGTTCGTCGTAAAACGGCTTTTACCCTTGCCACAACCTCACGTGGACTGAAAGGTTTGCAGATATAGTCATCGGCACCGAATTCAAGACCAAGGAGCCGGTCAATTTCATCAACCTTTGCAGTTGCCATGATAATAGGAACAGATGAGAAATCGCGTATCTCTCTGCAGATGGTTACTCCATCTTTTCCGGGCAGCATGAGATCAAGCAGGATTAAATCAGGGCTGTTATTCTTCACCCAGTTGACAACTTCAATGCCGTTATCGAGAACTGCAGTTTTAAAATCACTGGCAGCAAGGTAGTCACTAAGTAATTCGGCTACACTCGGTTCGTCTTCTACAATGAGAATTTTCTGTTTCATTATTTATCCTGAGAGAGAAGGGGAATCGTAACAATGATTGATATACCGCCGTTTGCAGAATGGCTGGCGCTGATATTTCCGTTGTGGGCGAGCACAATCTCTTTGCAGATGGCAAGACCCAGGCCAGACCCGCCAAGTGCACGGTTCCTGCTTTCTTCTACCCGGTACAGCCGGTTGAAAAGACGAAGAAGCGCATCATCGGGTACCCCAGGACTGCTGTCAGATATTTCAAGCCTCGCCTGGGCGTCATCTGAAGTAAGGTCAATCTGTACTTCGCCGCCGGGGTCAGTATAGCGTAAACTGTTGGTCAGCAGGTTGTCTATTAATTGCTGGAGACGCTGGGAATCACCATGGAGATGAACATCTTCACTGATCTTCAGTTTGAGATCAAGATTTGCATCTGTTGCCTCCTGCTGAAAGGAAGCGCATTCAGACAGAAGCAGCGAGCTGAAATTAATATCTTTTTTTATCATGGTGAAGGTGCCGATGTCTGAACGGTTGAGATCATACAGGTCTTCAACCAGCCGCTCAAGTCGGCTGACCCCTTTATGCAGGCTTTCATATGTTTTCTGATCAGGCTTTCTGATACCGTCCTGAAGGGCTTCAATCTGTCCTTTAAGGCTGGTGAGCGGTGTACGAAGTTCATGGGCTATATCACTGACCCATCTTTTCCTCTGCTCCTCATTTTCTTCTAAGGTTGCTGCCATAGTGTTGAAATCGTGTGATAATTGGTCAAGTTCATCTCCTTTGCCGGTTTTAATGCGAACGCTGTAGTCGCCATGGGTTACTTTCTGGGCCGCTGAAGAGAGCCGTCTGATAGGTCGCGTAAGGCTGAAGGCTAGGAATATTGAGACTGCAACAGCAATAAAGACAGAAATCAGCAGGGCTGTAATCATGAAGGTTGACTGCTGTTCAATAAAGGTTACCTGGTTGGCTTCTGAAAGTTTTTCCGGGAGATAGAGACCGATGCTGCCGATCCTCTCACCTTCGAACATAAGCGGAATCATGTGGGGCAGCTTTGACTGGAGTTTTTCTCCGAAAATAATTTGGCCTGCTTCATCGAGAATAACGGTCCGCTCTATGGAAAAGCGGCGATGGTTGTCTTTCTTCTCTTTGACGAGCTGGTCGCGCTCGTCATCACGATGCCTTTTTTCGTCAATGGTTCTAAAGCGGTGTTTTGCCGAAGCCGATGATGTTATTTCAGCATGCATTCTCAAGACAACAAACGGATCCTTTGCAAGTGCAGCCCAGGATCTGTTTTCAGCATAATACTGTTCAAGCCGTTCGGCCAGCTGCTGGGTCTCTGCCTTTTCTTCCTTGTTGATGTATTCCAGGAAGCCTTTATCAAAACCCCATTGAATGAGTAGTGCCATAAAACAGACGACAAGTAGGGTTGAGAGGAGAAGAGCGGCAAAAAGTTTTGTGCGTATTGAAATGGTCATCTTGTTGTTACCCAGTCATTAAATTTCATTCTTATGAGATTGTATGACACCCGGTGCCGACATGCACAGATATTCTGCATTTGCACATTCTTTTCACATTATTTGAGAATAGGCAAAATATTATTCCCTTTAAGAAGAACGGAAACGGCTGGTTGAAAACTGCAGTATGCCTGTTGTACCGGATGGATTATGCCACTTCAGACCAGACATAAAATTGAAAAAAAAAGAGAATAAAGGGAGTGAAAGATCATGGCAGCAAAACAAACAATCTACAGAATGATGAGAGCCTTGCACAGAGATATCGGTTTTTTCGTTATCGGGTTGACTATTATTTACTGCATCAGCGGCATCATGCTGACATACCGCGACACATCGTTTCTGAAAAGCGAAACTCAGGTTGAAAGGACCTTGCGTACAGGTTTGTCGGCTGATCAGCTAGGTCGCTTTCTCCACCTGAAAGATCTTGAAATAGTAGGCCAGGATGATAAAGAAATTCGCTTTACGGCAGGCAGTTATAATAAGGAGACTGGTCTTGCCAGCTATACCAGCGACGAAATTCCGGCTCTTTTAAGGGCCTTTAATTCCCTGCATACAACTTCGAGCAACAGTGCAAAGAGTGTTTTTACTGCCCTCTATGCAGCTCTGCTGATGTTTTTGGCTTTGTCATCGTTCTGGATGTATAAACCCGGAACAAAAAGCTTCAAAAGAGGACTCATTCTTACTTTTCTTGGACTTGGTGTCTCCGTTCTGCTCATAATGTTTTAATTCTGGCACTGCTGCGGCCGGCTAACAGAAAATCATTGAACCAGGATGGGTATTATGAAAAAAGTGCTCTTTATCGGTGCAATTCTTCTTCTGACTGTTGCAGCCGAATCTTCGGCTGCCTATGAATGCGAAGAATTGTATGGTTGCGAGAGAAAGATATGTAACCTCAGAACCGATCTGCGAAACGCTGAAAAATTCGACAATACATTCACAGCCATCAACATTAAGGAGGTATTGCAAAAGCTCGAAGCACGCTGCAGCGATGACTACTCTCTGGCTGAAGATATTGATGAGATGGACAATGTTAAGAGTCAAATTGTCGATTATGAGGAAGGGATCATTGATGCTGTTGAAGACTTCAAAGATGAGGTTGCGGATGCTCTGGAGGATCTGCGTGAGGGAAAATATCCTGATTATGTAATAGCACAAGAACTCAAGGAAGAATTACAGGACTGCTGCGAAGAACTGACCGATGCCGGAAGAGATTTGGAAGAGGAGATTGATGCGATTCAGTTTGACCTCAGGCAGGAGGGGTTTTCAGTCGGAGCAGATCAGATTCTGGCTATTGACGGATTGATCAACGAACTGAATGGCGCGAAAGGGTTTGTTGAAAATAAGCATATTGAAACGCAGAAATATGCCGTCTCAGTAAATCTTGCAGGTCTGAATGAAACAGAGCTGCGGCGTGAAATAACCGCACTCGACGAACAGTTTACACGCCAGGTCATGCTTATTGAAAAACTGAAGCAAGACCTTGCTTGCAAAAAACACAATCCTGAAAAATGTTTTGACTGACAGTGTCTGACCGGAAGTTTACAGGCCGGACAAATTTTGTCGAAGCCATTGCTGAAACTGGCTTTTAGGCAGGGCGCCGGAGAGCCGTGTGATTTCGCGGCCTTTATAAAATAGCGCCAAAGTAGGTATTGACCGGATCTGATATTGTGCGCCGGTGTTCTGATTGCTCTGGGTGTCGAGTTTAACGAAACATGCCTTGGTCTTCATTTCAGCTGCGACCTCGCTGAATACAGGGGTAAACTGTTTGCATGGGCCGCACCACGGCGCCCAGAAGTCGACAATGACTGGCAGCTCAGTTTTTTCGATAAGACGATGGAAGGACTGATCGGTGGCATTAACCGGTTTTCCGGGCAGCAATTTCTCCTTGCATTTTCCGCAGATCGGACCGTCATTTATCTTATCTTGAGTCACACGGTTTATCACACCGCAATGAGGGCAAACTAGCTGTATCTTTTCCGGCGTAGCCATTATGGAACCTCTCTGATTTTATTAGTGAATTCAACACATCTTTGCAGAAAAACTGTTTAACATCGATAACAATAAGATTGTGCCGATAGACACTATTTTCAACTCGCTGAAGTAAATACTGTTTAACTTTTTTGCTGCCATTACTTACTGCTACGATGTGGTAAAAAATATTGCAAAAAAAAGCTTGTCCTATTACTCTCCCGTTGCAGGTAGTTGTATGTAATTATTTAATAAAATAGCGGCCGACGAGAGAGTAGGCTAAAGAGTTAACTGTGACGTTGACGGTTATTTTTGATAAGGACAAAAATTCAAATTGATAGTTGTGATTTCAATTCAGTCAGCAGTCGCTGAGGAGTGATAGGAGATAGGCATATGGCAAAATTAGTTGATCTTTCACACATAGTATTTCTCGATTTATTGCACAATGTGGTTGACACTGCGGGCCCGAAAGTTGCGAAAGGCAACTTGATGAGAATTGCATTAAATGCAAGCAACCATCTCGAACAGACAGACTATGCAAGTTTTGAGGAGTTTATAGAGGCCTGCAATTCAGGGAACACCCCTCTTGCAAGGATGGAAGGAGCAGCAGTTCATCTTGGCGGTGGGGTTTTTGGTTTGAAAGCGTGTCCTTTTGGATCCTTGGCCAGAAATTACAAAGAGTTCTTTGAAAAGGATGCCTCAGGCTTTGAGGAGCTGACGCAGGAATTCAATTCTGGAAGTAAGATAACCAGAGAGTATCGCGTCGGATTGGGCGCCGGGGTCGGACCGTTTTGTATTTTTCATCAGCCGATGAGAAGTCAGGCGCAAACCAAAATCACCATTGACGGACAGCCGATTGAAATATTTCAGCTGGCCTGTAAAAGCTCGGCCGGTTCAGAAGGTTATGCAGACGCATTAATTGAGGAATTCGGTTGCGACAAGGCCGTGGTTGAAGCTGCGATGAAAGACTATATGTGCTGTTACGGCGTTAAAATGAAGTAATCTCTTTACCTGAATGAGTTAAGTCATGCTCTGAACTCATTCAGGCTTTTCCTTTGTTTCAGATTTTAAAGCAGTCATCGTTTTCCTGCCTTCAAATACACGGATGTATTGCTTCTTTCTATTTGCCTTTCTCGTTCCATATCCTTCTGCTATGTGATTAATGCATTGAAAATATTGCATAAAAAACATGCGTAGCCGTTTCATTTTAATCTAATGAGAAGCTAATAATATCCTAATAAATGAGGTTTATTATCCCCGCGAAGAGTTGATAACAAACCCAATTTATGGAGGAATAAAATGAAAATTAAGGCTCTTTTGAAATCAATGGCAGTTGCATCTGTATGTACATTTGTGGCTGGCACGGCATTTGCTGCTACCACGCTGACTGGATCCGGTGCAAGCTTTCCAGGACCAATCTACCAGGAATGGTTCAAGGATCTTGCTAAAGGCGGAGAGATAGTTGTTAACTATCAGTCTGTTGGTTCAGGAACCGGTATTAAAAACTTCATCGCTCACACCGTTGATTTCGGTGCAAGTGATGCGGCTATGAAAGACACTGAGATTGCACAGGTTCCGGAAGGTGTTCAGCTTCTTCCGATGACCGCCGGTGAGATTGTTATTATCTACAATCTTGAAGGTATCGAAAGCCTCAAGCTTCCCCGTGACGTTTATACCGATATCTTTCTTGGTACAATCACCAAATGGAATGATGAAAAAATTGTTGCCGCAAACCCGGGAGTAGCACTTCCTGATATGCCGATTACCGTTGTTGTTCGTTCCGATGGATCAGGTACCACCTATAACTTTACCGGTCACCTGAGTGCTATTTCTCCTGAGTTCAAAGAGAAGGTAGGCCAGGACAAAACTGTTCAGTGGACACCTGCAAACATGGTTAAAGCGAAAAAGAATGACGGTGTTTCTTCAACCGTTCGTCAAACCCCTGGCTCAATCGGGTACACCGAGTATGGTTTTGCCCAGTTGAACCACCTGCCGATGGCAGCTCTTCAGAACAAGGATGGAAAGTTTGTTGCCCCTGGTCCTGAGGGTGGTGCTGCAGCGCTTGCCAATGCAGTTCTTCCTGAGAACATGATCGTTTTCATCACTGATCCTGAAGGTGAGACTTCTTATCCGATAGTTACCTATACCTGGATGCTGTTCTACAAGCAGAACAAAGATGCTCAGACGGCTGAAGCTCTTCGTAAAATGGTTGAGTATGGTATTACCGAAGGACAGAAAATTGCTGATAAGGCCGGATATATTCCGCTGCCGGAAAGTGTTGTAGAGAAGGTTCGTGCTGCTTCCATGAACATCAAGTAACCTTGCATCACTACAGCTGTATGTTAAAAGGCATTTTCCGGAAAATGGAGAATGCCTTTGTCTATGGAGAATAACATGACAAAAAAAGTTTTGGACAACGGGCGCGGTCAGACCCTGTCTAAACCACCTTCAACGGGTGACATTTATTTTAATAAAATTTTCAGCATTTCCACCCGCCTGTTTACCTGGGCAACAGTCATTTTGTTAGCATTCATCGTTTATGTAATAGGTAAAGAAGCCTTTGTTGCTTTCAAAGAGTTAGGTTTCAGTTTTCTGACCACATCAGTGTGGGATTCAAGCGAAGATGTATACGGTATTCTTCCGCAGATATGGGGAACAGTATACAGTTCATTTCTTGCACTTATCCTCGGTGGATTCTTCGGCATCTCCATCGCAATATTTATCACTCAGGATTTTCTGCCGCACAAAATCGAATTGATTCTTAAAAATATCATAGAGCTTCTTGCTGCCATTCCAAGCGTTGTGTATGGGCTGTGGGGCATCTATGTTCTTGTTCCGCTGATCCGACCGGGCGCTAATTTCCTGCACGAGCATCTCGGGTGGATTCCTTTTTTTTCAACCAGATTAAGCGGCTTGGGAATGTTGCCGGCGATTCTGGTTCTTGCTATCATGATTCTTCCAACGGTTGCTGCAATTTCCCAGGATGCCTTTCGTGCTATTCCTCACAAAACCAAAGAAGCGGCATTCGGTATGGGAACAACCAGATGGGAAGCAATTTTGCGTGTGCTTCTTCCCACTGCTTCCGGGGGTATTTTCGGTGCCTTGGTGCTTGGCTTTGGCCGTGCACTGGGGGAAACCATGGCTCTTGCCATGCTGGTCGGTAGTATGTCGACAGTCTCGCTTTCCATCTTTTCTCCGGCGGATACGATTGCGGCAATGCTTGCTAATACCTTCCCTGAAGCTGGTCCGGGCATCGAGACAGGTGCCCTGATGTACGCGGCCTGTGTTCTGCTGCTCATTACACTGTTTGTTAATATTGCAGGGACATTTATTATCAATAAAGCAACACCGGGAGGGACACGATGAACAACAGCAGTGTAAAGCTCCCCAGCCTTGAAAAACAGCCTTTGGAGCCGCGGGCCCTCAAGTCGATTGTGCTCAGCACGATTACCGTATGCTGCGCAATCCTTGCCTGTATCCCGCTTTTTTCTGTTCTTCTGATGCTGCTTTACCGCGGCGGTAAACGTCTCAGTCTGCAGCTTTTTTACACCCTGCCTCCCGGAGCCTTTGACGGCCCTGGTGTAGGTGGTTTCGGCCATGCCATTGTCGGGACTTTCTGTATGGTGGCCATTGCCAGCATTATCAGTATCCCTTTTGGTATCCTGGCGGCAATTTATCTCGCAGAACTCGGCCCCCATGACAAAATTTCTGAAGTTGCCAGATTCTGTGCCAAGACCATGACCGGGCTGCCGTCAATTATTGCAGGTGTTTTTGCCTATGCTGTGGTCGTTCTGACTCTGGGACATTACTCGGCATGGGCTGGTGGTGTTGCCCTGGCTCTCTTGATGATTCCAACTGTCATGCTGACTGCAGAAGAAGCAATTAAAATGGTTCCGAAATCGATGAAAGAGGCAGCTTACGGCATGGGATGCACACCGGCACAGTCGATGCTCAAGATCATGCTGCCAGTGGCTCTTCCTGCAATCATAACAGGTGTTGTGCTTGCGGTTGCCCGTGCAGCAGGTGAGACGGCTCCGCTCTTATTCACGGCTCTTTTTTCGTCTACCTGGCTGCATATCAACGAACCGACCGCATCTCTGGCTGTGCTTATCTACAACTGGTCTTCCAGTCCGTATGAGAATCTCATTGAGTTGTCATGGGCGGCGTCGCTCATCCTCGTTATTATGGTTTTCGTGCTGAATATCACAAGCCGCATCATTGGCGGACGAACCAGAATTTAACTTTGACCCTGTAAGGACCATATACATTCATGAATGCTAATAAAAAATATGAGTTAAACGCACCGTATACGAGTGATTTGCCGTCCGACGTGGCGTTGGACTGCAGGGCAGAAGAGATCTATTATGGAAAGTTTCTTGCTGTGAGAAATGCTCATGTGCCGATTAAAAGACGCCAGATCACAGGGTTTATCGGGCCTTCCGGCTGCGGAAAAAGTACTGTTTTAAAAAGCATCAACCGTATGAACGACCTTATTCGCGGCTTTCGTTTTGTCGGTGAAGTACAGTTTCATGGTGTTGATATCTACGGAAAAAATATAGATCCGGTTTCTGTTCGCCGTAATATCGGTATGGTATTCCAGCAGCCTAACCCCTTTGCCATGTCTATCTATGAAAATGTGGCCTTTGGTCTCAGACTGAACAGGTTTAAAGGCGATATGGATGAAAAGGTGCAGCAGGCGCTTCTAGGCGCTGCTTTATGGGATGAGGTAAAAGACAAACTGAAAATGAACGGCCTGTCGCTTTCAGGCGGCCAGCAGCAGCGGTTGTGCATTGCCCGGGCAATAGCGACCGAACCCCGGGTACTGCTCATGGATGAGCCCTGCTCCGCTCTTGACCCTATTGCCACCAGACAGATCGAAGAGCTGATGGTGAAACTGAAAGAACGGTTTACTGTGGCGATTGTCACCCATAACATGCAGCAGGCAATGCGCGTTGCAGATCAGACGGCTTTTTTCGGGATTGATATATCAAAAGGCAGCCGCTCGGGTTATCTGGTTGAAATGAATACTACCAAAGAGCTTTTTGAAAATCCGCAGCAGCAATTGACCAAAGAGTATCTGCAAGGCGAATTTTCCTGATATCACAGTGGAAATTTGTCTTATTATATGCGACTATACGTCGAACCAATTCCCTTTGTTATAAACCCTTTTTCGAGTTGAGAGAGGGTTTTATTCCTTTTGCTTCAATTGTGAACAGATGAAAGAGCGGTATCGCCTTAATATTGAAGAGATCGAGTGGACACTGCGTAATGTCCAGAAAAACTTCGATGCCATCAATGATACTCTAGAGATGCGCCGTGAACCTCTTGGGGATACCATTCTCAATAATATGCTGGCCGGTTACAGATATTTGAACGACCTGCTTGAAAACGGAGTAACGCCCTTGGCAAAAAGCGAGCTTCATTCTCTGCTCGAAATGAATCATATTGTTCTGTGCGGGCCTGACATCTATGCGAGGAAAGAATACAGCAAACATATTCAGGCAACGGCCGATCGATTCTACAACCAGGAAGAATTCGGTATCAGTGATATTCGAAAATGGGCGAAGAAACATAAAGACGACTCACCCTGGAAGCAGGCAGCCGGTGTTTACGTGATGATGGTGAGCACGCCGCAGTTATTTATCGAAGGAAATAATCGAACCGGAGTTCTACTGATAAGCCATATTCTGGCTTACTATGGCAAACCGCCTTTTGTCCTGACTGTTGATAATGCCAAGGCCTATTTTGACCCTGCAACTCTTGCCAAACAGACCAATAAGGATATGTTTGGAAAAATCTATAAATTACCGAAGATTAAGAAGCATTTTGCTACGTTTCTGGAAGCCCAGTCAAATCCCGATCTGATCATCAGGATCTGAGGTAATCAGGATAGGCTTTCAACCCTTGATCTCGGCGATATGCTGTGCTTCAATCCAGATTTTTTCAGTCCAGTCATGGTCAAGAGGCTCGACGACCAGGACATGAAAATGAAAGCGTTCTCCTTCCATCAGGACCCCCTCTGAGTTATCTATATGAAGGTCGCTTCCTACCATGGAAGGAAATTTTGATGGCTTTCTCTTGCATTTGAGTTGATGAATCAGTTTTTCGTGACCGGTCTGGTTGGTAACGGTATCAAGTTGTAGGCCGTGTAAGCCGAAAAGACGTCTGATATAACAGGGCCGACGGTGCGAGGTTGTGTAGATGCCAATTTCCCAGCCAGCATCGCGCAGCCTGTTGAATAACTCGACAGTTCCTTTGCGAAGGGGCTCAGGCTTAAACCACCACAAGTACCAGGGCCTTGTTACCTGTTCAACGGGGATTTCTTTCTGCCAGCAGATCAGGGTATCATCTAGGTCAAAAGTTATCAGCATATAAATGTGTTAGAGTAACTGTTGATATAGCCAACAGTTCTTTCAACCATCGTCCGGATGTCGCCAGCCTTTCAGATGAAATAAAGTGTAGAATGAATCAGCTGCCAGTAAAAAAGAATATGTACAATGTTCTTAAATCGTTACGATATAATTGTACGACCGTCTAAAATACAATATTCTTTTCACAAAGTTAAGCTAAATTAACATGCTTTTGCAGCATGAGCCGATTTTACCATGTTCCATCTGTTGATATAATTAATTCTGCCTAACCTTTTCGTTCTTAGAGAAAGATAAAGCAAAGCCCCATAACCACGGTCGGTAAAAGCGCATAAAACAGAAGCAGCAGCGGTGCAATACCGTTGCTGAAATACGATTTTAACAAAGCCTGGCCGGCAGGGTTCGGAGCATTGGCAATCACTGTGAGCCCGCCGCCGGTTACGGCACCCGCGACAACAGCGTATTTTAAGCTGTCGGTGAAGTTCGGCACCAGCGTACTGAGATAGGTAATGGCCGCATTGTCGTTAAAGGCGGTCAGGACAGTTGCACTGATCATCAGCGGCAGTTCGCTGAGACTGCCTAGAACAGGCGCAATCCACCAGCCTTGAAGTCCGCCGTGAATTACCAGACCACCCAGGAAAAAACCGACCAGCATCGGCGGCTTGAGGTTGATCGTATTCTGAAACGGCCAGGTGACATGTGAAAAGCCGATAAAAAACAAAATACCAGAAACAAAAATTGCCGGATGATGTGCATTCATAATGGTCCAAATCATGAAGATCACGTGCACAGCCATGATCCATCCCGGCACGTCTCCAGTTCGCTGATCCCAGTGCGGGTCGGTTAATTTAGGCCGCTTATCCCTTGGCAGCAGACCGGGAACGGTTACACTCATCTGTTGAATTTTAAGGTCTTCAAATTCCTGATCGAAGGTTTCTTCGAGAAGTGAGCAGTCTGTGTCGTCGAGCAGACAGACACTCATGCTGGCTTCTTTGGCGGAGTCTTTGATTCTGTTTAATTCTTCGGCCAGTTCACTGCTGATCCGTTCCTGTGCTTTTTGAAGATCCTGTCTTATCTGGCCGGATTGGATATATTTTTCCCGAATCTGGGTTTTGAGAATCGAGAGTTTGAACTTTCTTTCAAGGGCCTTCAGATCCTGGCGGAAAATGAAATAGATGATGGCGTTTGAAACAGCTATGCCGATAACGGCCTTCCAGCCGAATGTTGTAAACATGAAAGGAAGGCCCCAGCCCCAGGGGGCCGCAACCATTAAAACAGGAGGGGCGGCAAAATGGGTCAGTGTCCCTCCGACAGAGATATTGACAAAAAGCAGGGCAATAGTGGCGTATTTGAATTTACGCGATGGTTTCAGTTCATAGAATTTTTCTGCAAGCAGCATGGCAGAGATGGTCATGGCTGCAGGTTCTGTGATAAAAGAGCCAAGAATCGGGCCCAGGGTAAGAATAGTGAGCCACCATGATGACAGGGTACCGCCGAAAATCATTGCTATGCGGTTCATCACCTTTTCAGAGAGCTGCAGAATAGGCCTTGAAGAAGCAAGTGTCATAATGACCACAACGAACATTGGTTCGGTGTAATTGACATGACCGACATAGTTTACGAAGGTCGGCCAATCATAGAAGAGCGTAACCGCAACCAGGAGCACAACAGCCCATAATCCGAAGACGACTTCAACCTCACCAAGAAAGTGAAATATTTCTGACATCAGGTGTGTCGAGCGTTCTGATTCTTCTCCGGCTTCTATTTTCTTTTGATGCTCAGCCTTCCATTTATGAGCAAAGTAGAGAAATTTACTGCTTAAGAAGGTGTGAATAATTGCAGCGAGAAAGATAAGCGTTGCAAACAGATTGAAAGGTGTATGTTTGATTCGGTGAACAAGAATTGCCCAGATACTCTGCAGGTTTTCATCACCATATGTTTCAAATGCAGGGGGAAAATGCTGGGCCGCCTGCTCCGAACCGTGGCCTCCGCCAGCAGCCCATACAAATCCGGCGTATAGAACTACAAGTAAGAATGCTGATAGTTTTAGTCGCATAATAAGAAGCTAACTGGTTTTGTTTTAAGGAATATGGCGTGTGCTGCTGTCTTGTCCATAATATCTTTCTAACATTTTCTGGATTATTTCAAAGGAAAACAATGTATTTCATGATTTTTTTTATGCATGAGAGTGCAGCATATAAAATTGTTTTTGAGCTGGGAGTAACTGTTCGGCTAAATGTTGCAAAGAAGAGCAAAGCTGGTATAGGTAGTTGAATCTTAGAAGGCGAAACTGCATTTATGCTGTTTCTCGATCGATAATAAATTAATCAGGAACTGTTATGTCTACTGAAGAAAATACTTGCCCTAAGTGCAGTTCACCATATGCCTATCCCGATGGACATTTGATGATTTGTCCGGAATGCGGTCATGAATGGAGTCCAGAGGCTGCTGCAGATTCATCAACTGAATCATCGCAGTTTATCGATGCCAATGGAGTGGTTCTGCAAAATGGCGATACCGTGACTGTAATAAAGGATCTGAAAGCTGGTAAAGATACGATAAAGTCTGGGACTAAAGTTAAGGGAATACGATTACTGGACGAGCCGGTGAACGGTCATGATATTTCCTGCAAGGTTCCCGGAATCGGAGCTATGTATCTGAAATGCTCGGTTGTTAAGAAAGCATAACTAGATGGCTGGAGAATACTGAAAGACAGGATAATATCCCGGTCTTTCAGGGAGCGAGGTTTACTGGAGTTCAAACGGATAAATCACTTTCCAGTCCTTTTTCATGTCGACAACAGTCCAGCCGTGAGCCGCACCTTCTGCGAGAGCCTTGTCCAAGCGGCCGATATGGGAATCCTTATCATAGGCAAATTCCCGATCACCATCGGTATGGTGGACAATACCTGCGAATCGTTTAGAGGTTTGATTTAAGGTTGTCCATTGCAGCATCTGCAGGTCGCCGTCGGAATTGCCGAAGGCAAAAATCGGTCTTCTGCCGATATATTGATTTATGCAGATAGGTTTCCCGTCTTTATCATCAATAAAATTAATTTTCGGTTCACGAACCAGAACCGGCTTGCCGTCTTGTAACTCAAATTTGGTGACTATTGAGCTGCCGACCACCTGTTCAGGCGGAATTCCGTATACCTTTTCTGTCCATGGGCGCATGAATTCGATGCCTCCACCTGAGACAATAAAGGTTTTGAATCCGTTTGCCCTCAGATAATTGAGCAGCTCAAGCATCGGCTGAAAAACGAGCTCTGTATACGGCCTGTGAAGGGTAGGGTGAGTGGCGGAAGACAGCCATTTTTTGACTATCTGGGTGAATTCTTCTGTGGTCATATAGGCATGGCTGGCCATGAGAAGTTCCATCAGCCCTTTCTCTCCAGATCCGGCCAGAGTCTCCATATCATTTTCCAGCACTGCCTTAAAGGGCTGTTGCGTCTGCCATTCAGGGTGCTTGTCTGCAAGCTCTTTTACCCTGTCGATGGCAAACAATAACTGGAAATAGACTGGTCGCTCAGTCCAGAGAGTGCCGTCGTTATCAAAAACGGCTATACGTTCTGACGGTGGAACATAATCAGGACTCGATGCATCTGTAACCGTTGTTACAAAAGAGGTAATCGCTTTTTTTGCCTCTCCGTCGTTCCAGGATGGAAGCAGATTTTGAGCAAATGATGAAGTTGCCGCTGCAAAAGTAATACATACTAACCAGGGGATAACGCCCCGATAAAGAACATGTCTCATCTTTTTCTCCTAAAATCAAAGGGAGTTTCTACTGAAACGCACAACTATCCAATAAGGCCTTCCTTCACCAGCAGGATTCTGTTGGTCTTTTCGAATCCATTATGCATCCTCCTCTAGTCTATTGTTATACCTGCTCCCGGGTTCAAATAAATTACCGTATTACGATGTGGAAATGATACTTTCAAAAGCTTGGCGTTCTCGTGCTTCGTCAGCGAGTTTCTTTATTGATGGCTCAATGTGACGGAAATATTTTTTTAAGCCGCTGCAGAGATAATTGAGGCCCGGTTCACTATCCGGCGTTCGAATAAATCTGTTTTTCGGACATTCGCCGTTGCACAGCTGAAGATAAGAACAATCTCTACAGTATGTTGGCAGACCGTAGGTCTTGTTGAAGCCGAACTTTTTCTGCTGCTGCGATAAGACCATACTTCCCAGTGACTTGTTCTGTATACGATCCAGCCTGTGCTCAGGATAGACAAAGTGGTCGCATGAATAGACAGCTCCGTCATGTTCTATGGCCAGTCCTTTGCCGCAGATCTGATCGAAGACGCACATGTAGCCCTGAATACCCATGGAGAGGGCCAGAACGCATTCGAAGTTGTAGACAAAGGTCCTGCCGACGTCGTGTGCGTACCACTCATCGAAGACGTCGCAGAGGAACTGGCCATAATCATCAGGATCGACTGACCAGTCATATACCACGGAGTCAGCATTGCCGGGTTTTATCCTGGGATCTCCAAGGACGGGAAATTCCATGGCATCCCAATATGGTGGAGCGGTCTGTTTAAATGGTTTTGCTTCTACGCAGGCATTAAACTGAATCGCCCGTGGTTGAACCTTGTCACGGATAAAGCGGTAAACCTCAAGCGGTTGTCTGGAGTTATCCCGATTGAGGGTGACAAGAGCATTGAAAGGAACATCATATTTGTGCAGCAGCTCAACTGCATGCATGACTTTGTCAAAAGTATCCTTCCCTGATTTGGTCTTCCTGTGGATGTTATGCAGATGTTCCGGTCCGTCTATACTGAGGCCAACGAGGAAATTATGGTCTTTTAAAAATCCGCACCAGTTTTCATCGAGGAGTGTGCCGTTGGTCTGGAGGTCATTCTGAATAATTTTATTGCCCATGTATTTGCGTTCCAGAGCAACGATTTTGTAGAAATACTCAAGACCGCAAAGGGTAGGTTCTCCTCCCTGCCATGAAAAGATAATTTCGTTGTGATCCTGTTCCTGAATGTATTGCCTGATAAATTTGTCTAGGATCTTATCAGACATGCGCCAATTGTTAGTCGTGGACAGGAGATTCTCTTTATGCAGATAGAAACAGTAGGTGCAATTCAAGTTACATGCCGGTCCTGCAGGTTTTGCCATGACATGGAACCGTAATTTCGGCCTTTTGACGGGGGTAAACATGGGCGATAAACGTTTTTTTATTTGTATTGAAGTACTTAAATGCCAACTATTTGAACTGTCGGCCTATAATTTAGAGCAAGTATACGTCTAAAAGGAAGAATAATCTAATCATTTAAGGAAAAAAGCTGGCATAAGGCTGTAGCTTTACTCCTGCAAATGATTCATTCAGCAAGACTTTTAACAATACCGAATGTACATTCCACCTCCAGGTCAATGTGCTGTTATTATTAAATTATCGGCAGTACAGTTACTTTTGTCTGGTAATAAGGAGTGCCGTTGCCAATCGTGCTCGCCATATCAAGCGTCAGCCTGTTGAGTCCGTGACCGGCTTTTATCCATCCGCCTCTTTCGCTGATCAGGCAGTCCCTCCGAACATTTTCATCAGTTCGGAGTTTTGCCCGTATTTCGCCGATCTGGCTTTTCACGATAATTTCATCACCGTTTTTTACCTTGTGGAGAAGTGCTTCATCGGGATGCATTGAGACTTCAGGCAGGGAGGTGTGGTCGGCCATGGTGCGTTCAGAGCATATTGTACTGTTAGCTGCGACACTCAGCAGGGTGTACGGATAGTGTTCATCGTTGCCGTGTTCAAGGAGTTGTTGATCAAACTCGGTCATGAATTCAAACTTTCCGGAAGGCGTTGGAAAATGTTTGTCCAGATACGGTGCCATGGGTTCAGGGATACGAAAGGGTTCATGTTTCAATGCAGACAGGCTGCCTCCCCACTCTGTGATGGGGGAGCATATATCGTTAAGCCAGGCCTCGGCTGGGCGGCAGAACCTGTCAGCAAAAGAGAAACGTTTGGCGAGTGAAGAAAACATGTGAAAATCGGTGCGTGCTTCACCTACAGGTTCGATCGCCTTGTTTACTGCTCCGACATAGTTGTGACCGTAGCTGGCCATGACGTCGTCTTCTTCAAGAAAAGTAGTGGCAGGTAGAAAAACATCGGCAAGCTCTGCCGTATCATCCATGAAGTGACCGGAGTAGACTTTGAATTCAACCTGCTGCCATGCCTCTATAACCTTATTGCTGTTTGGCGCCATGCATACCGGGTTGGCCGCAGTGGAAAAGATCATTCGAATCTTCGGGTTTTGAGCCTTGATAATCTCCTCACCGATGACCGGCATGAGCAGGGTACGCCTTGGCGGATTCAGCTCATCGCCCCAGTATTTCGGATCGTAGGGACCGTATTCTTCAAAGCCCTGACTGACCCCTCCGCCTTCAATGCCGATGGTTCCGGCAATAGCCGCCAGGGCATCAATTGCGCGGATGGAATAATGGGCATCCTTATACCGGTGAAGTCCCCAGCCAAGCAGTATGGAGGCTGGTGCAGAATTGATCAATGTATCGGCAAGATAGTCGGCGTCATTCTCCGTCACACCGGCTAAGCAGCACAGCTCTTTTATGGTATAGCGGTCAAGAAGCGTTTTATATTTCTGGGCACCATGACAGTGATTGGTGAGAAATTCTCTGGCTTCCTTTTCCTGTTCATAAATAATCTTGGCAGCTGCCATTGCCAAATAGACGTCTTTGCCCGGGGCAGGAGCAATATAGCGGTCGGCCAGCGCGGCAGTCTTGTTCCTGAACGGGTCGATGACGATAATTCGACCGCCGTTTTTTCGAACGTGTTTTATGTTGGGAACCAGACCGATGTTGGTTACAACCGGATTTCTGGCCCAGAGGATCATCGCTTTCGAGTTATAATGATCGAGCGGGTCGTGCGATATGCGGACACCAAGATCAAGATTCTGTGAAGCCTGTCCGGTTCCACCGCAAAGCGATCCTCGCAGGGTGGTGACCCCGCCGAAAAGATTGAAAAAATATTTATTAAGCAGTTTGAGCCCGGTTCTCTCCCCGTAGCCCTGATAGTAGAGAATCGACTCAGTACCGTCTTCATCCCTGAACTGTTTCATCTTATCTGCTGTCAAGTCGAGCGCCTCGTCCCATGTACAGCGTTTCCAGCCAGATATACTGCGGATCATGGGGCTTGTGATCCGCTCTTTGCTGTATACCCGTTCAATGTAGGCGGCGGTTTTGTGACAACTGAGTCCCCTGGTGAACGGATGTTCCTTCGCTCCGGTAAGTGAGATTACTCTACCGTCTTTTACCGTAGCGGTCAGACCGCAGGTGTTGGGACAGTCGCGGGTGCAGGTGGTTGTTATCTGTGTTTCAGTCATTGTCGGTCTACCCGGTTATTCATGGTGTTGAGATTTTTAGCATAAAGAAGAATAACGAACAGCTCCGCAGGCTGCCACTACTATCTGCGTGAGGTGAGGCAAATTACAGGTCGTGAACAGTTAAGCCTTATCGTTTACTGAAAACAGAGGCTGCAATAAAGCAGACAACCGCAAAGATACCGGTGGCTGAAAACAGTTCTGCCAGAGCTCTTCCATCTAACGGCGTAACATGAAAGAGATGCTGCAAAGGAGTATAGAGAATCACCCCTTGAAGAAGGATGGAAAAAATGACAGAGCTCCAGAGCCAGCCGTTGGTAAACAGCCGTACCTGATAGAGGTGCCGAATGACAAAGACAAGCAGCATTTCGTATAAAACGATGAAGTTGAAGATCATTGTCTGGGCATTGATATGGGCCGATTCATCACTGCTGTTGCCGCCTGAAAAATGAAATAGGGCAAGGCCGATGAGCGTTCCGGCCACTCCCAGAGTGACAAGCATTTTCAGTTTTGATGCCGGCAGAATGCTCTCCCCGTGCGGGATCGGCGGACGAAGCATAATATTCTTGCCGTATGGGTCTACACTGTAGGCTAGAGCCGGTGCACCGTCGGTGATGAGGTTTATCCAGAGCAGGAGCAGGGCGGTCAAAGGCAGATTGAAATCCATCAGCACAGCAAGGAAGATGATGAGCACTTCCATCAGGTTGCCGGAAAGAAGAAGCATGATCGATTTCTGAATATTTTCGTAAATGCCGCGGCCTTCTTCAACCCCGTCAACGATGGAGGTAAAGGAGTCGTCGAGCAGAACAAAATCAGATGCCTCGCGGGCTACATCGGTGCCGCTTCCAACGGCAATGCCGATATCTGCCTTTTTCAGGGCCGGAGCATCATTTACCCCGTCTCCGGTCATCGAAACCGTGTGGCCATGCTGCTGAAGACAGCTGACGATGCGCTGTTTATGTTCCGGCACGACCCGGGCAAAGATATTGGTTGTCAGGAGCCTCTCAGAAAGCTCATCATCTGACAGGCTGTCGAGTTCATGCCCGGTCAGGCAGTCACCGCTGATGCCTATTGCCTGAGCAATGGCGCAGGCAGTGGCCTTATGGTCACCGGTGATCATAATGGAACGTATATGTGCCTGCTTTGCCCGCCTGATGGAATCAATGACATCCTCGCGCGGCGGGTCGATCATTGCCTGCAGGCCGATGAAGGTGAGACCGGTTTCTTCTATTACTGCCGGATCCTCGGCTTCTTTATAGGCCAGAGCGATAACCCGCATAGCCCTGGAGCCGTATTGTTGATAGGTGCTGATGATTTGTCGTCGGTGATCCTCGGTGATCGGTTCAGCTGAGTCTTTTATAAGAACGGTACTGCATTTATCGAGCAGATGGTCTGGGGCGCCTTTGGTAAAAAGGCGAAGACCCATATCCGTATCGACCAGGACACTCATGCACTTGCGGTTGGAGTCGAAGGGCTTTTCCTTGATTCTTAGGCCGTGCGCTGAAATATTCAGATTGTGTGCCGCCTGAAGAAGAGCTAGTTCCGTAGGATTGCCGCTTGAGTGCGCGCGAAATTGATTAACACTGTTGTTGCAGAATATTCCTGCCTGAAAGAGCCTTGTAAGGGAATATGGCAATATCGGGGTCGCGTCTGGGTCTGTGTTTAATTCATATTCATCATCCATCGTCCAAGCCTTGATGACAGTCATCTGATTGCGGGTGAGCGTGCCTGTTTTATCTGAACAGATGACATCGCAGTCACCAAGGGTTTCGACCGAGTTGAGCTTTCTTACCAGCATGTTCTTGGCCAGCAGTTTCTGAGTGCCGATGGAAAGAGCAATGGTCACCACCGCCGGCAGGGCGGTTGGGACGGCTGCAACCGCAAGACTTATTGCGATGAAGGCAAACTCAAGCAGAACATACCGGTCCCACGACTCATGGTTGACGGCAAAACGGCCGATAAGCATGGTGAAGACAATGAGACAGATACCGATAATGACAAAACCCAGGTTGCGGCCGAAACGGTCTAGCCGTTCCTGCAGCGGGGTCTTGTTTTCTTCAGCATCGGCAATGAGCTGTGATATTTTGCCGATTTCCGTCTGCATGCCGCAGCTGGTAACCACTGCAAGCCCTCTGCCGCCGACAACTGTCGTTGCGGAGAATACCATGTTGTGTTGTTCAGAAAGAGTCCGGTTGCCGGACAACGCTTCGATACACTTAGTGACGGCTTCACTTTCGCCGGTCAGCGGTGATTCTTCTATCTGCAGTTCTGTCGTATGCAGAAGCCTGCAGTCAGCCGGGATTTTATCGCCGTTTTCCAGCTCGACGATATCTCCGTACACCAGCTGTTCGGCGTCAACTTCGGTAGTTATTCCGTCACGGGTTACCCTGGCGTTGATTCGGGCCATATTCTTCAGTGCTTCAAGGGAACGGTTTGCCCGGTATTCCTGAAAGAACCCGATAATGGAATTCATGATCAGGATCGCAAGAATAACAAGAGAGTCAGCATATTCTCCGATGAGGATAGAGAAGAAGACAGCAAAGAGAAGCAGGTAGATAATGAAATTGGAAAATTGATTGAGCAGAATTTTCCAGGCGGGAACAGGAGGGGGAGGATCAATTTTGTTCAATCCGGTTGCTTCTCGCCGCTTTTTTACATCTTGCTGAGAAAGACCGTTTAAGCTGCTGTCGAGAGTGGTGAGCACATCTTCCACGGACAGGTCATAATAATGTGCCATGGCAGTTCCCTGTCAGAATGTCTGATATATGTTGTGATATCTCTCCATCAGGATATCACAGAAGAAGGGGCCGCCTCAAAGAAAAGGATAAAAAAGGACTATTATTTATCGGTGGAAAAGATTTTTTTGCAGGCCCCTTCAATAAGAGGCCTGCAGGAAACTATTTCAGGAAAAAATGCTGCAGTGGTAGCGGTCGCACCAAGGTATATCGAGACGTTTCTGGTGAATATGTGAGTCGATATGATCCACATTTATTGTCTGCCCCGGGTCGGCAGGTGCAATATAATCGCCCTGGATGTCGTACAGGCTTATTGTATCATTGTCTGCGGCCGCTCTTTCAAAGAACAAGGCGGCAAATGGTACACTGTCAGGCTGCAGCGCTATTTGCTCGGCAATCAGATTACAGAATTCCTGAAATCGGCCAATGGTATCCGATTTACCCATTATGAGGACCGGCTGAATATCGAGATTGGTACAGAACTCCGCTAGACCTTCGCCGGCCAGGTCGATTGTGTCAGCTACGTTTAATGCGAGTTGCTCAACTGCCACGGCTGCCATGCCGAAAGTAACGACCAGAATGTCGCGCTGTAAGAATTCGGTTATAAGTTCGGTGTATTGATCTGAGGTGCCTTCAGTAGACTCTTCCTGAGAGAAAAGACCGACGATGCCCCGTATTCTTCCGAGCTGCAGTGCTTTGGCAAAGATGTGAGCCGCGCCGAAGCAGGTTTCCCATAGTGAGTCATCCAGTGATAATTCGTTCTTGTGAACAGCGGACTGGCTGAAACGTTTCCATGCGTTTTCGGTGAGGTCAGCCGGATTTCTGCAGTCTATAGCTTGCAGACTGTTGTCCTGTGACACCTCTTCATATTTCAATTCCCCGGTCATAGTCTTACTCCTGATTTTGTTCGACGCTATGGTCGATTGTTGACTGTTATATGGTGTCAGCCACGAGAAAATCACTTTCCAAATCTTTCCTTTGAGCCATCCATAGAAAATATTGCCGCATCTGTCTGTCATCGGGGCGACAGTTGTGAAAAAAAATCCGTAGAAAATCCCCTGAGTTTTATCTTTCATTCCAATGGGTTTCCAGCATCCCGAAAAGATGAGATGGTTTTGTGCCTGATCTGGTAGAATGATAAGAGGGGAATGTCGTTTTCTTTTAATGAATATTGACTGACTGCCATGGAGGTGTTTGATATGAGTTTAAAATATGCGTTTTTACTCACGTTTATAGCTGGCGGAATATCGGTGTGGCTCTGTGTGATTATGTCCGGGAAGGTTCAGCGGAAAAGGATGGAGGTGATTAACAACTACATTGGTTCGTTGGAGGGAAAGGTTCTCCGTATTGATCTGATAGACCGGAAACGATGTCCTTTCAGCGATGAATACCACAATCCTGATCTGGTCTATAAATTCTACAAAGTCAGTTACGAAATAAAGAAGGAGCTGAAAGAGGGGTGGGCGGTTCTAGAAATGAAGCAGCCCTGGTACGGCCCCGGCGGGGCCATCGAGGAACAGTGGATATGGCGGTTATAATACGTACCGGAATGAGACTGTATCGTAACCGCCAGGTGAAGGAAGGGGAGCGTTGTCTGCTACCCTCTGGGTCTAACTCCTGCAGAACGGGTCAGCCATTGATGCCAGCCATCCCCTATTCGTCGTAACGGTTGCCCCTGACACTCTCCGCCAGTGCGTTCAGGATCTTTTGTTCATCCTCGGATAACTCCACATCGTAGGCGCCAAGGTTTGATTTGAGGTTTTTCAGCTTGGTGGTCCCTGTAATGGCCATGATGTGTTCACCTCGACCGATTACCCAGGCAAGAGCTATCTGTGCCGGCGTAAAGGACTTTGCTGCTGCTATTGCCTCGATCTGATCAACCAGGGCCACATTGGAAAGGTAATTTTCTCCCTGATAGCGGGGCGTTGACAGCCTCCAGTCGCTATTTTCCAGAGCCTCTGACTTGAATCTCCCCGTCAGCATTCCCCGGCCAAGCGGAGAGTAAGCGACAAGTGAAGCACCTACTTCGAGGCAGGCGGGAATGACCTCTTTTTCAATATCCCGGCTGAATATTGAGTATTCCGACTGTACAGCCGCAATCGGATGGATTTTGGCTGCACGTCTAATGGTTTGACCTGATGCCTCGGATAAACCTATGGCGCGGACCTTGCCCTCAGCGACAAGTTCTGCCATTGTGGCTACCGTTTGCTCAATTGGGGTATTTGGATCAACACGGTGGAGATAATAGAGGTCGATAACCTCGGTACGCAGCCTCTGCAGTGATCCTTCAACGGCGCGGCGGCAGTTTTCAGGTGAACCGTCGAGTCCAGTGAACTCCCCGGTTTTGAAATCACGTGTCGGGCCGAATTTGGTGGCGATAAAGACCTTCTCCCGCCGATTCTCGAATGCTTTGCCAAGAAGTGTTTCATTGGCGCTGCCGACACCATACATTTCTGCCGTATCGAAATGTTCAACGCCGAGCTCTATCACTTCATGCAATAACCTGATTGCTGCGTTTTCTTCCATTGGCTGGCCGTAAAACTCCGACAAGCCCATGCATCCGAAGCCTATTGCCGGCAACTTTCGTCCAGTCGAT
>QKIH01000011.1 GCA_003249645.1 Desulfobulbaceae bacterium | reverse complement strand
AATAAAGAGAACAAGCCAAGCGACAGATTTTCAACTCGTTTTGTCTTGTAGATCAGGTAAGCCTGGGGAAAAAATGCAATAGTTGTCAAGGAAGCTGCAAAATAGCCAAGCCAGTCAATCGTCATATTACTCACCATTGCAAATGAAAAAGCAGTTTCACAGTTGTATATCAATGATATTTCAGTCAGCACACAGAATAAATCTTCTGATATTGTTTTACAAGAAGCCAGTACCCTGTTTCTCTGTCATATACGGCTGTCTTCGATGAGAAAATCAAGATGCCAGCAACGGGTTTCTCTTGTCAGCAGAAAATCAGCCAATACATCCATACGACCAGATCGTTCTTAATATGAAGCATGAACGATCTTGTCCGCCCTGACGGAGATTATACCGTTGCCTCCTGCCCTTTTACTGCTCTTGGATTAAAGGCAGATACTTTGGCCAGCTCCTGAAACAGCTTTTCTTCCGCTGAACTCAAGTGATCCGGGACGCAGATATCCACATTGACTATGAGATCTCCTGCACCGTCACTCCGGTGGGGGATGCCTTTGCTGCGAAGCCTCAGCTTTCTGCCTGACTGTGTTCCTTTCGGGATGGTAAGATTTACCACACCCTTCATTGTTTTCACTGGAACCTTGGCTCCTAGTGCCGCCTCCCAGGGAGAAACATGCACGGTTGTGTGCAGATCATGTCCTTCAACGTGAAAGTTTGCATCATCTTCAACTGTTATTTTCAAATGCAGATCTTCATTGCCGCCCTGACCTGCTAAACGGATAACGGAACCTGTGATCACCCCTTTCGGGACTTTTACGCTGAGCTTTCTGCTCTGCGGTCTAAACTGTCCGTCGGCGCCCATTTCATAAGACTGCAGAGTTATAGATCTGGTAGAACCATTCACCGCCTCATCTATTGAAATGCTCAGTTCAGCTTCCTGCGGCTGCTTTTTCTGCGATGTGAACGAATGAAACCTTCCTCCTCCGTCATCATATGCGCCGCTTTTTTCACGGTTGAACAGATTAGCAAATATATCGTTTAAATCGACATGTTCACCAAAATCTCCTCCGGTAAAGCTGTAACCCTGATACCCGCTGTTTCCTGATGAGCCGCCTGAATATCTGTTCCATTTTTCCTGGGCATTCGGATCAACTTTGTCCCAATTTTCTCCATAGGTGTCATAAAGCTTTCGTTTTTCGGGATCTTTCAGCACCTCATATGCCTCGTTAATCTGCTTAAACTTCGCCTCAGCCTTCGCATCTTTATTGATATCAGGGTGATACTTCCGTGCAAGCTTACGATAAGCGCGCTGAATTTCCTTACTGTCCGCACCTTTTGACACACCAAGTGTTGTGTAAAAATCATGTGCTTTCATTTTTTGCTACTCTCTTCTCATTATTTATCTTTGATACCCGGCGCCGAATATGCCGTGATGTATCGCCCTGCGCCGACAATATGGTTTCCGCGTTGCCAGCTGTAGTCTGTCTACCACTCTTCCAAAGGACTGCCCTTCTCAACCATCTTATCCATTGCGTCCAGATGTTTTTTGGTCGCCTCAATCTGTCTGTCGAGTATCTCGTACAACAAATCATTCTCTCCGAGATGTCTGCCTGTCTCTTCAAGCAGGCTCAAGCCCTGGTCAAATAATTTGTGAAATTCATCATTTATTCTTTTTCGTACCAGGTGCTTTTTTCTCTCTTCATTCATTAATGGGAGAAGCTGAATAATTGAATACTCTGCCACCGTATCTCTTGACATCTTCTGCTGTCTGGCAATCCGGTTGATTGCATTGAGTGCGTTCCTGCTCAGCACAAAGGTTTTAGGCCTCGCTTCCGCATCTTTCAATCCAACAGCATCACATCTGCTTTTCATCTCCACTGTATCGACTTCCTCAATCAGCTGATCGAGCAGTGATTTCTGTTTAATGCCAAACTGTGACGCCGCAACACCCAGTACATCAATCAACTGCTGCGGCAGCTTAAATGTCGTCCGAACTGACTGTTTTCCTCTTAATTCATCTATTGATAGAGAGTCTTTCATACTGCCATACTCCTGGTTTCATTTTTTCATGCCTCATTCTTATTGATTAAAGTAAGACCAGATATTACTTTGTCAATTTATAGCGTATTAGTAATTTTTATATTTTATCATAAAAGATAACATCTGAATATTGACATACAAATCAGGGTAATTATATTTCTGACACAATCGAAGAGAACCAGGCTGTAAAGGCTTGACCATCAAAGAAAAGACGCGTTTACAGCAAAAGGCAACAAATCATTTCTTCTTGAAAAAGGTAAGGAGGAACGACAATGTGGAACACAGCAAATGAACTGAACAGTATGCTTGGAGCTATGGGACTGCTTCGTTCAATGAACCGAATTTTTACTGATTTTGATCGGCACTACAGCAATAGTTTTGTGTGGAAAATAAGCGATGGTGCCCCTCGTACCAGCATGTACGATTCCAGTGACAGGCTGGTTATAACAGCAGAGCTGCCCGGTGTAAAAAAAGAAGACCTCAACGTCAAGGTTCAGGGAAAATATCTCGAACTGAGCGGAGAGCGCAGGATTGATATACCGGAAGGTTTTGAAAAACGCAGAGTCGAACGCGATGTCAACAGTTTCACCCGCAGTTTTACACTGCCATACGACATAGATGTCGACAAGGTTGATGCAAAACTCGAAAGCGGCCTTCTCACCCTCACACTGCCAAAGGCTGCATCAGAACAGTTAAAGCAGATCACCATTCACTGAAAGTGAAGAAAAACACCGTTTTCGTGAAAGGAGTAGCGCTATGCAAGAGAGAAATGAGATCGTGAAAAGCCAGGAAAACATAGAGCAGAAAACAAACAATAGAGCTGTAGCCATACCGCTGGTTGATATCTACGAGAATGAGGAAGCAATTCTTCTCCATGCCGATATGCCGGGGGTAGCTAAAGACAGGGTCTCGGTCAATATTGACCAGGGCAAACTCACCCTGACCGGGGTAAGAGAACTGCGTCGAGACGGTGCAGTACAGTGGGACGAAATAGGCGAAGTGGAATATCAGCGCACTTTTTCCATCCCGCATACCATCGATGCAGGTAATGTTGAAGCAGAATTCAAGGAAGGAGTGCTGAAACTTATCCTGCCAAAATCGGCTTCGGCAAAACCACGTTCTGTCGAGATACATTAAAAAACAAAGACATCGGGCTGTACTTAAATCCATCCCCCTCTTCAACACGGCCCGGTGTTGAGTGTGTAAAGGCCGGTCGAAAACTGACATCTGTTTTCGACCGGCCTTTTTTTATATCAGATGAGTAACGACCTGTTTCAACACCTCATGCCTGCTCCCTTCATTATTAAGACAGTTGAGACAGGTTTTCGACTCGTTCCGAGATCAGCACCGTTGATCACACCTGCATATTTTTTTTGCTTTTATTGAAAGAAGAGATAGTATAACCCCTTATTTAATCCCTTAAACATATGAGGCCCATATGCTTGGTATTGTCAATCCGCTTCTCTTTATCACCACCGGCATCATGCTGAATCTCTTTCCCGGCCCTGACAATCTCTACATCATGGGAAGAAGCATCAGCCAGGGAAAACAGGCGGGAATAGTATCGGCTTTGGGCATCAGCACCGGCGCAGTCTGTCACACAATCTTTGGCACCGTCGGCCTCTCTGCCCTTATAGCGGCATCTGCCAACGCCTTTTTCTTTATCAAGCTGGCCGGCGGCGTCTATCTTATCTGGCAGGGGCTGCTCATGCTGAAACAATCACTCACCTCCAGAACTACTACGACAAAATCACTGCCTCACACAACACTGCTCACCATCTACCGGCAGGCGACCATTACTAATATTCTCAACCCCAAGGTTGCCCTTTTCTTTCTCGCCTTTCTTCCACAGTTTATAGCAGCTGACAGCCCGAACAAGGCTCTCTCCTTTGCTGTTCTCGGCATGATATTTATCACCACAGGAACCATCGTCTGCCTGATTGTCGCAATCAGTTCAGCAGTTATCAGCAGACGATTACGTGAAAACAGCAGCTTCTCAAAATGGCTTTTACGGATAAACGGAGGACTCTTTACGCTCCTTGGAATACGACTGGCCTTTTCAGACTGATGCTCTCAACCGACACCAGCCTCAAGATCTCTCTCACTGAGAACAACCTTGGTGACATTCTGCTGGTTTTCATCCAGAAGACTTTCTTTGATAGCAATGAAATCATCAAGATGAAGAAAGAAGATATCGATCAGTTCCGGATCAAAATGAGTGCTTCGTCCGGATTTGATGATCTCAAGAGCTTTTTCAACCGGATACGGTTCTTTATACGGTCGGCTCGATGTCAGGGCATCAAAGACATCGGCCACAGCGGCAATTCTTCCAACCAGCGGGATGTCCACACCTTTCAGACCATATGGATAACCGGTTCCATCCCATTTTTCATGATGAGACAAAGCGATACTTTTCGCCATAAGCATCATTTCAGATGAATGGCCGTCAAGAAGCCTGGCACCGATCACTGTATGCTGCTTCATCGTCACCCACTCTTCATTGGAAAGTTTCCCCGGCTTCAACAAGATGGCATCGGGAATGCCAATTTTACCAACATCGTGCATGGGACTGGTCTGCAACAATAGCTCGGCCTGATCTCTATTCATCCCGGCTAGTTGACCAAGCTGCATGCACATCTTGCTCATTCGTATAATATGATTGCCCGTTTCATTATCCCGGTATTCTGCCGCCTGCCCCAGTCGCTGGACAATCTCGAGCCTTGTTTCATAGAGTTCCCAGGTTCTCTCCCGAACAGTACGCTCAAGGGTAGCATTGTGCTGGGCAACTTTCTGATGAAGCAGCCGGATACGCAGCATATTTTTAATGCGGGTAATTACTTCAACCGTGTTGAAAGGCTTGGTGAGAAAGTCCTGTGCTCCCGATTGCAATGAACGGAGCCTGGTTTCTTCATCCTGCATTGCTGTCAGCACCAGCACCGGAGTGTAAGAATCCTCCTCGAGAGATTTCAAGCCCTCCATCACCTCAAAACCATCCATTACAGGCATATTGATATCAAGCAGAACCAGTGCCGGTTTAAATGCATGATAGAGAGAAACAGCCTCGGTTGAATCCGTAATGCCGAGAACAGAGGTAAAACCTGCCTGTGAAAGAATCTGCTCCAGCAGATCCACATTGGTCTGCTGATCATCTACTATCAGGATACGGGCATCCTGAATCTCGTTCTCGGAAAGAATCATGATAAGTATTTAAGGCCTGGTAAAAAGAAGAACAGAATTATCGAGCCAGAAAACGATCAACCGTCTGCCTGAACTCTGCAACATTGATCGGTTTACCAATAAAGCTGTCAAATCCTGCCCGTTGAGTAGCTTCCTTTTCTTCCGGTGAAACTTCTCCGCTGAGTGCTATTACAGGTATTGTACTTGTGAGCGGATTTTTTTTCAAATCTTCAATTACCTGATAGCCGGTCATGTCCGGCAAATTAAGATCAAGCAGAATACAGTGAACCACCTTTTCTTGAGCAAGAGCAAGGCCAGCAGCACCATTCTCCGCCTCAAGCAGAAGATAATTAACATTTTTCTTCAATACAGATTTCACCAGCTGCCGGTTGGCAGCATTGTCTTCAATATAGAGAATGGTGTATTCTTTGGCTGCCTGCTCCTGCTGCCCGACATGCTGAGCAGATGATAATGTCTCTGTAATTGTATTCTCCCCGGCTTTTCCCAGCTTCAACTGAAGAGAGAAGACATTACCTTTCACAGTATCGCGCTCCAGCTGAAGTGTACAGTCCATCTGCTCGACCAGCCGTTTTGCTATGGCCAGCTTGAGCTCCATTTCCTGCATTTTCCGTTGTACTCCCTGTGGATCCATATCAGAAAATATCGGCATAACTTTATCGAGCGGTATCACGTTATTAACATCGACTATTTCGATCTTCACCATTCCGCTATCGGTCACCCCATAACGAATGACGACTTTTTCTCCACCCGAACAGAAAGCGAGAATATGCGACAGCAGATTCACCAAAGCCTGACGCATCCGGTCGCGATCTACAGTTACCCAGACTTCTTCTGCAGCAGGCGGGTCAAAGGTAAGAGCAACTTCCCGGTGCTTTGCTTCAACATCACATACTTCGAGAGATTCCCTGATTATCCCGGCCAGAACATATGAATCAATGGTCAGCGTGAGCTCCTTCGCCTCAATCTTTGCATAATCGATCACATCTGAAATGAGCTGCAGCAAATGCTTGCCGGACTCGATAATACGATGACAGTTCTGTTGTTCGAGAACATCACTTTCAGACTCACAGCTTTTCTGAAGGTGAAGTTGTGCAAAACCAAGAATTGAATTTAAGGGTGTCCGCAGGTCATGACTCATTCCGGTAATAAATCGCAGTGTATCAACAGAATGCGGGTTTCTTTCCAGGAGCTGAGGTCTGTTTTTCAAGGATTTTAGTTCCTGTTCAAGCCTTTTGATATGTGTCGCCAGATATGTTTTTTCGGTCACGTCAAAACAGAAACCGTTTACTTTCAAAGGTTTATTCAACTGATCATATTCCGTTCTGCCGAAAAAGTGCAGTACGTTAATATTCCCTTTCTGCGGAAGTGTGCGGAGAGTGATTTCGACAATAGGGTGACCGGCAAGAGCGCTTCTTATTTTTTCCCTGAAAAGCGGCAGATCTTCAGTATGAATATAGCGAAAGACGCGGGAGTCCTTCATAACAGGCTCTTTCAGATCATAAGAAAGATAGTGCCTGAACTGTTTCGACATAGACAGTTCTTTTTTGGCAATATCCCATTCCCAGAAACCTATTTTACCCCGTTTTTCAAGACCTTCGAGAACATCAACCTTTTCATTCAGCAGACTTTCAATCCGACGCTGAGCAGTCACATCCTGGAAAAAGAGCAGCACCCCGGATGGTGTTTGCCCATTTATAACAGCTGAAACCCTGTATTCTACAGGAAAAGCTGCTTCCCGCTTCCGATAAAATGTCGCTTCAAAAACCGATTCCCGGCCACCGGTACGCATGACCCGCTCGACTATTTCAATATCATGATTCAGGGCAGCGCCATCTTTTTCATTGCAGATCAGAGACGCCAATTCTGTTCCCTGAATTTCACTGGCCTCCAGTCCAAGCACGGCACAAGCCTGCTCATTGCAATAGCTGCATGTCAAGTCAGTATCTAAAAGGAGAACCCCGTCAGGACAACCATCAAGAGCGGAATAGAGAAGAACATTGCTGTTCCGGCTCTGCAAGGTAATCTGCCGATAACTGATGAATACGGCAAGTGCCAATAGAGCAAAGACAGCCGCCGCAGGATACAAATCCATATAAAATGACAACAGCATCCCTGCCAGCATCACAAAGAGAAGGATGACACCTGTTTTATCGAGATACATTTTAAGTGCTTCTTTCACCCACAACCCTCGCCATTGTCAACCGCTTGCTCTTCATAAATACTTTCCGGGAAAACTCACTCAGAACGGCAGCTTGTTTCTATTTTCTTTAAAATATCACATTCGATTGACAAAGTACAAACAAGGGAGGACATTGGAAGCTGTTTTTGCCGGACCCTGCAGCTTTATAAGCACACATTTTGTTCTCTGCTTGTAGTATGACCGGGATACTGTAAATTAATAGGAACTATTTCATTTTCATAAACAGGAGTTCACGAATGGACCAGGTGACTGACCGGGAGCTGAAAAAGGTAATGGCAGATTTTCTTGAAATGGGCCATGTAGACAACATAGCCGCCATGTACCGTCAGGATGAGACCTACTACAACTGGACGGGTGAGCTTCTGGATGATGATCGTTTTGCCGTCCGGCTCGGAATCTCGGTTCTCTTTGAAATCCTGCAGGCGGAACAACCCTCGAAAACCTGTCTGGCCATACCTTCCCTACAGAAATTGCTGCAATCCGATCACCCCCATATCCGCGGTGAAGCAATCAGTGTTCTGGCAATTATTGGAAGCAAGGAAGCGATTGATATTATTGCAGCTCAAACAGGAGATGAAAGTCCGCAGATCAGGGAACTGGTTGAGGAAATTCTCGCTGAAAACGGCCGTTAATTCTATTTAAGCCAGTTCACAATCCTTTCAGCTGTGCGACCATCTCCAAACGGATTTGCGCCCTTCGCCATCATGGCATAACGCTCACGATCATCAAGAAGCTTTCTCACGTTCTCGGCGACAGCCAAAGGATTAAGGCCGATAAGCAAGGCCCTTCCCTGACTAATCCCGTCCATCCGGTCATTTTTCTCCCGCATGACCAGAGTTGGAGTTTCCAGGCTTGGCGCTTCTTCCTGAATACAGCCGCTGTCAGTGATTACCAGAAAACTGCGATGAAGCAGATATACGAATTGCAAGTAATCCTGCTGGGGCAGAAAAAAGATGTTGCTGCTGAGCTCCGGTCTCTGCTGTTCAAGCACCTTTGCAGCCGAACTCAACAATACCACATCTACCTCAGGAGCAGATTTCGCAATTGCACCGGCAAGTTCCAGCTGTAACTGAACCGGATCTGCACCGACCCTGCTGCAGGCCACAAGAATAATCTTGCGGTCAGGTTTCAGATACGGAAACCTCTGCTGCATAAAATCATGGGACTGACTCCCTTTCTGCAGCATCGAATACACCATCTCTATGCCGTCAACTGCAGTGCTACCGACAACACTGATGCGGGATGCATCAATACCCTCATGGAGCAGATTGTTTTTTGCGCTTTCAGTCGGGACAAAATGATGATCCGCAATTGCACTGATGACCCTGCTGCTGCCTTCGTTCGGCCAGGGATCATTCAGATCACCCGATCGATACCCGGAGCCGATATACCCTAATGGTATTCTATTGTAATAGGCAGACAATGCGCCGTTTACAGAGGTAAGAGAACTACCCTGAACCAGCACATAATCAGGATTGGTCTGCTTATACACCTGCTGGAGACTGGTTATGATTTCAGCAGCCAGGGTGTGTGCTGTCTGCTCAGGCTTCATGAGATTTAAATCAAAATCCGCCTTAATGGCAAAAAGACTTAATACCTGATCAAGTTTCTGACGGTGCTGGGCTGTTATACAGACAATCGACTCCACCGTTTCAGCCTCTCTCATCGCCAGCAATACCGGAGCCATCTTAATGGCTTCAGATCTGGTACCGAAGATTGATAAGATCCGCTTTTTCTTCATAAGCCTGCACCCTCATTTACAAAGTAGTTAATACAGCCTTATCTCCCATCGAAAAGTATAACATTGGAAAATATATTTTTCCAATGTTCTGACAGATTTTACTTACAACTATTTGTTATGTCGGGAATTAAATAGAGAAACGTTCTCTGGAGGTACGTCAGACAAAGAAAAAAAGGTGGAAAGAGAGAACTCTTTCCACCTTTTCTTCAGCTAGAGCAGCTGGTGCGTTTTTTTCAGTTCTTCGTAGACCAGGGTTGAAACCTGTCGAATCACCTTGCCGCGTGATGATACCCAGGAGCCATAATTATCAGCACGGGATTCACGTTCAATGATACCGACAATGGCATAAGGGAATCTTCCGCCTTTTTTATCCCTTGGCGCCAGAATCCCCATATCTCCGCAAAGATGTGCCGTGGAACCGGTTTTATTATAGACCAGCGTTCCCTGTGGAATAGGAGTACCATAATACAGTCTGTCGCGGCCGGGCAGGGCCATCAATCTTCTCATCTCCTTGCCGTACGGCAGTTCCTGATTCCAGAGAGCGCGGAGAAAGCGAACATAATCTGACGGCAAAGCATGATTTTTATAGGTTCTGCCACCGGCAGGAATATATTCTGTTACCTCAGTATTTTTGAATATATGGGCATACTCGGTACGAAGGATATGATCGACACTTGCCGGTCCTCCGACCGCCTTCATGACCCAGTTGGTCGCATTGTTGTTGCTGTGCTGAATCATCGCCTCCATATAGCGTCTACTCTTTGACCCGTACTGCAGTTTTCCCTTCTTAACCTGGTGAAAAAAGGCCAGCGCAACAAAAGGCTTGATCATACTTGCCGCCTGAAACGATTGATTGGCATTGATATCGAGCAGAGTTGTATCTTTTTCCAGATCATAAACAACCCAGCTGGTGGTTTCATCACCGGCTATTGCGCCTTTACGGCGAAGTTGCTTAATCAGATCTTCAACCTGCTGTTCAAAAGCAGTGGTTCCGGCTGTTCTGGCAACAATAACTGAACTGGTATTACTCTTCTCTGAAGAACGGACAACTTTTTTCGGCACATCACGAATAACCGGAATAACCTCTTTGGACGCTGACAATACCGGTTCAGCCTCCTGTTTTAATTCCACTTCTGGCAAGCTGTCTGCCGTAGCTTCGGCAACAGAATTGTCATTGCGGCTCTCATCCAGCAGACTCGACTCACCGAACACCACCGGTTCGTTATTTTCAGCAATAATTGTGGTGGAAATCCCCTGACGCCTGAGTTTCTTTGCATGCCTCCTGGCCACCACACTGGTTGACTGGCGATCACCTATACGCCTGTATATCAAACAATAATTATTTTCGGAAATCTGGATAATGCTCAAATCTTTTCCGACACCTTTGCCAAGGTAATTATATATTCTATCGTAGCTCTTTTTCAGAACCTCAAGATTGGAACCAAGGCCATAACTTACATTATAAAGCCTGTGGTACCCCTTATCTTTGACAGCGTATGCTTCATCAAGGCCTGCCTTACGCAGGATTTCACCATGCTGAATCAGGTCAGTTGCCACTGAACGGGCAGAACCGTTTCTATCGTAAATGACACCATATTCCTTATCACGACCGACCAGGACGAGTTTCTCAGCCGTTTTTTCATCAAACAGCTGATCGAGGGTGTCTTTGTAATCCAGCACCTTGTCCAGATCTTTGTCCCAGATATAGACAAGATCATAGCGGTCTTCTTCCGCGGACACAGTATGACAAAAAGAGAAAAGAAGGAGAAGCGAAACAAGAAGGACCCGGCAGCTTTCTTTCAGATAATACATTTACAGATTCAACCCTTTAAAAACATTATGCATTTACACAAGTTCCAGGATTAAACCAGCCACAACCACCAGAGGCGTTTTCAGAGCAAGTTTTCTTGTTTAATCCTTTTACCTTGCAGAGGCTACATCTCCAGAAGAATTTTCTTCACAACATTGCCGTCAGCACTTGTACCAAAATGAGTCATGATCGGCCGCATCGCCTGCATTTTATTGTTATATTCACTGAAATCGACATTATCCTTAATCCATTGCCTGATTTCATTCTCATCGGCAGGTTTCGGCAGATAGCTTTCGAGCACGTCAAGATAACCGGAGCTTTCCTCGCTTCCGGCTGCTGCAAGCAGCTCTTTCTCAGATTTTATCAGCTTTTTAATAATCCCGATGACCTGATCATCAGAAAGATCCTTTTCCGGCTGACGCTGAAATTCTCCGATCAGGATACGAACAGCTCCCACACGGTCACTGTCTTTTGCCTTCATGGCAACCTTCAATTCATCTCTGATCATCTGTTGCATGCTCATACAACTCTCCACCATTTACGCATTAAAACTAAAACAAACCGACGTTAAATCCGTCGACAATTATCTGAATAAGATTTTAGCCTGTTCTTTCTATAGGTTCAACAAGAAGCGTAGGTTTTTGAGAAATTGAAGGAAATATCTTAAAAGCCAAACTCTTCAACATAGAAATTCTTCCCTTTAACGCTTTGCCACTCCTGCGACTCTGGTTATAGTAAGAACAGTTATAACTACAGTTAACCTCACAATGAGCAATAATTCAGCATTTTTTTTAACGGGAAGAAACAATGATTACTTATTTCTACTGGGCACTAATCCTGACACTTATCGGTGTAGTACTCTTTCTCAGCGCCAAAAAATTCGATAATCTCAAAATCGGCCTGATCGTGGCCGGAATAATTTTCCTGCTTGGCTGGGGATCATACTATTTCTGGCTGCAACAGATCTTCGTTAAACGTTACGGCGGTGTCATGAGTATAGCTGTGCCAGCCGGACAGCACCATCTTGCAGCGACCTGGAAAGATGACAACCTCTGGATAGAAAACTACGATCCAAAAACAAACACCTGTATTTTCAGTGAATATTCAAAAGGCAATTTACTGCAGGGACGAGTAACAATCAAAAACTGCAACCCCCTGATCCAGTCAGCGCAGTAATTTCCCTTCCTCTCTAAAAAAACTCGCAAGTGCGTTTTTCTTTGATGCAGCCTTAATCATCAGGCAGCATCAAAGTTGCGCCGCAGCTTTTAAACACAGCACAGACATACGTTTTTCGGTTAACTATTTTTTATTTCAGACGAAAAGAATGTACGGGCATAGTTGCTATATCGGGTAAGTGTCATTTATCATATACGCAGTTAGCCAGCTGTTATCCTGTTCTGGGGGACCTAAAGATGATAGTGGAACAGATTTGCGAAATTCTGTTTCTTGATACAAAGGTAAAGGGATTTACATGCAATTTTGCGACAACTGCGGAGCAGTGCTCAACCTTCTTGAATTTCCTGATGAGGAATTGTGCTATTCCTGCAGGAAAAAGCGGGATACTGAAGAAGCAGCAAAAAATCCGCCGCCGCCGCAAATTTCGACGCCCACTGCCGAATTCAACATTTCAAGCCTCGCCAACGCAGTGCTCAGCCATGAAAATAATCAGCTCGTCCTTCGTTCACCCGAAGGCTGGATTTTATGGAGCTGCCCGGACAACACCACCTCAACAATGGAGAAAATAGTTTCTCGAGCTGAACGGATTCTTGAAATCCGCAACAAGAGAAAACCGGTAAAATAAAAATCCTGATTATTGAAAATTGCATTTTGATCCATTTTCAGCAGATAATGAAAGATAAGCAAAACACGAGAAAAATTACAACAACAGCACAATAAATGACAGTTACCATCTCCATAGGCTCCGGCAAAGGCGGCACCGGAAAAAGCACTATAACCAGCAACCTTGCACTCCTTCTGGCAAGAACCGGGAAACGGGTAGTAATAGCTGATCTTGATCTTGGCGGGGCAGACATCCACATCATGTTTGGCGAATTTGAACCAGCCAAACGGCTGACCGATTTTCTGCTTAGAAAGACTAATGACCTGAATGAACTTCGCCTTACTCTGGAAAATTTTCCGTCAATCCAGATTATCGCCGGCACCGGGGACACCCTACAGACAGCCAATATGAGCTACCAGGAGAAACAGCGACTTTTCAGGGCCCTTTCGCAGGTTGATACCGATGTGCTGCTGATCGATGTAGGAGCCGGAGCAAGCTACCACGCTCTCGATTTTTTCATGCATTCCGATATTCAGATCTGTGCAACGCTGCCTGAGCCGACTGCCATCATGGACTTTTATACATTCCTGCAGCTTGCCACTATCCGCAAGGCACTGGGCAGCTTTCTCTCCAGCAGTGACGTTAGCGCCAACTTAAAAAATCACAGCTTCAACTCGCTCAATGATGTTTTGGAATTAGCCGAAAACACTCAGGAAGGCGCCAGACAGATTGCGCAGCAGTCACTGCGTTACTTTCATCCTCTGCTGATCACCAACAGAGTTGTCCCTCATTCAAAACTGAATAAAATGAGGCTGCAGAAGCTTGCCGCCAAATACCTCGGTATAAGTCTTCCGGATCTCGGTGACATTCCAGAAGACCCCATGGTACCGGAATCAACCAAGACATTTCTTCCCGTCTGCGAATACGCGCCCAACAGCGAGGCGGCACAGGCCCTTGTTAAAATTGGGGAAAGACTGAATAAAATCATCGATCTGTTCATCTCAAAAAGACAGAAAGCCTGAGATACAATCCTTAATCCGCTGTAAACCAGAGAAACAAGGCAACCGGCAGATATCCGGCGAGCGCTAACGCGGCAAGCCCTGGAAAAATCACCTGCGTTTCCGGTGAATAGACCAGCAGATAGGCGATAAGAGCCGGGATTTTGTCAAGCTGCAGTACTGCAAAAATTGCCAGGACAAAGCGCTGCATAACGTTGCGCTGTTGTTCTGTCTCTCCTCTTGTACTGCGATAAAGAAAATAGAGACCCGTCGAGAGCACCAGAAGAAAAAAACAGACACCGGCCAAAACCTGATAGCCAAGCACTGTTTCATCTGCAGCAAGCCGCCTGGCGTTGGAGGGAAACCAGAGAACAACCGGCAGGAAAATTGAAGCCAGACAGCCTGCAACACCACCTGCCAGGAATCTGCCGTGTTTCGCCTGCAGCATTTCTCTTTTGCCCGGCCTTGCCGGTTTAAGCAGCAAAATCAAAGCAATTGCCGCTAATAGAAGGGCGAGACCATAAAATGGCACCCCGTCGGCAGTTGACTGAACAGGAAAGCCCAGGATATCTTCTCCGGACGGTAAAAAAAAGACCGTTCCGAAAAAAAAGGCCATCAGCGAACCAAAGCCCAGAAGCAGAGCATTCATCAAACGGTTAAGCCCCGAAAGATAGCTTATTCCGCCGACAAGTGACGTAAAACCGGCTATAAAAATTCGAATGATCATATCACTTCCTAGCTCCCTGCCAATTCAATACAGTTAACAGCACGATATTGCGTCACCCCTTCCAGAAAGAAAATATACATCATGACAGGTGCTGCAACACTTGTTTTGGCACATCCTTTTTCTTAAGAATTACAATACGATTTAAGGTAAGCCAAGAACTTTACGATTTTTTCCGCAGCAATTGCCAAATATACATTTCCCCGAAAGAGACACTGACCACGGTTTTCTTCTTTATGGCTTTCTCTCTGCCGGCAATAATCCCGTCATTTTCCTGAGCTGAAGACGACTCCTGCCCGTACCAAAACATACCGTCAGAGTTCAATTTTCCGTTAACACCTACTCCTTCATAGCAGACATAGCTGAAATGCGCTATGTTCGAGCAATGACTGTTTGGCACAAACATTTTCCCCACATTAACGGTGATTTTATGGAAAACGTGAAGGACCTCGAAGAGAGATTGCAGAGACTGGAAGAAAAATTCGAATATCAGGACAATACCATTGAAACTCTCAACCAGGTCATCATCGAAATGCAAAAAGAGATCGACCTGCTGAGCGAAAACTACCAGGATCTGAAAAAAGCCGTGGCGGCAATCGATCACGCTGAGCCGATCCCCAATATTCCACCACCGCATTACTGATTATTCCTGTCATGGCTAAACTTAAACAGCAATATTTTTCAAACGGCTTTTACGGTATCGGTATTCTCAACAACACAACCGGTCTCAATATCGGAACCTTATGGCGAAGCGCACACATACTCGGGGCTTCTTTCATCTTTACGGTCGATCGCAAATATAAATCTCAGCCGACCGACGTCACCTCTGCCTGGACCAAGATCCCTCTCTATCATTATGCAGATATTGAAGAACTCATTAGCAATCTGCCCTATTCCACCAAACTTGTCGCTGTCGAAATGACAGAAACAGCAACCATGCTTGACCACTTCAGCCATCCTGAAAGAGCTGCCTACCTGCTCGGCAACGAACAGATCGGGCTGCCCGAATCAGTCGTAAAAAGATGTCATGATGTTATACAGCTGCCGGGCCACTACAGCCTCAATGTTGCGGTAGCAGGCTCTATTGTCGCCTATGACCGGATCAGTAAGCTGGCTCATTCCCTGCCGACCCCGCCATAAATTGTCTGGCATTTTTCCTTCTACGAGACAAGCAGATAGATGCCGCCGAAGGCAATCAATGCGCCAATCACAGAGCGAATAGAGACATGTTCTTTGTGAATGAATACAGCAAATGGAATAATGCAGACCGGCACAAGCGACAGTATGGTTGCCGCAACACCGGTCGGCAGATAATGCAGTGCCAGCAGCGACAGCGAAACCCCTAAGAACGGCCCGACAGAAGCCCCTATAAGAGTGAAGCCGACCGCCTTTTTATCCGCAGTTGCACTCACCACTTTTCCCCAGCGGCCGGTCAGTGTAAAAAAGATTATAAAACAGGCAAGCCCTGCTATTACTCTGATTTGAGTGGCAGAAAACGCGTCAAGATACCCATTTTCGGTTTGCATCCCGGCTTTGCTCAGAATAAAACCCAGAGCCTGGCCGACCATGGCGCCAAGACCATAAAGAACCCCCTTAAACGATATCTCCCGAACACGCCGATTCTTCGCCGCCGTCTTCTGCCCCGCTTTCTCAAATACCACAAGGCCGACCCCGGCAAGCGCAACAGCAATTCCCAGCCATTGGAGAGGCTGATATTTTTCGTCAAGAAACAGAAAACCGATCACCGCAGCAGTTGGCGCAGCAAGGCTGTGCAGCAGCATGGCCACACGGGGGCCAATCTCGACAAGCGCCTTAAAAAGAAATATATCGCCGACGAAAAAACCGGCAACACCGGAGAGACTGAGCAAAAACCAGGCCCTTGTATCAAAATCGGCCGGCACAATTGTCCCGTCACGGAGCAGGAGCAGAATGGCAAAATAGACGAAAGCCGCTACAAGACGAATCAGATTGACCGGCGTTGAACCTACACGGCGGGAAGCAGCCTCAAAAAACTGAACACTGATGGTCCAGCAGAATACAGTTAAAATTGCTATAAGTTCGCCGCCAAATGCCATGCAACACCTCTTCTCAGACGCCAATTTTCTTCATCAATCCGGTCGGGAATTTTACTTACACCTTTAGTCGGCAAAACGCTTTGATTTTATTTACTGTGCTCTTCTGCTTGCCTGTAAACCGACAATATGGTAATCGTTTGGTGCCGTAAATCAGGGGATTAAAGAAAACCTGCGCTTTAATCCCACTGTATAATTCAATTTCGCAGGACAACAGAAGAGTATGGCTGAAAATACTTTTGAGTATCGTAATTACCGCGGTTCAATTCAAGTGGATACTGCAGATTTTTCACTGTCCGGCAAGATCCTTCATATAGAAGAAGACTATTCTTACAAGGCTGATACCTTTGAGGAACTTGAGGTAGAATTTAAGAAACAGGTAGACAAGCATATGCAGGCCTGCCTCGATGCCGGTCAGACCCCACCGTTTCAGGAAAAGATCAGCGGCACCATATAAACAGCGACTTCCTTGACAACATGCTTAGCGAACCCGGATTCAGGCCGAAGATGGGCTCTCAAGGATACAACGCTGCACCATTACAGAAACAACCCCGCCAAATGCAGCAAATCATTTCGCGGGGTATTTTTCATTTTGACTGACCGGCTGCTGCCGGTTCACACAGCTGCGCAAGGTCTGGAGGGTTCCTCAGATCGAGCAGATACAGCTGTCCCTGAGTAAAAAAACGATCCCCCAGCAGAAATCCGCCGATTAAAGGCGGAACAAAGGGCTGCTGACATGAAAAATCCAGCTGCCCGGGAAGTCCAAGCGATTGTACAAATGCTGCAGTTGCCGCATCGACATCAGGCGATACCTTGTGGACAAGACCCCAACGGATACCATCGTATTCTCTTACCGCTCCGACAAAAACAGGGACAGCACCAATTGCAAAAGAAGTTTTCCATATCGTAACCGTCGCAAGCCCGTTGCTTTCAGCATGACTGACCGGTCTTTCGAAGGCCAGATCATTTATCCTGTTGTTCCAGAAAGCCGGCGCAACCGGAGCCGTACTATAGGCCATCCCCTCCCTGAGAAGGTGCATCATATTCTGCAGGTTCGGCTTGTCTGCAGGCAGCCATCCCGCCAGATTCATTCTGCCGGTCACAACATCGATATCAGGAGCAGCAATGATAAATGAGAGCGGCTGCCCCGCTTCCCCGATAATAGATGCGGTTCTGGCAAGATTCCTGTCATGCAGAAACTCAATAAATGACTTATTTACCTCTATAATCTGTTCGCTGTGAGTTATCGGGGCAGGCATAGTTCTGGTTGATGTATACCATACAACTCCTGCGATTGCCGACAGCAGAACAAAATATGCTATTACTTCCCGACCACGTCCTGTCGCTGCATGCCAGTCGATCCGGCCGCAGGCACTGAGCCATTCCGTCAGGCTGATGCCTATTATCAGCCAAAGGGTTCCCACCAGATAACCGGCCCAGACATCACTGAGATAATGTACTCCGAGAACAATGCGGCTCAGACCGATCAGCAGAATAACTCCGGTTGCGCTAAAAGCAATATTGATCCGCATCTTCCAGCCTGCAGCGGATCTCATCAGTAGATAACCGATAAAACCATAAAAGGCGACTGAGCCAGTGGCATGTCCACTTGGAAACGAGTAGGAATGCTCAATCAAGACAGCCTCAATAGGCCTTGGCCGCTGAAAAGCCAATTTGCCAAGCGAGGTGAAAATCGATGCACCAAGACTTGCAATCAGCAGACCGGAAATTGCGTACTTCCGGTTGAAAAGCCAGAGCATGATAGAAGCAGTCAAAGCCAGCACAATAACCACCTGCGGCTTGCCCCAAGCGGTTATCCAGACAAAAGGCGGTAGAATTGCCGGAACACGAAATGTAGCAATCAATTGGGCTGCAGCATAATCGACTGACACAATAGTATCAGAGGTGATGACATCCTCAACTATACCTGCAAAAAGAGCCAGCACATAGACAAACGCCAAAATAAGAACTGTCAGCGGCAGACCGGTAAAATGCTCACGACTGACCCGGCTGGATAAGAAACGAACACTTTTGGGATGCCGACGAATCAGACGGCGTACATACTGATTTCGTTCCAGGCCTGTTTTTACTGAGCGCCAAAGTGAAATAACAACTCTCCCCATCACCCGGCCGTTGTTTAGCACAAAACGTTTTAAAAACCACAACAGGCTTAAGAGAATCAGCAGAAATAAAAGCGCCAGACCAGCACGCGACATCCAGGTTTCTGCCAGCTTTAACGACTGACCGAAAAGATACCCGCCACCAACCCATTCCAGCCCCCAGCCGATTGACCCGAGAATATTCCACAGTAGAAAGGTGCGATGCCGCATGCCGACTGTGCCGGCAATAAATGGGGTAATTTCTTTTACACTTGGGATGAATCGACCGAGGAAAACACTTTTT
>QKIH01000134.1 GCA_003249645.1 Desulfobulbaceae bacterium | reverse complement strand
GATGTGTTGGAAACCAGTACCCGTATTCTGTCGGTACGCGATCAGATCGAACAGGGCATTTTGCAGCCGTCAGAGAAAATGAAGGCCAATCTCCTGCTTGAAAACGGCGATACCTATCAGGGAGTTGGGACAAGTGTTGCGCCGAGCAAAACCGTATCCACTTCGACTGGAACCATCTCGATCCGGTTCCGCTTTGAAAATCCCGATCAGAAAATATTGCCCGGTATGTTTTTACGCGGGACTGTGGAATTAGGGACAATACACGTCTTCCTGCTGCCGCAGCAGGCTGCCACAATGCAGAATGACGGTTTTTTGAAGGCCTTTCTGGTTGGCAAAGACGGCAAATCAACGCAGGTGTCGCTGAAGACTCTCGGCTCATATAAAAACAGCTGGATGGTTGTAGACGGCGTTTCCGAGGGTGATCAGTTGATCGTCGACGCACTGAAGAATATGCGTGCAGGAGCTGCTGTCTCTCCGGTTGAGGCCGTCATAGATGACAACGGCGTGGTTCAGGATGCGGAGGGAAAATAATGGCTCGTTTCTTTGTATATCACCCGGTTTTTGCCTGGGTTCTGGCGATTATAGTGATGATGGCCGGTGTCTTCGGTCTGCAGACCCTGCCGATTTCGCAATATCCTGAAATTGCTCCGACAACAGTTCGAATTTCAGCCAAATATTCTGGCGCATCTGCGGAAACTGTAGAAAATTCGGTGACTGAAATTATCGAAGACGGTATGACCGGACTTGACGGTCTGATCTATATGACCTCCACTTCCGCAGAAGGTAAATCATCTCTTGCCCTGACCTTTGATGACAGCGTCAGCCCGGAAATGGCGCAGGTTGATGTGCAGAATAATCTGCAGCTAGTGCAGTCAAAACTGCCGACGGCTGTACAGAATTCAGGGATAAGCGTCAGACGTGCTTCTTCTTCCATCCTTCTGATCGGTTCCTTGATTTCCGAGGACGGAAGTTATACGACCCTGCAGCTGGGAGACATTTTCAGCAGAACTCTTGAGGACCAGCTGACGAGAACAAGCGGTGTCGGTGATGTTCATGCCTTTGGTTCCGAATACGCCATGCGGGTCTGGCTGAATCCAACCCTGCTGTATAAATATCAGCTGACAGCAAATGATGTGACCAGTGCGGTATCTGATCAAAATACCAACGTTACAGTCGGTTCACTTGGTGCCCAGCCGATCGCAAAGGGCCAGGAATTTACCATTTCGATGAATGCCCAGTCGCAGCTTTCCACCGTTGAAGAGTTTGAAAAAATACTGCTGAAAACCAACGAAGACGGCTCAAGTGTCTATCTCGGAGATGTCGCCCGCATAGAACTGTCTGCTGAAAGTTTTGAATCATCTTCACGATTGAACGGTCAGCCTGCTTCCGGTTTTGCAGTCACTCTTGCCACCGGGGCAAATGCTGTGGAAACGGCAGCTAATGTAAAGGCGACCATTGAAAAGCTTTCAAGTGCCCTCCCTGCCGGGGTCAGCGTTGTCTATCCCTATGATACTTCCCCATTCGTCAGGGATTCGATTAATGAGGTCTATCACACCCTTGGCGAGGCCATTGTACTGGTATTTATCGTTATTCTCATCTTTCTGCAGAGCTGGCGGGCAACTATCATCCCGACTGTGGCGGTGCCGATAGTGCTGCTGGGGACATTCGGCATACTTGCTGCTCTGGGAATGTCAATCAACACGCTGACAATGTTTGCACTGGTTATTGCCATTGGCCTCCTGGTTGATGACGCTATCGTTGTGGTTGAAAACGTTGAACGTATCATGCGGGTGGAAGGCCTTGATGCAAAGGAAGCCACATTGAAGAGCATGCATGAAATCACCGGTGCCCTGGTGGGTATTGTTCTGGTGCTTTCCGCCGTATTCCTGCCCATGGCATTTATGTCCGGTTCAACCGGTGTCATCTACAGACAGTTTTCCATTACCATTATCTCGACAATGGTCCTGTCGCTTTTTGTCGCCCTGATACTGACGCCGACAATGTGCGCCCACCTGCTGAGAAAAGAGGACAGTTCGACAAAGTTTCTTCCTGCCCGGCTGTTTAATGCAGGGCTTGCAAGGGTAACCGGCGGATATGAAACATCGGTGGTTCGACTCACAAGTAAACCGTTTAGAATGCTTGTTGTGCTTGTACTCATAGGTGCGGCAGCGCAGCTTGTTTACAAGAAACTGCCAACCTCGTTCCTGCCTTTGGAGGATCAGGGCGTAATCATGGCCCAGATTCAACTGCCGGACACTGCGACCCTCCAGCAGACGGCCAATGCAGTTGAGCAGATCGAAAAGTATCTTTTGAATGAGGAAAAGGATATCGTTCAAACGGTCTTTACCGGACTCGGTTTTAGCTGGAGCGGCAACAGCCAGAATACAGCGATGCTGTTTGTCCGTCTTAAAGAGTATGAAGACAGGCCGGGCAAAACTGCTGCTGATCTTGTCGGCCGAACCAACAAGCACTTCTTCAACAACAGGATGGGCCAGATCATATTCCTGCAGCCGCCGGCGATTCACGGTTTGGGAACGTCATCCGGTTTTACCATGTATCTGATAGATCAGGCGGGCAACGGTTCTGATGCCTTGGCTGAAGCGGCAAACACTCTTGTCGCCAAAGCTCAGGAAACGGGGAAAATCACCAGTATGCGCGGTAATGACAATCCCAAGAAAACTTCGCTGCAGCTGGACATAGATCAGCAGAAGGCCGGAGCGTTTGACCTGACGCTTTCTAATATCAATTCAATGCTGACAACAGTCTTTGCCGGAAAATATGTCAATGATTTTACCATGGGCGACAAGCTGCGCGAAGTTATCGTGCAGGGCGATACACCGTACCGGATGCAGCCGGATGATATTGACTCCTGGTATATCCGCAACAGTGCTGGGGAGATGGTTCCTTTTGGTGCCATTATCAACCAGACATGGAAGGATGTTTCGCCAAAACTTGCCCGCTACGGCGGCAGCAGGGCTCTAGAGTTGTCGGGCTCGGCAGCTAACGGCGTCAGTTCTGGCGAAGCGATGAATATTATAGAAGGTCTGGTTGAAGAATTGCCTGGCAATTACAGTGTTTCCTGGACCGGAATATCCTATCAGGAGCGCTTGTCCGGCAATCAGGAGCCTCTGCTGTACTCTCTGTCTATTGTGGTCATCTTTCTCTGTCTTGCGGCACTGTATGAAAGCTGGTCAGTACCTTTTTCAGTCATGCTTGCTCTGCCGGTCGGCATGCTTGGCGCTTTGCTTGCGGCAAAAGTCTTCGGGCAGACCAATGATGTCTATTTCAAGGTCGGTTTACTGGCGACCATCGGACTCGCGGCAAGAAACGCCATTTTAATTGTCGAATTTGCCCAGACCCTGCTTGCCAGGGGAATGACTCTGCTGCAGGCCGTTGCATTGGCATCCCGCCAGCGTCTGCGTCCAATCCTCATGACGACCTTTGCTTTTATGATGGGAATTTTGCCGCTGGCCATGGCAAACGGAGCTGGTGCTTCAGCGCAACGGTCCATCGGATGCTTGGCGGCATTGCCTTTTCTGTCCTGTTCGGGACAATCATGGTTCCCGTCTTTTATGTCGTTGTCATGAAATTAGTCCACATAGTGCGTGGCAAAAATAACAATCCGGAGAACGTAACTCATGAGTAATAAATGGTATTTGTATCTTCCCTGCCTTCTTCTTTGTAGCTGCGTTGCCGTCGGCCCCAACTACCAGCGTCCGGAGATGGATCTGACATCTCAGTTTGTAAGCGGCACAGAAGATTCCGTAGGTGTGATAGCAGCAACGCCCTGGTGGCAGCAGTTTTCAGATGACCGGCTCAACAGCCTTATTGAAAAAGGGCTGCAGCAGAATCTAGATGTGGAGACAGCTAAGGAGCAGATTCGCCAGGCAGAAGCCGGGCTGAGGGCAACTGGCATCAATGCAGCTCTTTCCGGGTCTCTTGGCGGTGCATATACCTGGGAAGGCGGCAGTGAAATTTCCAGCTCAAGTGCTGCATCTGGTTCTCTGGGGGCTGCTTTTGTCATAGATCTGTTCGGCGGTATAAGAAGGGAACAGGAGCAGGCGATGGCTAATTTGATCTATGCGCAGACCAATGTTGAACTTGTTCGTTTGGCTTGGCTTGCCGAATTTATTTCCAGCTATGCGAATGCCGGGTATTACCAGGCTGCCGTTGAACTGACCCGGCAGACGATCAGCGCCAGAAAGGAAACAGTGGAGGTTACCAGAAGACAGTTGGAAGCAGGGGCCGCCACTGAATACGGCGTTGACGAGGCCGAGGCGTTGCTCGCCACTGCCCAGGCTAGTTTGCCAAAATATACAGCAATGTTCAAATCCTACGTGTATGCAATGGCAACGCTGCTCAACGAAGACGCGAAGGGTTTACTTGACTCTTTTCAGAATGCGGACATCAAGGTCAGTGTGCCGGACGAGGGGATAAGGATCGGTATGCCTGCTGATCTACTGCGAAACAGGCCTGATATCCGCTGCGCTGAAGCCGATCTGGTTGCGTCGGTTGCGGCGGTTGGCGTTGCCAAAGCCGATCTGTATCCGTCAATTAAACTCTCCGGTACTCTCGGGTTGACGGAAGGTGCAAGCACCTGGGGCTTTGGACCCTCCCTGACCTTGCCGGTCTTTAACAGGGGGGCTTTGTCGGCAACTGTTGACCAGAAGATTTCAGCAGCAAAGCAGACGGAAATTGCATACCGGTCAGCTGTCCTGGCTGCGGTGCAAGATGTACAGGTGGCCCAGTCTAATCTGGAACAGTATCGCGAACGGGCCGTCTATCTGCAAAAGGCCTCTCAGTCATATCAGCATGCCTATGAGCTGGCACAACGCAATTATCGTTCAGGAGCCATTACAATTCTGGATCTGCTTGATATCGACCGATCTTCTGCCGCTGCAGCTATTGCGTCGGTGTCAGCGGAAAATGATGCCATGCAGGAGTGGGCCAGTCTGCAGATCGCTCTAGGGGCAGGATCTGCTGCTGGTATGGAGACAACAGGTTCATTGGAGAGCACGCCTTGATCGACAGTAAAAGAGTTTTATATTGATTGTAACTTCCAAAGCTGCAGTCTGATTCTCAATTCTTTGTCTTTCAGACACGGCTGACGATTTGTGGCAAAGTGCATTCTCAGAAAATACTATATCAAACAAGTGGAGGCATTGATGAAGATTTCGCTCGGAGCAAAGACCCTGCTTTATCCAACCCCTGTACTGCTGGTCGGAACCTATGACGAACACAATAAAGCGAACCTGATGTGTGCAGCCTGGGGCGGTATCTGCTGTTCCAAGCCGGTATGTGTCAATGTGTCATTACGGGCGGCAACCTATTCGCACAAGGCCATTATTGCCCGCAAAGCATTTACACTGGGAATTCCATCTGACTCACAGGTGAAAGAAGCTGATTACATGGGAATTGCCTCCGGCAGAAATGTCGACAAGTTTGCCGAAGTCGGCTGGACAGCTGTGAAAAGTGAGCTGGTCGATGCGCCGTTTGCCGCCGAGATTCCTTTTGTTCTGGAATGCAAGCTTATAGAAACAGTTGAACTCGGTTTGCATACCATGTTTATCGGTGAAGTGATGGATGTGAAAGCCGATGAACATATCCTTGGTGAAACCGGTCAGCCGGATATGAATAAACTGAAACCCCTGGCCTTTGCCTCGGGCATCCAGAAATATTACAGTTTAGGCAATTTTGCCGGTGATGCCTTTAAAGTCGGCAAGAAGTGAGATCAAGGAATAAACACTGAAAAACAGCTGATACAATAATGGCAAATCCCCCCTGATAGCCATTTTTAGACCAGACTGTCCCGTGGAAAGAGAGCATATTATGGATATCTTTGAAGCATTGCATACCAGAAGAAGTATCAGAAAATTCACCAGTCAGGGCGTATCCGATGAACTGATTGAGAAGATGCTCGCTGCCGCCATGATGGCACCGAGCGCGGGGAATCAGCAGCCATGGCAGTTTATTCTTGTCACCGATGCAGATCAGAAAGAGAAGATTGCAACAGTGCATCCTTATGTGAAAATGGTTTGCGAAGCGCCTCTTGCCATTCTGGTCTGCGGGGATTTGACAAAGGAAAAGTTTGCAGGTTACTGGCCTCAGGACTGCTCTGCAGCCATGGAAAACCTGCTGCTTGCAGCCCATGGTCTTGGTCTTGGCGCAGTATGGACCGGCATCTATCCCATGGAGGATCGGATAATGCGGTTCAGGGAAATATGCAGCCTACCCGAACATGTCATACCTTTGGGGCTGGCCATTATCGGTTGGCCGGATCATAAATCGGTTGCAGGGGAGCGCTATAATCCGGAGCGGATTCATTATAATCGCTGGGCTGCGATGTAAAAATTCCCGAGCGGCTCGGCGGCATTAATTTGCACAGTCTTTCCTTACTCTTTGAAAATAGTAAAAATATATTTTCTCCATAACACTGGCAGTGCGAACCTTGTCATCAAGGGCGTCGGCAGAAGGTGTGATTCCTGTTGTCCAGCCAACTTTATGGAGAAAATGAATTTCCGTCCTTTTCTTTCACTTGTCTTAGCGACGGTTATTGTCATTCACAGTCAGATTGTCTATGCAGGTGAAGCGAATGATAATAAGGTCAGCAGGCAGGAATCTTGTCTTTGTTGAAAGTGCAGCGCACATGTTCACACCCAATCGGGAAGCGGAGCAGATCCCTGGCCAGTTTGGCGATACCGTGAAAACACTGTTTGAATATGTCGACTGCTGGATCAGTCAAAACGGACGCTTTACAACTGGTGCCAAAGCAGATTAATAAGATGCTGTTTCAGCTGTGACATTACAATATGACTATTAGACTTTATACATGATAATGAGGCAGAGCATGAAATTATCTAACTTCTTGCTGGCAGGATTTACCTTTGCAGTTTTGCTCAATACTTCCTGCACGGGTTTGTTGAATCAGCAGCGCAGCGTTGACTATATGGTGTTGTATGAACAGGAAAACAGAACGGGAAATAATGCCCGGGCACTGCGGTATCTTGAGAAGGCTGCGGAGCAGAAGGATCCGGAGGCACTTGCCAGACTAGGAGAGGCCTATTTGAACGGTCGTTACGGTCTGGATGATCCGGCCAAGGCTCTTGCTCTGCTGCAGGAGGCGGCGGGATTGAATAACGCCAGAGCCATGACCGATCTGGGAATAATGTATCTTGATGGAAAAGGTGTGGGCAAGGATTATAACGCAGCAATTTCCTGGTTTAAACAGGCGACAGACGCAGGGGATATGAAAGCGCCGCGATACCTCGGGCTTATTTATAAAAACGGTCTGGTTGAAAAAGTGAATTATAAGCGAGCTGCCGAATATTTCCAGATTGCTGCAGATAAAGGCGATATTACCGGACAATATCATCTTGGCAGACTTTATGAATACGGTCTGGGGGTAAAGAGGGATTATCAGCAGGCTTTCGATCTCTATCAGAAATCAGCGGCACGTGGCGACAGGATCTCTCTGCCTGCCATCATGGCACTTGGCAATCTCTATGAAAAGGGGCTTGGTGTTGAAAAGGACATCAGCAATGCCCTCATTTGGTATACCAAAGCAGCAGCGCTCGGGGATGCGGAGGCCAAAAAGAAAGTGGCCAAATATCAGTATCCGGAAAACCCGTATCTCATGGATATAACAGCCGTCGTCAAGATTATCGGTGATGGTCAAAAAGTGACTGCCGTGGTTATTGAGTATAAGGATGCCATCAATCCTGACTCTGTTGATATTTCAGATTTTGAGGTTGTTGGCGAGGAGATTGTATCAGCATATGTCAGCAATAAAGCTGATCTCTTAGCAGCACCTGTAACCGGAAATTTTGTTATTCTGAAGCTTAAGACCGAGATTGATGAAAGCAGTGCGGAAATGGGAGGCGGTCCGGAACAGCAGGACGGTACATTCGGACAGAATATTTCTAATAATTCTCCTCCCGCCGGGTTCACCGGGCCCCAATTAGGACAACTTTCTGATAAACCGGCTGAACCGGTCACTCTCACGGCAATAGTGAGCCAGATCGGTGATATAGCAACGAAGACTGGTGAAATAATCGCTGCTGAGGAAATAGAGCTTGAGAGCAATGTAACGCTTAATCCTGATATTGAGGGTTTCGTGCAGCTGGTATTTCATGATGAGAAATATCACAGGAACCTGATGTATAATCTCTTCGTTCCCGAAAATTATGATCCGGCTAAAAAATATCCGCTGGTTCTGTTTATGCACGATGCAGGAGCGGTCAGCAACAATCCTGTTGAGACGTTAACGCAGGGACTTGGTGCGGTGGTCTGGGCCTCAGAGGAAGATCAGGCACGTCATCCGAGTTTTGTTCTTGCACCGCAGTATGACCGGGTGATTGTCGGTGACGGCTCAAAATATATTGTTGACCTGGATATGACCATAGACCTGATTAAAGCCTTGATGCAGCAATACAGCATCGATGAGGACAGGTTATATAATACCGGCCAGTCAATGGGCGGCATGACCTCCATAGCCATGGACATTAAATATCCGGATTTCTTTGCCGCCTCCTTTCTCGTGGCCTGTCAGTGGAACCCAAAACAGGTCGCTCCAATTGCCGATAAACCGCTCTGGATTGTCGTTTCCCAGGGTGACAATAAGGCTTATCCGGGAATGAATGCAATTACTGAAGTCTTAAAGAAATATGGTGCTACTGTTACTAAAGCTGTGTGGAATGCTGAGGCGGACGAACAGACCCAGGCAAGCAATGTCAAAAAGATGCTCAAGAAAAAGAGATCTATTCATTACACAGTCTTTAAGGGCGGCAGCCATCGTTATACCTGGCAATATGCTTACTCGATTGACGGGATCAGGGATTGGCTGTTCAGGCAGCATAAATAAACCGGGTGTTCTCCTGCTTTAAACAAGTTTGATGCCAAAGCAGGAGGTGCGGCAGTGGTTGCTTCGCGGTGGTTTGGAGATTGCAGGTCGATTCGGGAAATAGGGGGATTTTATGAATATACCAGGGAAAGATGCCGTCACCAGGCGTGTGATATTGTATGAAAGAATAGCCTTTGCCTCGATAATACTGCTGATCTGGCTTGACGAGGTGATCGATATTCCCGGTAGATTTCTGGGGGCGGCACCGACCCCGGTGAACTGGAGAGAGTCGTTTTTTGAAAGCATCTGTATTTTCATTCTCAGCATAATAATAATTCGGTTTACAACGAATATTATTAACCGGATGAAATACCTCGAAGGCATGCTGCCGGTATGTTCTTCATGCAAAAGAATCAGGGATGAAAAGGATAACTGGCATCCAATCGAATCGTATATTCGTGACAGAGCAGATGTTGAGTTCAGTCACGGGATTTGTCCGGAGTGTGCAGAAAAGCTGTATCCGGAATTTTATAAAAAGAACAGATAGCGCCGCTAATGCGAGATGAAAATCTCAGTATTTCTTTCGATTGGAGGTTATCTTTGCTTCTTCCGACCTTTTACCAGTAAAAGAAGCGGTATCGAACCAAGCGTGACCCACATAACCAGTCTGAAATCATTGAGGTAGGAAATGGTAACAGCCTGCTGGGTCACTGCTGAGTTGAGCAGAGAGATTCCGGCACTGCTGTTCAGGTCCAGCAGTGATGGCAGGTTGCCGTCCTGCAGGGCCAGGCGAAACGGGGTAATCGATTCGGAAAGCACAGCGTGGTTGATCTGGCTGTTGCGGGCCAGCATCGTTACCACCATAGAAATGCCGATACTGCTGCCGATATTGCGCATCAGGCTGTACAGGGCCGTTCCGTCAGTCCGGAAATGCGTTTGCAAGGTGGCAAAGGTCATAGTGGAGAGGGGAACAAAGACAAAGCCGAATCCGACTCCCTGCAGCATGCCTGACCAGACAATGGTAAAAATTGTCGTTTCCAGGGTAAAACGGGACATGACCAGTAAGGACGTGGCGGTAAGACTCATCCCGAAGCCGATAAGGAGCCTGGAATCAATTTTGCCGATTAATCTGCCGACCAGCATCATCACCATCATTATCCCTACGCCACGGGGGGCCAGCAGATAACCGGTGGTAATTACCGGAAAGCCCATCAACTGCTGCATAAACGGAGGGAGAAGAGCCAGTGTTGCATAGAGAGTGATACCGATGCTGAAAACGAGAATCAGGCCGATCGAAAAATTTGTGTCTTTAAAAATAACAGGGTCGATGAACGGTTTTTCGGCGGTAAACATCTGTACCAGAAAGAGATAGAGAAAAAGAACGGTGACTACTGTCTCTATAACTATCTCGCGACTTGAGAACCAGTCAAGCGATTGTCCGCGGTCCAGCAGCAGCTGTAAGGCTCCGATGGCAACGCCAAGGACGATAAAGCCGAAATAGTCAAATTTTCGTGCTCGATCTGTTTCTGTTTCCTCAACAGAAGAGAGTATTCCCAAAAAGGCAAGGATACCAACCGGCAGGTTGATATAGAAAACCCATCGCCAGGTGTAATAATCGGTAAGATACCCGCCCAGCGTAGGACCGAGAATCGGACCAACCATGACGCCAAGCCCCCAGATGGCCATGGCCTTGCCGTGCTGTTCAACCGGGTATGTATCAAGCAGAACCGCCTGGGAAAGCGGAACAAGACCAGCCCCGAAAGCTCCTTGCAGCAGTCGGAAGAGAACAATCTGCACAATGGTCAGAGAGGCTCCGCAAAGCATCGAGGCTATGGTAAAACCGACGATGGAAATGAGAAAGACACGTTTTCTGCCGAATTTTGCCGAGAGCACGCCGGCCAGCGGGGTCATGATTGCAGCTGCGACAATGTATGAAGTGAGGACCCATGATATCTGGTCCTGAGTTGCCGACATGCCGCCCTGCATGCTGGGCAGGGCAACATTGGCAATGGTGGTGTCCAAGGCCTGCATAACGGTGGCCAGCATGATGGACACCGTAATCAATCCTTTTGCCCCGGAGTTTGTCTCCGGATGAGTGCTGACAGACATTGTTTACGGCTGCTGTACGGCTGCCTGCGCGTTTTCGGAGACGCCGAAAAGTGAAAGACAGTTGCTCACCAGTTTTGGCAAAGGGCGATGATAGTTGGTGTCGATGCGAACGGTTGTGCTCATGCCGGAGCGCAGTTCCTGATCACCGGACGAGCTGTCAAGATCGACTCTGACAGGGATACGCTGAACAACTTTGACCCAGTTACCCGTAGCGTTCTGAGCTGGGATAATAGAATATTCTGCTCCGGAGGCCGGACTGATACTCTCAACAGTACCTGTCCATTCTTTGCCGGGGTAGGCATCAACTTCAATTCGTACCGGTTGATGTGGCTGAATATGGGTCAGATCGGTTTCCTTGACGTTTGCCTCAATCCAGAAATTGTGATCGGCAACAAGGGTCATGATACTGGAGCCGGAGCTGACGTGCCTGCCCGGTTTAGGCAATTTGCTGACTTTGCCGGCAAACGGCGCTTTGACCACAGTCCGTTCAAGCTGCAGCAGGGCGTCATCGAGTTCCGCTTTTGCAAGCTTGTAGGCTGGAAGATCTTCAGGTGCACTTGCGGGGTTGCCGTCAAGACGGCTCAGTATCTGATCAATCTCACTACCGATGATCCTTATCTGCTGCTGTTTGGCGTCAAAGGTGTGACGTACTTCATCAAGCTGCGCAACAGTGCCGACCTTTTTTGCCTGGAGTGTCTGCTGTCTTTGAAATTCTTTGGCGGCAAAATCAAGGTCAGTCTGGGCAAGTTTCAATTCTTCTGTTTTTTGGAGATATTTTGCTTTGAGATTGGTGATTTCTGCCAGAACATCACTGAGACCTGCACGGGCTTTTTCTACCGCGATAACGAAATCCCTGTCATCAAGGCGGAAAAGCTCCTGCCCCTTTTCGACTGCTTCATTTTCTTTAACCGACACACTGACAACAGGGCCTGAAACCTCTGCAGAGATGGTGACTTTATCGGCCTGAACATATGCATTGTCTGTTTCAATAAAGCGACCGCCGGTAAAATAGATGTATAATGAACCCACAATAACTGCAGCTGGTCCGAGAACCATGAGCATTTTGCCTTTGCGTCTTTTTCTGGCTGTTTTTTGCGGGGTGCTGTTATTTTCTTCGGAAGGCTGTTGACTCATGCCTTATCTCCATTCATTTCTTCTTTAAGATTGTTCTTTATTCTCTGCAGCAAGGCCGTTAGAGTCTTATACTCTTCCGGACTGATTCCTGCCAAAGCCAGCTTTCTGGTCTGTAGAACATGTTCATACATGTTTTCGAGAAGATCCAGAGCCTTGTCTGTAACATAGAGTCGCAGTGCACGACGATCATGCTGATCAGGTTTGCGTTCAATCCAGCCGGATTCCTGCAGGCGGTCAAGCAGACGGGTGAGAGTAATCGGCCGAATCTCAAGATAATCGGCCAGCCTTACCTGCTTTATTCCCTCGTGTACACGAATAAATGTGATAGCACGCCATTGCACCTGGGTGAGTCCAAGATGCTGCACACGTTTATCGAAATCGCGTCGGAGCAATCGGGATACATCGTAGAGAAGAAAACCGAGACCTTTTTCTAAATCAGATTTTTCCATCGCCATCAAATACTCTATCTGTAAATAGTAAGCAAGGCTTATTATAAGACAAGCTGTTCATGTACAGTTTTTTATCCGGATAAGGAAAAGTGAACCCGGCTTGCAGTTTCATCATCATAAGTGTATATCCTGTACAAACAGAAGGTCCTGATACTCTTTCACTTGGAAGTTGAAGAAAGAATTTGAATAGAATTAGGGAGGAAGGCACATGCACATATTGCTATTCGGTGCAACGGAAGTAGGGTATATGATAGCCTCAAGAATGTATCTTGAGCATGATATAACCCTCATTGATGATCATCCGATCCCTGAAAAATTTAACAGTCTCGACATCAGCTTTATTCATGGCGGAGGGACTGATATTGATGTCCTGACCCGGGCCAACGCCTCTAAGGCCGATTTTTTCGTCGCCTGTTCAAGTCTCGATGAAGCTAATATCGTCGCCTGCTGGACGATCAAAAAGATTGTCGACCTGGAAACCGTCTGTTTTGTCTCAAAAGAAGAAATTTATGCAAATCTCATATCATCGGTCAAAGACAAATATCAGACCAAATATGATATCGATACCCTCATCTGGCCGGAACAGCTTCTAACCCAGGATATCTTCCGCATCGTGATGGTTCCAGAAGCGGTAGATGTTGAATATTTCGATGAAGGGCAGGCCAAGTTATTCGAATATCCCATCAAAGAAGGTTCTCCGCTCTGCTCCACTCAGGTAAGCCGGTATGATTTTCCAAAAGACGTGTTGATCGTAGCTATCCACAGGAACAATGAACTTTTTATTCCGAGCGGCAACACGACAATTGAAGTGGGTGATCGTGCCATCTTTATGGGAACCGGCCCCGCACTTGATCTGCTGGCAGCCAGAGCATTTCCAAGCCGCAATAAGATCCGCTCTGCGGCAGTAATCGGCGGCGGCAATGTCGGTTTTTTCCTTGCTCAGAAGATGGAACAGGCAAAGATCAAAGTGAAAATCATCGAAAATAATGAAAACCGATGTGTCTTCCTTGCCAATACGCTGAAATCAAGTCTGGTCCTTCATGCCGATGGCACAGATTTGGCTGTTCTGGAGGAAGAGTCCATCGGTAAAATGGACGTGACTATCTGTGTCACCAACAACGACGAGAAGAATCTTCTCTGCTCACTGCTGGTCAAGCAACTAGGTGCTTCCCGTGTTGTTACAAGGGTTGAGAATATTCATAATGCGCAGCTCTTTGACAAGGTCGGTATTGATGTTGTGGTGTCCCCCTGGGAATCGGCTATGAAAGAGCTGTTCAACCATTTCAAGGTAAAAGAGGTGGATACCCTGGCGTTAGTCGAACGGGGAAAAGGGGAGGTTGTTCACATCGTTGTTCCGCAGACCTTCAAGGCACAGAAAATCATGGATCTCAATCTGCCGACCGGCGCCATCATCGGCATGATTCATCGACACAGGAACTATCTTATTCCCGGTGGTGCCACGACGATCTACCCTGACGATAAACTCAAAATATTTACCACTGCCGAAAATAAAGATGCCATTATTTCGGTATTTGCCCAATGAAAAATCGTCCGATCTCCAACGCCCTCGGCCTCATCCTGATTGGGTTCGGCATTATCACTCTCTCACCGATTGTTGTTGCCATCCTCGAGAAGGAATACGGGTCGATTCTGCCCTTTGTCATCACCTCGTCAAGCGCTGTTATTCTTGGTGTCTTATTTAAAATACGGGGTGGATGGGTAAACAACTTTGATAATATCAAGCGTTCTGACGGTCTGCTCATCGTCACGCTTACCTGGCTGCTCACCGCCTTTATCGGGGCTATTCCCTATTTTTTCTATGATCTTTCAGTGGTTGATGCCTATTTTGAATCGGTGTCCGGCTTTACCACAACCGGGGCAACCATACTGACCGATTTTTCTCAATACCCAAAAGACTTCTTCTTCTGGAGAAGCCTGAGTCAGTGGCTTGGCGGCATGGGGATCATCGTTCTTTTTGTCGCCGTCCTGCCGCAGTTTGCCGTTGCCGGAAGGAAGATCTTTTTTGCCGAGGCACCCGGGCCTACCGAAGAAAAGATAACACCACGTATAGCCCATACGGCCAAGGCGCTCTGGCTTGTTTACGTCCTGCTGACAGTTATTGAAATAGCGCTGCTGACCTTTTCCGGGATGCCTTTTTTTGATGCCATCTGCAACAGTTTTACCACCATGGCCGCAGGAGGTTTTTCTCCCCACCCCCAGTCTATCATGGGATACAACAATCCCCTGGCGGTCTGGATTATAACGGTCTTTATGTTTCTGGCCGGCAGCAACTTTGCCCTGCAATACCGCTTTCTGATTCAGCTTAAACCACGCTCACTGTTTAAAAATGAAGAGTTTAAGCTGTACATCGCAATCACTGTGATACTCTCACTGCTGCTTGCACTCTTTCTTCTTAGTGGCAAAGAGCCGGATTTTGCAGCCAGTGTCAGGGACAGTTTCTTTCAGGTTGTCTCTATTATAACGACCACCGGTTTTTCTTCGGCTGATTTTGCTTTGTGGATCATACCTGCCCAGCTGGTACTTCTCACGGTCATGTTCGTTGGTGGCTGTGCCGGATCTGCCGGCGGCGGCATTAAAGTGGTACGGATTCTGTTTGCCGGCAAGTTTCTCAAACGCGAAGTTTCCCAGACCCTGCATCCCCAGGCTATTCTGCCGATCAAACTGGACGGAGTTACAGTACCTGATAATGTGCAGCGGCAGATGATCAGCTTTCTTCTTTTCTATGTTGTCATTGCCTTGGTATCCGGAATAACCGTTTCCGCCATCGAGGGAAATCTATCGGTCGGATTCGTTGGGACTATGGCGACAATCGGCAATATCGGACCGGGTTTCGGTGAAATCGGCCCGATGGGAACCTTTGGCAATCTGACCATTGCAACCAAGTGCATTTTCATAGTCGATATGATTGTCGGCAGACTCGAACTGATCCCCTTTATGGTCATGCTGCACCCTGATTTCTGGAAGAACTGAGTAAGTTCAGCTGAGATCAAATGGCTTGAGCACCCTTTCCAGCACGCCCTGCAGTTTTGATATAGCTACACCGTAATTGGTGATCGGTACGCCGCGGCGATGACATTCCTTGATACGGCGCAGCATTTCTGTTCGGTTGATCATGCAGCCGCCGCAGTGGATGGCCAGTTTGAATCGCTCAAGATTTTCAGGGAAATCATGGCCTGAATAAAATTCGAAGTTGAGATCTTTTCCGGTGTACTGGCTGAGCCAGCGCGGAATCTTTACCCGTCCTATGTCATCGGCAACAGCATGGTGGGAGCAGGCTTCAGCCATCAGAATGGTGTCTCCATCTTCGAGCTTGTCTATCGTTTCTGCTCCTGCCACAAGCTTGTCAAGATCACCTTTAAACCGGGCCATAAGGGTTGAAAAGGTGGTTAGTCTGATATCATCGGGAACGTCTCCGGCAACGCTCATAACCACCTGGGAATCGGTGATAACCAAGGCCGGTTTGCGATGCAGGTTGGAAAGAGCCTCATCGATTTCTTTTTCTTTGACGGTAATGGCAATGGCGTCGCAATCGAGAATTTCACGCAGTACCATAACCTGCGGCAGGATAAGCCTTCCTTTTGGCGCTGCCAGATCGATCGGCACCACGAGTACGACCCAGTCGCCTTCATTGATCAGATCACCTGCCAGTACCGGTTCCTGCTTCATTTCCGGAGGTGTTATATCGATAATCGCCTCTTTCAGTGCGGTGATTTCAAGTTCTTCTTTTGCAGAGACTGCAAGGGTGCGAAAATTCTTTTGCCTGCAAAAGGCCAGGTCTGACTCGGAGGGTTTTGCTAAATCACTCTTGTTGAAAACGACAAGAAACGGGATGCCGAGTTCACCGATCTCATCAAAGAGGGCTTTTTCGTAATCGGTGATGCCCTGTTCGGAAATAACGACAACTGCAACGTCAGTCCGCCAGAGAACTCTGCGGGTTGCTTTGATTCGCAATTCCCCGAGCTCACCTTCATCATCGAGTCCGGCAGTGTCATACAATGTTACGGGGCCAAGAGGCAGGAGTTCATATTGCTTGGCAACCGGGTCGGTGGTGGTGCCGGGATGATCGGAGACAATGGCGGTCTCCTGACCGCTGACGGCATTTATAATAGACGACTTGCCCGAGTTGCGTCTGCCGACAAGAGTGATAACCAGACGGACGCCGCGAGGTGCTTGATTGGACATACTATTTCCTTCTTTTGGAGAATCCTTTCGATGAGGAGGGGATAAGGCCTACAGAACGAACCGTGTTTCTGGCAGCTTCAATGAGTTCTGCTGCCGTTGCAAGGGTACTGTTCTTCCCTGGATAAATCTTATAGTTTGAGCGATGCTCCTGCGGTGTAATCGAGGGCATCAGGACATTGCAGCCGCGCAGCAGAGCCTGTTGCTGACTCTCGGGATCAAGAGCAGAAAGAGCTGACGTGGCAGGGATATTGGCACCGGGATTGAGAAGACGAAGCAATGCGGTGACCCGGTGGCTGAGTTCGATACTGCCCACGGCCTCGTTTGCCAGTGGAGTCTGCGGGTTTGGTATAAATGGGCCGACGGCAATCATATCCAGTTCCAGTTCGGTGAGAAACAGCACGTCATTTACGCTTGTCTCAAGATCCATACCCGGAAGTCCGATAATGGTGCCGGAGCCGACTTCATAACCAAGAGCTTTGAGGGCTTCGATGCGTCTTAGGCGATCTGAAAATACCTCTGGTGTGCGGTATTGTGAATAGAGCTCCTGGCTTGATGTCTCTATTTTCAGCAGGCAGCGGTCTGCCCCGCATTTTCGCCAAAATGCGTATTCATCGATGCCACGGTCACCGACTGATAAGGTGATGGCAATATCATAGCGGGAGCGTATTTCCTTTATCAGTTCACCCAGATATTCAGTGGTATACCAGAAATCATCCCCTGACTGGAGAACGACAGTGCCGATATTGTTTTCTTCGACTGCTTGTACAGCATCGAGGATTGTTTCACGCGACAGTCGATAGCGGCTTATTTCACTGTTTGCGGAGCGCAGTCCACAGTACCTGCAGCGTTTGTTGCAGTGATTTGAAAATTCGACGACCGCACGCAGATAGATCTCTTTGCCGAAAATACGTTCTTTCTCATCTGCTGCAAGGGCAAAAAGTTCTTGGTCATTTTTGCCTGCAATATAAGCAGCGATCTCTTTGCGGTTAAGGGTGTGCATCAGGTCTTCTCCGAAGTCATGGCACGGCAGCACTCACAAATCAGTCTGTATGCAGCAATCTCCTGTTCAGCACAACCTGCCGGAATGTCCGCGGTTTGTGCAAAAGCCAACAGTTTCTCAACCTCTGTTTCGATAATCCCCCAGAAACCTTCGGAGGCCTTTTTCTCGCATCTGGCGTATTGACCGAAGATAAGGGTATTATCGATGATGATGATCGGCTGATAGGGCAAAACAGACAAGGGATGAATAGACACTTTTTCGGGTGCTGCTGTTTTGAGATTTGCCAGAAAATAATCGGAGTCTGTTATCTCTTTTTCCTTCAGCCCGTCTGAAATGTGAGGGCGGAGGAGATCGAGCAGACATCTTTTCAGAGGCTCAGGTGAGTCTGCCGTCAGTGCGATAATATCCAGTTTTTCAAATGACTTCATTGCCAGGGCTTGCAATAAGCCTTTTTTATATGATGAAAGGTTTGCAAAGGGGCCGTAAATTGCCGCATGCAGGATGATTCGTTTCCTGGCATTGGCGAAGAGCCCGGGCAGATTAAGTGAGTCGAGGCTTGCAAGCAGTTTCATGCCTTGTTGATCCCTTCGAATTCTTCCGGAGTAAAGCCGAGCTTTACAAGCCGCTTTGGTGAAAGCAGTGAAGCAATCTTTTCCTCAGAAGCTATATTCTGGTGAATGAGTTCTTCGCGCAGTGTCCTGCCTGATTTCTTTGCTGCTGCAACAATTTCTTCCACTCTTGAATAACCGAGATAGGGGACAAGAACAGTTGCCAGTGCGTTGCTCTGTTCTACCTGAGCCAGACAGCGTTCTGTATTGGCTGTTATTCCGGGGATACATTTCTCAGTCATTCCCCTGGTGGCGTTGATAAGGAGGGTCAGCGATTCCAGGAGACTATGGGCGAGAAGAGGCAGCAGGTGGTTGAGCTCAAGCTGGCCCATTCCTGCAGCAAGAGTAATGATCTGGTCGTTGCCCATAACCCTGAGAGCAACTTGGCTGGAGGCTTCTGCCATAACCGGGTTGATTTTTCCAGCCATGATGGATGAACCTGCCTGTAGGGGAGGCAGGGATATTTCTCCAATGGCTGCGGCAGGCCCACTGGAAAGAAGCCGGAGATCTGAAGATATCTTCATCAGGTTGGAAGCATATGCCTTAAGCATGCCGGACACCTCAACCAGCGGATCCATGTTCTGGGTGGCATCGACGAGATTTTCGGCCCGGGACAGAGGCAACCCGCAGATATTGCGAAGATATTCGACGACTTTGAGCACATAATCGCGGGGCGCGCCAAGACCGGTGCCGATGGCGGTGCCTCCAAGATTGATCTTTTTAATCCGCTCGCGGCTTTTAAAAATCCGCCAGCGGTCACGGGCAACGGCATCGGCAAAGGCACCAAAGCTCATGCCCAGAGTCATCGGCACTCCATCGGTGAGTTCAGTCCGTCCCACCTTGACGACATTGCGAAGTTCAGCTTCTTTGGTCTGGAGCACTTCCTGAAACTTGGCAACTTCACTTTCAAGCTCCACCAGCAGTTTGAGTGCAGCAAGTTTGAGGGCGGTGGGGTAGACGTCATTGGTCGACTGGTGCATGTTGACGTGATGAACCGGATGGACAATGGCGTATTCACCACGATGGCCGCCAAGCAACTCTTCGGCCCGGTTGGCGATCACTTCGTTGACATTCATATTGGTGGATGTCCCAGCCCCGCCCTGAAAGGCATCGACTACAATATGGTCTGACAGTTTTTCGTCTTCAAGCTCTTTGCAGGCATTGATGATAGCAGCGGCGCGTTTGGCATCGAGATAACCAAGGTCGTTGTTGGCAGTGGCGCAGGCCTGCTTGACCTGGGCAAATGCCCTGATGAATGTAACTGGAAGCCGGATACCTGAAAAAGTAAAGTTCTGTAGCGCCCGCATGGTATGGATGCCGTAGTAAGCTGCTGCAGGAACTTCCAGCTCTCCGAGAATATCGCGTTCCAGACGCATGGGGATTTCGGGCTTGTTCATAAGGGCTTAAATATAAAGGTCTCGTTCTCCGGCTTCCATTCGGGCCAGACGATCTTTCAGGAGTTTCTTTTTTGCTTCATCCTCGAATGCGTCAAGCTCTTTGCTGATTAATCGGTTGCCGAGTTTTCTTGTTTCTTCCGATGCATAATCTTCGAGATACTCTTTGAAGGTCAGAATTCCATTGGGATGGCAGAACTGCTGGATAAATCCTTTCTTGGCAAGATCCATGAAGTGTTCGCCGGTGCGACCCAGACGATAACATGCCGTACACCATGAAGGGATATAGCCGTGTTCACCAACAATGGAACGGATGATTTCATCGAGACTACGGCTGTCGCCTACGCAGAACTGCTGCAGATCGGGTCGATCATATTCCGGATCATTGTAGGCGCCGGGATAGGTACGGGAACCGGCAGAAACCTGGGAAACTCCCACTTCAATAAGCTCTTTGCGGAATGCTGCATTCTCACGGGTGGTGAGTATGAGGCCGGTATATGGCACGGCAATGCGAAGTACCGAAACTATTTTCTTGAACTGGTGTTTGCTGGTCGGATGGGGCGGATTAAACGCGATGTCAGCTCCAAGCGCAGGCTCCAGTCGCGGAAAAGAGATGGTGTGCGGACCGACGCCGAAATCCCTTTCCAGCTGGAGTGAATGGTGCAGCAAACCAAGAATCTCGAAGTTTGGATCATACAGGCCGAACAGTGCGCCCATTCCAACATCATCGATGCCTGCTTCCATGGCACGGTGCATGGCATGAAGCCGCCAGAGATAATCGGCTTTCGGGCCGCGCGGATGGAGTTTTGTGTATGTCTCACTATGGTAGGACTCGTGGAAGCACTGATAGGTGCCGATGCCTACATCATGGAGCTGCCTGAAACCTTCAACATCCAGGGGAGCACAGTTGATATTTGCCCGCCGGATCTGGCCGCTTTTGTCAGAAGTAACGGAATAGACGTCACGTACTGTCTGGGCGATCCAGTCAGCGCCGAATCTGGGATGCTCACCGTAGACAAGCAGAAGACGTTTGTGCCCCTGCTTTTCCAGGACTTCGACTTCCCTGCGGATTTCTTCGCTGGTGAGGGTGCGTCTTTTCAGCTCTTTATTGCGAGCCTTGAATCCGCAATATTCACATGCGTTGGAACATTCATTGGTAATATAGAGCGGAGCGAAAAGAACAAGCCGGTTGCCGTAAATGTTATGTTTGATGGATCTGGCAGTTTCGAAAATCATCCCGTCAAGTTCCGGATCTGAATTTTTCAGGAGTACTGCTGCCTCATATGGTGCAAGACCCTTTTTTTCTTTTCCTTTTTCAATGATATCCAGAACATGTTTGGAATCAGGATTTTCAGCTTTTACAAGTTCTTCGGAAATCAGTTTTTCATTGATGAAGCTTTTTAGATTGCTGCTTTTTTTCATTACTTCTCCTTCAGGCCTTTAAGGGCTCGACATCAAAAACGGTAGACATGTCGAGTATTCCTGTCAATGTATCGAGTTCATCTGCTGTTGCCTCGATACCAAGGCCCATGAGACTGATACTGCTTTTACAAATACACCGATACTATTTATCACAAAATGAGAATTTCTGCTGATAAACCTGAATAAGGTTGAATACGCAGACTCGCAGGGGGAAGCAACTCAAAAAAAAAGCAATCCTGCTTTATATCCCTATAAAATAATAAAACATTTTAACTGCACTCTGCAGAAAGCCATTACTTGGTCCACCAAGGATGTACAGTTAAGTGAGATTGAACAAAGTCGTCATAACTAATACTTGCATTAATCGGCTCAATCTATTTAGCTATTAGAAGGGTGTTTTGAGCGATGAATTTTTCTGTCTACTTTATGTCTGCTATCTTTGCTTATCAGCACTGAAGATCGATGGACAAGAATCCATGATGTTTGTAGAAACTGAAAAGTTATGAATATTTCTATTATGCAACCAGGCCAGGAACCGGATGTTATTGATGTGGTCAGGGAAGTTTTTGATCGATACGTGGCGCCCGATTTCCCGCAGGAAGGGGTTGATGAATTCTATAAATTCGCAAATGTCGAAAGCCTTGCCAAACGATCAAGTTCGAATTGTTTCACCATGATCGGCTGTCAGGACGGAAAAACGGTCGGGGTTATAGAAATCAGAGATATGTCGCATATATCGATGTTTTTTGTCAAATCAGCCTATCAGCAAAAAGGCATCGGTAAGGCATTATTTCTTGAGGCGCTTTCAATCATCAAAAAAGACAAAGATATTCATGAGGTTACCGTGAAATCGGCACTAAACGCTGTAACTGTATATGAATGTCTCGGCTTTCAACGGCAGGATAAAGAACAGCTTGTCAATGGCATACGCTTTATCCCGATGACGTTTAACCTGTAATAAATCACCGAATGGCGTACTATTCAGGAACCATTCCATAAAAATAGGTCAGGATATCAGTTCGGGTCACGATGCCGATCAGCTTGCCTTCGTGAACAACCGGCAGGTGACCGATGTCGTCTGCTGTCATCATCTCTGCGGCAAGAGCTGGCGGTGCATCGGGTTCAACGGTTATTATTTTACGTGACATGAAGGATTTGACACTCATATCCCATTGTCTATCCTGCTTGATCTTTTTGAAATCCCAGAGCACTACTATACCGAGAATCTGGTCCTCTTCTGTCACCAGCACACCGCGAATATGCTGGCTTGCCATTAACTCCTGAACGTCTTTCATCGTTGCCGAGGGCGGAACCTGGGTCACCGGGAAGGACATAATATCAGCGATGGTTGCCCCGGTTTTTCGTTGAGCGCGAAGCAGTTTTTTAATTTGCTCATTCATTTCGTGCGGAGTGAGAGGGCTTTTGGCTATTGTCGCCGATGCCGCACTGTGATGACCTCCGCCGCCGAAATGTCCCAGCACTTCGGCAACATTTATATGTTCGTTGGCTGACCGTGCAATGATAACCGATCTGGTATCATCGTAGACGAAGGTGACAAAGACTGCTTCAACATTGATGATCTTGCGATACATACTGACAACGCCGGAGAGATCTTTCACTTTTTTATCGAGTTTTACTATATTGAGACCGATCGCCCTGTTGTTGATGACGACTTTTTCAGTATCCTGCATCATGGAAAAGAGGATATCGCGCTGCATTTCCTCATAGGGCGGATTGAGAAAACGAGCAGCAACATTGAGATCGGCACCGTTTTCCAGGAGATAGGCTGCCGCCATGGCATCTTCGGCAGTGGTAGAGCGATAGGTAAGGTGGCCGGTATCTTCATAGAGGCCGATAAGCAGTACGGTAGAGTCTAGCGGGTTCAGTTTCATGCCTCGCTTTTTCATCTCGCGGACGATGAGGGTTACTGTTGCACCGATATATTCCTGACATTTCCAGGAAGCATTGATATCACCATTGCCGTTCATGTGGTGATCCCATATCTCTATTGTTAGATTTTCGCGCTCTTTGAGCTTCTCCATCCGGTCAAGCCTGCGCCACTGGTCGGTATCGACAACGATCAGCTTGTTGACCCGGTCGAGGTTAAGCTCGTTTGGCTGAATCAGATTAAAGGCGGTCTTGTGGGTGGAGAGAAATTTATCCACATTGGAGTTAACCATTTTAGGAACAACGCCAAGCACATCGTTATTAAGAATCGTGATACCGATGATGGATGCAAGGGCATCAAAATCGGTATTTTTGTGACTGGTGACAATCTGCATCAGACTATTGTGCCTCCGGCGGGTAAGTAAAAACAGAACTTAGTGTTGAATCCTGATAGTAGAAATTTCTGGCCGACAATAACTGGTGCCAGTTCATCACAGGTTGGACTGGTGGCACAGCTGGCGGGCATCAACAGTGCAGGAAATAGCGTTGTTATGCGCATAATTTTTGATTGCGTATTTGTTTTTATATGTGTCTGTATGAATTGTGATCAAGCAGTGTTTCTGAGAACGCAGCCTAAAGAGGAGGTGCGTTCTCAGAGAACAGCTTTCAGGCCTTGCGGAGATAATTCAGGGCCGATCCGGCTTTGAACCACTCAATCTGTTCTCCATTGAGAGAGTGTTTCAGTTTAACGGAATCGGAACTGCCATCGGCGTGATGCAGAACACACTCAACCTCAGTGCCGGGAGCAAGCGCAGTAATGTTATTCAGGTCAATGGTGTCAGATTCCTGAACCAGATCGTAATCGTCAGGGTCGACAAAGGTGAGTGGAAGAACACCCTGTTTTTTCAGGTTTGTTTCATGAATTCTGGCAAAGGAACGGGTGATGATAGCCCTTGCTCCCATGTGACGGGGGCTCATGGCGGCATGCTCGCGTGAAGAGCCTTCACCATAGTTGTTATCACCGACTGCCACCCAGTTTTTGCCTGCTGCCGTGTAGGCTCTTGCAATATCGCAATATTTCATGGTTTCGCCGGTGAGCTGGTTTTTGCCCTCTCCGGCCTGTTCAGTAAAGGCGTTGACTGCTCCATTGAACATGTTGTCGGAGATATTGTTGAGGTGCCCCCTGAAACGCAGCCATGGACCGGCAGGAGAAATGTGGTCGGTAGTGCATTTTCCCTGTGCCTTGAGCAGAAGCTGGAGACCTTTGAAATCTTTTCCACTCCATGCATCAAATGGCGAAAGCAGAGACAGCCTTTCTGAGCTGTCTTTGACGATGACCTCGATATTCTGGCGATCTTCTATCGGTGCAAGGAAGCCTTCTTCATCGTTGAGAAGACCGAGTTGGGGCATCTTGTCGATATTTTCCGGCGGCGTCAGGGTGAATTTTGTTCCATCTGCTGCCGCAATTTCAGTTTCGAAAGGATTGACGTCAAAGTTGCCGAAAACGGCGTAGGCCATGCAGGTTTCAGGGCTTGCAATGAAACAGCAGGTCTCGGCGTTGCCGTCATTTCGTTTCGGAAAGTTTCGGTTATAGGAGGTGAGTATGGAATTGCTCTCTCCTTTACTGATGTCGTCGCGTTTCCATTGACCGATACAGGGACCGCAGGCGTTGGTGAGAAAGGTTGCACCGATTTTCTCCAGTTTCTCGAGCTGACCGTCGCGTTCTATGGTGGCCTTAATCTGTTCTGAACCCGGGGAGATCATCAGCTTGGTTTTTAGCGTAACGCCTTTCTCGGCCAGTTGATCTGCCATGGCGGCAATGCGGCCAAGATCTTCATAGGAAGAATTGGTACACGATCCGATCAGTGTATAGCTGATGTCATTGGGGTAGCCGCCGTCACTGACATGTTTTTTCATGTCGCTGACAGTCGTTACGCGGTCCGGTGAGTGAGGACCGACTACATGCGGCTCAAGTGTGGAAAGATCGATTTCAACTACCATGGAATAATATTTTTCAGGCTCTGCAAGAACTTCGGGATCAGCCTGCAGCAGATGACTGTACTTATTGGCCAGTTCTGCCGCTTCGGGCCGGTTGGCAGCTTTGAGAAAATATTCCATTTCACCATCATATGGGAAAAGAGAGGTTGTGGCACCGAGTTCTGCACCCATGTTGCAGATGGTCGCCTTGCCGGTACAGGAGATGGTTGCGGTGCCGGGGCCGAAATATTCAAAGACACGGTTGGTTCCGCCGGAGCAGGTAAGAATGCCGAGCAGTTTCAAAATAACATCCTTCGGTGCTGTCCAGCCTTTCATTTTGCCGGTCAGTTTGACACCGACAATTTCCGGATGAAGAACTTCCCAAGGCATGCCGACCATGACATCGACGGCATCCGCACCGCCGACACCGGATGCAAAGGCACCAAGCCCGCCCGCGTTCGGGGTGTGGGAGTCGGTTCCAAGCATCATCAGACCTGGGAAGGCATATTGCTCAAGGACAACCTGGTGAATGATACCGGCACCTGGAAGCCAGCAGCCGAAACCGTAACGGCGTGAAGCGGATGAAAGAAAATCGTAAACTTCAAGGTTTTCTGTCTGGGCAAGGGCCAGGTCAGGAATGGCACCTTTCTGAGCCCGGATAAGGTGGTCGCAGTGAACGGTTACCGGAACTGCCGCTTCATTTTTATCCGCCAGCATAAATTGCAGGATGGCCATCTGGGCGGTGGCGTCCTGTAAGGCGATTCTATCCGGCAGTGTTTTAATGTATGACTTGCCGGGATCAAGGGCGTCTGTTTCGGGATTCTGCAGGTGACCGTAAAGGATTTTTTCAGCATAGGTCAGCGGACGGCCCAACCTCTTTCGTATTTTGGCAACATTGGCATCAAGCTTGGTATATACTTTCTCTATGAAGTCCGGGGTTGAGTCTACCGAAGTCATGTTTACTCCTTGCAGCGCAGAATTATTGGTGTGGGTTAAGCCCGTATCTTCTCTTCTTCTACCATTCTGTCGACGAAATCGAGAACAAACTGTCGCTGAATGGGGGTGGCATGGGCAATGCAGGTGCAGTGAAGATTGGCGTTTGATCGAACCAGCAGTTCAAATTTCACTCTTTCCCTTTCGAGCTCGACCCCGAAATAAAACGGGCCGCAGTCGTTATGGCCCTGCTGCGCTTTAGACAGCAGATCATCCGGCAGAACCAGCCAGAAGAGCCCGAGCATCGGCCCCTGTTTCAATGTTCTTTTAAGATAAGAATCGATAACATCTCTTTCCAGGTGTGAAAGTTCATCAATAACTATTTGTCGCATAAATGTCTTCAGAAGCTATAAGAGCTGGGCAGCGACATCAGACAGCGGGCTGCGTTCACTCTTGGTTAATGTTACATGGCCGAACAGTGGTTGTCCTTTCAATCGTTCAATGATGTAGGACAGGCCGTTGGATTCGGCATCAAGATACGGGTTGTCAATCTGGTTCGGGTCACCGGTAAAGACCATCTTGGTGTTTTCACCGGCCCTTGAAATTATCGTCTTTACTTCATGCGGTGTGAGGTTTTGTGCCTCATCAATAATGATAAACTGATTGGGAATAGAGCGGCCTCGAATATAGGTCAATGCCTCGAGCTCAAGGGTCTGATCTTTAAGCAGTCTGTCAACTTTGCTCTGCACCGTGCCTTCTTCGATACGGTGGTTGATTCCCATCAGGTAGAGCAGGTTGTCAAAGATCGGCTGCATCCAGTAACTCAGTTTGTCGTCTTTTGATCCCGGCAGGTATCCGATATCTTTTCCCATCGGAATGATGGGCCTTGATACCAGCAGCTTTTCATATTTTTCCTGATGGATAACGGCTTCAAGCCCGGCCGCCAGCGCAAGGAAGGTCTTGCCGGTTCCTGCTCTTCCTATCAGGGTGACCAGGTTGACATCGGGATCGAGCAGCAGTTCAAAAGCCATCAGCTGTTCCTTTGACCGTGGGATGATCTTCCAGAACTGTTTGCCGGTGGCCTGCAGCAGAACCACTTTTTTTTCACTGACCGCACGGGCAAGCCCGGTGTGCTTTTGATTGTTCAGATCTCTTAAGAGGACGAATTCATTGGGGAGAAAATCATAATGTTCAATTTCTGTCTCCTCCCGCTCATAGAGCGTGTCAATGAGCTCGCCTGGAACATCGATTTCCTGGTATCCGGTATACAGTGAGTCAAAATCGTATTTCTCTTTCTCAAAGTCCATTACCTCAAGACCCAGAGCGTCAGCTTTGAGACGGGAGTTGATGTCTTTGGAAACAAAAATAACGTGTTCGTTCTGATCCTGCAGAATTTTCGCAATAGCAAGTATACGGTTGTCGGGAACCGACATATCCATATAGGCGTTCTTGAAGTTTCTCTCTTCGACGGTGATTTTAATGATACCGCCGTTGTCCATTATCACGCCGTTCTTCAGCGTTCCTTTGGTCCTCAGACGATCAAGCTGGCGAATGACGTGACGGGCATTGCGTCCAAGTTCATCGTTGCTGCGTTTGAAACTGTCCAATTCTTCAATTACCGTCATCGGCAAGACAACATAGTTATTACCGAAACTGGTGATCGCATCCGGATTGTGAAGCAGGACATTGGTATCAAGTACAAAGTGCTTTAGAGCATTCATAAATCGAGCTGGGTTGTGTCGCTGTTAAAGTCTTCAAAACCGTCGGCGCGGACAACGCCCATATTTTCAAGCCTGATTCCACCCCAGCCAGGGATATAGATGCCAGGTTCAATGGTGATAATCATGCCTTCTTTGAGCTTCCTGGTTGCCCTCGGAGAGACTCCCGGTCCTTCATGGACGGCAAGACCAACACCGTGGCCCAGTGCATGACCGAAATAGTCTCCATAACCGGCTTTTTTTATAACCTTCCTTGCCGCCTTGTCCACCTCACAGCCTCGAACCCCTGCTTTGACTGCCTTCATTGCGGCGAGTTGGGCTTCTCTGACGATGCGGTGGATCTTTTTGTATTTTTTGCTGTTGTCACCATAGCAGAAGCTGCGGGTCATGTCTGAACAGTAGCCGTTTAACACAAGCCCCATGTCAATGGTCAGCATATCCCCCATTTTGATCTTCTTTGTTGTTGGCACTGCATGGGGAAGTGCACTGTTGGTGCCTGAAGCTACAATGGTGTCAAAACTGGGTTTTGAAGCACCGAGCTTGCGCATGGTGTTTTCAATCAGCATGGCAAGTTCCAGCTCAGTCATACCTTCTGATATCTGCCTGTATGCCTGTCTGAAAACCTGCTCATTGAGCTGAACCGAGGTGCGTATGGCCTCGATTTCACCTTCGTCTTTAATAATACGCATTTTTTCTATCATGTCACTGACGGGGTGAACGGTAAAACCTGCTTTCTCACCGGTTTCTTTCAGCTTTGCTGCGGTCGAATGCAGCGTATAATGACTTTCGAAACCAAGATTTTTGATTTTTATTGAAGGGAGCAGTTCCTGAAGCTTGAACAGCAAACCTCTTGGATATTGTTCGACTTTTGCAACGCTGATTTCCGATTTCGCCTGCAGAGTGAAACGCGAATCGGTCATGAAAATCGGCTCGGACCCGGCAGGAACCAGCAGCACACCGGAGGTTTCGGTGATGCCGTGATCCCCGTCTGTGTAACCACACAGATAGCGGCGGTTTTCCGGTTGGGTTATGAGCAGGGCGTCAAGCTTGTTGCGCTTAAGTCGTTTTTGCAGCTTCTTAATCCGTTTCTGATAGTCCATTGTCTCTACTGTGCAAACTGCTGGCTGATATAGAGTTTTCTCTCATCCAGGGCATGGTTATACTGGGTTCTAAGATCAGAGAGCATTTTCCCAAGTTCATCACGATACTGCGGATGGTTTTTCGGGTTTGCAGCTGATTTTGAGCTATCGCCGCCGCGCATCATTGCCTGTTGTTCAAGCTGGCTGCGAAGGGCGTCTTCAAGCTGCTGGATCACCTGCTGTTTATGCTGGCCATACTGATTGAGAATCTGCTCAAGTTCCTGGCAGATGTTGGCTGTCTCGGGCTCGGCACTGCTGAGCTCTTTTACTGCCGCCAGGGCATGAAGGCTTGCCTCTGATGGTGCATCGTCCTGCGGCAGAACGATATTACGCAACAGGGTTTTCATTACTCCCGATAGAAGTTCAGGAAGTTGCTCCCGGGGTTTTTCGGACAACGATTCCGTAAGGGATTGTTCGGGTTTATTGAGAAAGGCTGCGGCCATGCGCATGCCTTCTTTTACTGTATCATCGGAAACCGGTTTGGTTTCGGACTCGGCAGCAATTCTTGCTGCACGTTCCATTACCATTTCAAGGGTACTTTTTATCTCTGCCATAATATCCGTAAAATTTGTTGTACTGAATTTAACTGCGAATTGTTCTGTAAGCCGTAATGAAAGTACGGCAGGACTAATCTACAGAATGTACAACATGGTCATGGCCAGTGCAAAAGAAAAAGATTAATCAGCTTTTGCTATAATTCTGGCGGCAAAAAAGCCGTCTAGCTCGGCAGAAGGAAGCGGAGAGAAACAGCCCTTGTGGATATAGGGCCAAACTGTCTCAGGCAGATATGTTTTACAGTCGGTCAGCATGAAATTGCTGTCTGTAAGAAAAGAATCGATCACGCCGAAATTTTCTTCAGGCTCAATGGAACAGGTTGCATAGACAAAAATCCCATTCGGAGCAAGAAGACTTGCTGCGAGCTGTAAAAGAGACAGCTGAGTTTTGGCATATTGTTCAATGTCTTCTTCTCTTCTGTTCCACCGGATATCCGGATGTCTGCCGATGACACCGGTTCCGCTGCAGGGAGCATCCAGCAGGATTCGATCAAAGGGCTGCGGCCTGCTCGCAGCAAATTCTTCAAGACTTGCATTTATGCAGTGCACATGGTCACTCCAGGGAATGTTTCCCATGTTCTCCAGCAGCTTCTGATAGCGGTGATATTCAGGCTCAACGGCAGTGAGATCTGACGGATTATTTCCCGACTGGCTGCCGAAAATCATCTCGCCGAGGTGAATGGTCTTGCCGCCAAGACCTGCACAGCAGTCCAGCCATCGTCTGCCGGTTTCGGCAGGAGAGAGAAGAAGCGAGGCAAGCTGGGCGGATTGGTCCTGAACATGAAAAAGAGCCTCGGAAAAGCCGGGCAGTTGATCAATGGTCATGTTCTTTTCGGGAATGAGAACTGCCGAGGGACTGAATTTTCCTTTTTCTGCGTCGATCGAATTTTTTGCGCACAGTGCGATATAGTCATCCCGGCTGATACGGCTGGTGTCAATGCGAAGGGCAAGCAGTGGGTCTGTACCGTTGTTTCGGCATATCGCCACCATTTTTTCATCACCATAATGTTCGTGCCAGCGGGTGGTGAGCCAGGCCGGATGATTGAGACAATCGTCTTTGTTCTCGGGCGGTTTTGGTGACGGCAGTGTGTTTTTCTGTCGTATACTTTGCCGCAGAACACCATTGGCAAAGCCTACCAGCTGAGGAGGGACTTTCATCATTCGCAGGGCCTGGACAGACTCGTTAACCGCTGCTGATTCTGGTATGCGATCGAGGAAAAAGAGCTGATAGAGGCCGACACAAAGCGCGTGATACACCTTGGGCTTTATCTTGTTCAGCGGCTGTCGGCAAAGTATTTGAAGAAGAGAGTCAAGGTATGATCTGTTTCGCAATATTCCATAGACGAGATTTTTGGCAAGATTCCTGTCTATCGGTGACAAGCCATATTGGCTGCACAGCTTTTCAAGTACAGGCTTTACCGGCTGACGGTCTCTGGCAAGAATCAGCAGGGTTTCAATCGCTGTATAACGCGGTGTTCTTTTTGTTTGTTTAGGTTTCAATGGCTCTGATTTTGTGAGTTGGCATTGGATTTTCTCTAGTATTGGTATATACAGGAGGAAAGAGAAAAAGAAAATCGGCTTGTTATCATTTTAGTGTCGAAAGATTTTTTCTCTGTCTTAAAAAAAAGAATTTTCGTCAGGGGAGTCTTCCTCAGAGGGGATATGAGACAAAATCCCCCAAGGGTAGAGATAAAAGCGGCTTTGCCGTTTTAGGGAACGTGCAGTGATTTTATTGAATAGTAGAAAAAAAACATGGATACTGGTTTTTCTGGCTTTGCTCAGTATCTTTGCAGGCACTACGCAGACGGCTGTTGTGTCGGCACAAACACTTGAAGCGGTAAAGGCGAATAATCTTCTTCGGTGCGGTGTATCACCCGGCATTCCAGGTTTTTCAAGCCTTGATGAACAGGGAGAATGGCAGGGGCTGGATGTTGATATTTGTCGGGGCGTGGCCGCAGCAGTGCTGGGTAATGCTTCTCTGGTTGACTTTATCCCGCAAGTTGAGCTTCAGGGCTTCACCTCTTTGCAGAACGGTGATATTGATCTGCTGGTTTCGAATAACGGCTGGAGCCTCAGCCGCGATACTGCTCTGGGGCTCGTTTTTGTAACCCCGAGCTATTTTGGTGACCAGGGTTTCATGGGGCACGGGGATCTGGCCGGTAAAAAAACGGTCGATATGAAAGAACCTACTGTTTGCCTGCGTGATGAAAATGTGCTGCGTCAGAATCTGGACCGTTATTTCGGCAAAGACGGTGATGAGGGACGATCCTACCATACTATTGTTTTTCGAACTCCTGATCAGGCAGTGAAGGCTTTTGACATGGGACGATGTGATTTGCTGTATGATATGAAAGCCTATCTGTGGGGCTTAAGAAAATATCTGGTTTCAGATAAAGATGTGGTACTTCTCGATGAAGTAGTTGGAAGAGAAGTGCACGGACCGGTCATCAGACAGAATGATTTTGTCTGGTTTTCTGTGGTGCGCTGGGTGCTTTATACGATGCTGAAAGCCGAAGAATATGATTATACCTCTGTCAATGTCGACCAATATGTCGTTGCACAGAAAGCAGATTTTGAAAAGCTGCTTGGCGGTCGGGGCGGAAGCGGAGCAGGTCTCGGTCTGAAGAAGGACTGGATGTATCAGATAATCAAGCAGGTTGGTAATTATCAGGAAGTCTTTGAGAAAAATATCGGAAAAAAATCAGACATCAGGATGGCGCGCGGTTTGAATGCGCTTTCCGGTGACGGCGGGCTTTTATTCGCACCTTCCTTTCAGTAGTGACAATCAAAAAAAGGCACTGCTTCATTCGAAACAGTGCCTTGGAAAAAAAATTAAGAGGCCTGTTCCAGGGCAACAGCCACTGCCACAGATGCCCCAACCATGGGGTTGTTCCCCATGCCGATCAGTCCCATCATTTCCACGTGGGCCGGAACGGAAGATGAGCCGGCAAACTGAGCATCAGAATGCATCCTACCCATGGTATCAGTCATACCGTAAGAAGCCGGTCCTGCTCCCATATTATCAGGATGCAGGGTTCTGCCGGTGCCGCCGCCGGAAGCAACGGAGAAGTACGGCTTGCCTTCAAGCAGACACTCTTTCTTATAGGTTCCGGCTACCGGGTGCTGAAAGCGGGTCGGGTTGGTGGAGTTACCGGTAATCGATACGTCTACACCCTCAAGGTGATTGATCGCAACACCCTCACGCACGTCATCTGCCCCGTAGCAGCGCACCTTGCTTCTTTCGCCGTCGGAGTATGGCGTCTCTGACACGACTGCAAGTTTGCCGGTGCTGTAGTCAAAGGAGGTTTGAACATAGGTGAAGCCGTTGATGCGGGAGATGATCTTTGCCGCATCTTTACCTAGACCGTTCAAGATAACGCGTAAAGGATTGGTACGAACCCGGTTGGCCGATCTGGCAAGGCCGATTGCACCTTCCGCGGCAGCAAAGCTTTCGTGACCTGCAAGGAAGGCGAAACACTGGGTTTCCTCCTTGAGCAGCATGGCGGCGAGATTACCGTGCCCGATACCGACCTTTCTGTCATCGGCAACAGAACCCGGGATACAGAAAGCCTGAAGCCCCTCACCCAGGGTTGCCGCGATCTCTGCTGCTTTTTTCTTTCCTTTCTTGATCGCAATGGCTGCACCTAAGGTGTAAGCCCAGCATGCATTTTCAAAACAGATCGGCTGAATGGACTTGACGATTGCAGCGACATCAACGCCGTAGTCGTCGCATACCTGTTTTGCATCTTCAAGGGTCTTCATGCCGTATTTCTCAAGGACCGGAGTAATTTGGCCGATCCGCCTGTCGTAACTTTCAAACAGTGCCATGGTGTCTTCCTCCTTACTCGTGTCTTGGGTCGATTACTTTTACAGCGTCATTAAAGCGTCCGTAGGTACCGGAAGCATCTTCAAGAGCCTTATTTGCGTCCACACCTTTCTTGATCGCATCCATCATCCTGCCGAGGTTGGTAAATTTGTAGCCGATGATTTCATCGTTGGCATCAAGGGCGATTTTCTGCACGTATCCTTCAGCCATTTCAAGGTAGCGCGGGCCTTTGACTTTGGTGCCGTACATGGTGCCGCAAACTGAGCGTAGCCCTTTGCCGAGATCTTCAAGACCGGCTCCGATCGGCAGGCCGCCTTCAGAGAAAGCTGACTGGCTTCTGCCGTATACAATCTGCAGAAAAAGTTCGCGCATTGCAACGTTGATGGCATCACAGACCAGGTCTGTATTGAGTGCCTCAAGTATGGTCTTGCCGATTAGAATCTCAGATGCCATGGCGGCTGAGTGGGTCATTCCGGTACAGCCGATGGTTTCAACCAGGGCTTCTTCGATGATGCCGTCTTTGACGTTAAGGGTAAGCTTGCAGGCCCCCTGCTGTGGCGCACACCAGCCAACACCGTGGGTCAGACCGTTAATATCACCGATCTGTTTTGCCTGGGTCCATCGCCCCTCCTGAGGAATGGGGGAAGGACCGTGGTCAGTGCCTTTGGCGACTTTGCACATTTCCTTGATCTCGGAAGAGTATTCCATCTCTTTTCTCCTTGGAATGCTTTTTCGTTCGTGTTGAGGCCGGTTTTACGACAACCGGCTTATTTGATTTTATAGCAGCTCAATAAAAAAACGGTAAAAGGGTGTTCATTGCCATCCTTGTCTTTGCGAAGCATGGTATGAACATCGATAAATTCCGGTACTGAAAAGCCAAAACTCTGTAGTTTTTCTGCAAGCGTATCCCGGTTGAAACCATTGTGGGTAAATCCATGGGAATGGTCATTGTGAAAAGAGTGCTCGTTTTCATCCAGATCAGCTATTGCAAACATCCCGCCCGGTTCCAGGTGATCTGCCAGAACATGCAATACTCCGTCAATATCCTGTACATGATGCAGAGCCATGGATGTGAAAACAAGCTGAAATTTCTCTGAAAGGGGCTCAGTGACGATATCCTGTTGAAGGGGGCGTATCTGTGTAATACCTCTCTCCTGCAACTTGTCTGTCAAAACCCGGATCATCTCTTTTGAGGTGTCGACAGCAGTCATCGCCGTAAAAAATTGCGCCAGTTCCAGTCCCACCAGTCCGGTACCGCAGCCAAACTCAAGGGCCTTTAGTTGTTTTCCATCTAAAAGTCTTGAGATTGCCGCTGCAACTTTTTCAGCCAGAATCCGCCGCCGGTTGTTGCTATCCCAGTCGGCGGCTTTTGTATCAAAATGTGACCCGGCCATTATTCTACAACTCTGTAATTATGTCGAACAATTCTTTGTCCGATTCGATCTTTTTACGGTTACCGATAATTGCCCGGTGACTGGTGCTGATGAGCTCGTCAAAGGCAGGAGCAAAGCTTTTGATGTCAGCGAGTTCGGTGGAAATGATATCTGTCAGACGCTGCCGTTTGATGTCGGGGGTGACACCGGTGAGATAGTCGTTTCTTGCCGTTGCTCCCTGAATGGCTGCACTCTGTAACGGATCAAAATTGCCGTAGGTTCCGACAATGAGCTGTTCCATGATTTTTGCCGGGAGATCAAGGCTGTTGATAACCTGAGGAATCTTTGCGTAGGCATCATAGGTCTTTTTCACCTGAGGATCACGATAGCTGACAATAGCCAGATTGCCGGTTATTGAGCTGAACTGAATAAAACAGCCGTATGCGCCGCCCATTTGCCGTACGCTGTTCCAGAGATAATCCCGTGAAAGGAAGGTACGCAAAACCTCAAAGTGACCGTTGTATCCTTTTCCCTGTGGGAAGAGATTACCGCCCTGGACGGCGTAAACAACCTCTGCCGAAGTAATGAATGCTTCGTGAGTCGGGAGGTTCAATGGTTCAAGGACAACAGGAGCATAGGTCTGGGTGGATAGAGCATGTGGGATGCATTCGGCAAGGTCGGTAAAACGGCCGATTTCACGCTCTTCTGCAGTAAGGCAGAGCAGCAGATTGTCGCGTGTGAACAGCTGGCTGGCCATGCGCTGCAGCGCTTCGATAAATTCCTGCTCACATTTTTCATAGTTCAGGGCAAGGTCTTTCAATGCCGTATAGGATAAAACACCGTTGCAGAGCTCTGCGTATTGTCCGGCGCGGCTCAGATGAGAAAAGACGCGGGTAGCAGGAAGAGAATACCCTTCACTCTGGGTAGAATGTTCTGCCCACGCAAATTCTCTGCCGACTATCTCTCTGATGCGTTTTCTGTTTTCAAGTGAAAGCGTGGAGAACACTTCAGCGACAAGCTGGAGTGATTCTTCAATATATTCAGGCAGGCATTTCATGTGAAACCAGATGATCGGTACAGCTTCTTCCGAATTATTCCGTTTCGTATAGGTGGTGATACTATGGTTAAAACCGCCTGTACAAGTTGCCACTTTTTTGGCAAACGAAGAAAAACTGTATTTTTCAGTACCGATTTCTGTGACGATGGTTCCGAAGAGATCGAGCCAAGGCAGATATTTCTGCGGTATGGACTGGAAATTAAAGCCCATGTCTACGTAGCTGATACCGTTGGTCGGCAGATCGTTGACAAGCACTTCCGTGCCGAACATTGCCGTTGGTGTTGTCACCGGAAAAGCGATATCTTTTTCAAGATCACTCAATGTGAGCTGTGGCAGAAGCGAGAGTGTCTCAACAGTGTTGGGTTCTAGCTGTGCCTGCATCAATTCGTTGGTTCTGTCGATTATCTGCTCAATGCCTGATTCGTCAAGGGTGGCCTCATAATCGGCCAGACGCTGAAGCTCCACTTCCTGCGTTTTCTGCAGCTTTTCAGGATCAGGGGTCAGAGTCAGGTGAACCGTATTGGTTGTGTCGAGAAGGTATTTCTTGATGAGTTCCTCAAAATAGTGTTCGTTCAGGGCCTTTTCTCTTATCTGGTGGAAGAGTTCTTCAAACTGCAGGTTATCAAACGGATCCGTGCCATATCTGAAAGCGATCATTGCTTTGCCGATAAGATCAAGGCCGCGCTGCGCCTTGCTTGCTTCTTCCCTGAATGCAAATTCGGCCTTGTTGAGCTCGGAGACGACAAGCTCTTTATCAATGCCGATTTCCACCATTTCACGCAAGGTGTCGGTGTAAAGTATACGGAATGCATCCATCCTATCTGCTTCACTGCCAACAAGATAAATGAGCATGATGGTGTTGAAGCAGGATGTGGACATGTAGAATCCACCAAAATCCTTGCATATTCCGCTCGATGAAATGGCGTTTTTCAGCGGTGAACCATCGGAGTTGAACAGGATGTTTGCAATCACTTGAAAGGCCGCGTTTTCTTCACGATTGGCAACAGTTGATACGCCGGTGCCGACGGCCAGAAATGTCTTTTCTGCTATATCTTTTGATTCAACCCCGTATGTGTCGGTGATTGAAATCGGTTCGGTCAATCCTTCTCCGAGGGAGACAGCGCACACTTCTCCGGGTTTGTCATATTTTTTCAGAAAATTTTCCTGCAGATAACTGAGTTCATCTTGAAGAGGGGCATCACCGTATAGAAAAAATACACCGTTTGAGGGATGGTAGTGTTTTTTATGAAATTCGCAGAACTGTTCATAGCTCAGATCGGGGATATTCTGCGGATCACCGCCGGATTCATGGGCGTAGGTGGAACCGGGTAAAAGACCTCCGAAGATATGATGAAATAAGAGTCGTATAGGATCAGAAAAAGCGCCCTTCATCTCGTTATAGACAACGCCCTGAAATTGTAGCGGGCTGTCTGTTGATTCCTTATGGTAGTGCCACCCTTCCTGCTCAAAGGTAGATGCCTCCAGCAGAGGATTGAAGACAACATCGCAGTAGACATCCATGATACTGAAATATTCGTTCAGATTCCTGGTGGCAAATGGATAGTAGGTGACGTCTGAGCCTGTCATTGCGTTGAGAAAGGTCATCAGGCCGCCTTTGTTGATCTCACCAAAAACATCTTTGACCGGATATTTCTCAGACCCCATGAGTACGGAGTGTTCAAGGATATGGGCCACTCCTGTTGAGTCTGTTGGTACGGTGTTGAATGCGACCGAGAAGGTTTTATTGCTGTCGCTGTTTTTTATAGCAAGTAGAGGGCATTGCAGTATTTCATGGCGAAAGAGATAGACGTCGGCGCCGATCTCTGTGACGTATAGATGTTTTTCAAGGGTGAATCCTGAATAACGGTTGCCGGTGGTAAATTGCATAATTTTTCCTGAAAAGTTTTTATTAAAATATTCTTCAGACTAAAAAGTTTTATCAGAGTCGATTAATAGGGTTACCGGGCCATCATTGATAAGCTGCACCTGCATTGATGCCTGAAATTTGCCAGTAGCGGTAACAATCCCCTGATTTTCAATGTAACGAACAAATTTTTCATAAAGCGGCTCTGCTGTCTCAGGTCTTGCAGCCCCTGAATATCCTGGTCTGCGGCCTTTTCTGCAGTCGCCGTATAGTGTGAATTGGGACACTATAAGCATTTCGCCACCGGTTTCAGCCAGTGATCTGTTCATTTTCCCGTCACCATCTTCGAAAATGCGAAGATGAATGATTTTATCGGCCATCCATTTGATGGTCTGTTCGTTGTCCTGTTCCTGGATGCCGAGGAAAACAACCAGCCCGGAACTGATCGCTCCGATGATTGTGCCCTCTACAGTAACAGAGGCCTGATGTGATCGTTGAATGACAGCTCGCATGTTGGTAATGAGTTGGTTTAATTGCCTGTGACTTTTAGGGGTTTTACTCTGGCCTGATAATTTGCCAGACTGACACCTATGACGATCAGTGCTCCTCCGCTCAGTACAGAAAGCTTGATCGTTTCATTGAGGACTAGCCAGGCAATGAGGCAGGCAAAGACAGGAACAAGGTTGATGAAAACTCCGGCTCTGGTAGCACCTATGGTACGCACACCGCGGTAGTAGAGGGAAAAACCAATGGCGGTGCCGAAGATCCCAAGATAGGCAAGTTCAATCCAGTTGATGACGGATAAGGTTCTAAACTGATTTGTTAAACCGGAAAACAGAGCCGGAACCAGAAGCAGCAGGGTGCCGATGGCTGATGAGTAAAAGACCGAATTCAACGGCGACATTGTTGCCAGTAATTTTTTGCCGATAACTGTATACAAGGCCCAGCTGACAACGCAGCCGAGCAGGGCGAGTTCTCCGCGGCCGAAGCCCCCGGAGAAAATCGTGGCAGGATGACCGTTGGTGATAACAAAGGCGGCTCCGGTAATTGACAAAAGAATGCCGCCAAGTTTTAGAGGTGTCAGTTTTTCGTTGAAAAAAATAAGGGCCAGAATGGTGATGGCCAATGGGTTGAACGAAATGATCAATGAGGCCCGGCCGGCACTGATATGAGCAAGACCGTAGAAAAATAAGACATTGTAGGAAAATATGCCGGTTAATCCAAGCAGTGTAAGACCGAACAGCTCTTTTTTGTCTGGACGATGGATAGTTTCGCGGCTGAAGACCAGAACTAAAAAAAGCGTTGCAGAGGCTATGGCAAAGCGCAAAAAGGCTGCGGGAGCAGGTGCCATTACTTCGCTGAGCAATCTTCCTGCGGAGAAAGTACCACCCCATAGAAACATCGTTACAACAAGTAGTATGTAGGTGCCAGGATGTGCCATATGTCCCTGAATGTGGTAGTTGTTGAGGTGCTGAAAGGCTTTATACAGTGGTTAGACAGGAGTGTCAAACTTCATTTTGTTACGCTCTGACGGAGCCAGTTTTGCAGAAGAAACTATTTAAGTATGGAAAATGAAAAGAATGGTTCACATTCCTGTGGGAAACTGCTATATTATTTTTTAAGCTTATATCAAATAATCCAGTAGTTACGCTTCCACTAGCAGGACGAAACCACAACGGCGGATAAAGAGATGATAAAAAAGATCCAGTTTCTTATTGAAAAGATGTCAGAAGAGTTACCCGGAGTTCTTGCTGCTGCTGTCGTTACCGTTGACGATGGAATGTCAATCGCTGAAGTAAGCCGGAACAAAAGTATAGAACCGGCTGCTGCTGCGGCTTATCTGGCTTCTATCGTGAAATCGAATACCAGGGCTATCAAGCTGCTCGCTGACGATGAGGTTACTGATGATATACTGGTTACGACCAGTCAATATCATTTTATTATTCGTCATATGCCTGATATGCCTTTCTTTATTTTCGTTATGACGACAAAAGACGAGTGGCTCGGAAAAGCAAGGCTGCTGATAAAAAAATATGAAGTAGAGTTTGCCAAGTTTTCCGATTTTCTGGAGAAACAGTTCGATTATTAATCTGTAGTTTGGCGATGAAATAAAAAAGGTCGAAGAGAATACTCTCTTCGACCTTTTTTTGTTTGAACATTCTTTTACCAGTAAGATTACAGAGAAGCGACGTCTTTGATCTTCTTGGAATTCTTTTTAATTGCCAGACGAATCCAGCCCAGATTGGTTTCGAGATCGGCAACGATTACGAGAAAAGCCTCCTCACCGACCGGAGCAAAAAGAACAGGACCGTTCTGGTACTCGAGCATGGTCATGTTGAGTTCACCTTGACCGAGCTGGTTACCCATAGACTCGGCAGAACCGAAACCGGAGGATGCGATAGCACCGATCATTTCAGCATCAATGCCCTGTCTTGCAAGACTGTCCAGCAAGAAACCGTCCCGACCTACGAGACATGCTGTGTGAACACCTTCAATGTTAGTAAATTCAGCCAGAATTTTTTGAATTTCGGTCATCTCTTGATCCCCTATTTGTTGAGTGTCTGCATCAATTTGTGCAGATGTAGTTCTGTTTTCCTGTTCAGGTTTTGTGTCAATTATCTCTGGTTCAGGCGTTACGGCTGTTTCTTCTGGGCCTTCCTGTTCTTCTAGAGCACTCTCAAGCGTGGAGCTTAACAGATCACTGTCGAGTTCTTCCAGCGTTGCAGGTTCATTTTCAGCATCTGTTGCGGCTGGACCCTCTTCGCTGCCTGAACCATCTTCGTCATTTTTAACTGCAGCTTCAAACAGCAGTGACTCCAATCCTTTTTTAATACTGACAACAGGCGGCTCTACGCCTTTGATGTTTTGGAGCGTTCCACCCTGAAAACTCAATATTTTGAAAAATGCATCCTCACCGCTCAGTTTGTCGCACATGGCGTGAACAACGGCACCATCTTTAAAAAAGATCATACCTTCCTGATTGGCAGTGGTAACTTTAAGTGCTGCAGTTGCTCTGGATAAACCGTTAAACTGTACAATGTCCAGCAGTTCAATACCGTCAATAGTTCCCTGGAATCCTTCTGCCCCCTTGAGGTTGCGTTCGACAATCGAGCGCATTTCGTTGATGTCGAATGGCTTTTCGATAAAGCGAAGACTTCCGCTCATCATGGCCTCATTTTCGTAAGCGCTTGAAGGATAGGCGGTCATGATGATGACCCCGGTCTGTGGATAGCGGTTGTTTATCTCAATGAGCAGATCCAGTCCGTTCATTCCCGGCATATTGATGTCGGTAATAACCAGATTGACTCTTTTGTCGCTGAGGATGGCTAGCGCTTCTTCACCGGAGCTGGCCGCAAGGATTTCTACGTCTGGCATGCCTTTGTTGAGATTTCTCTGTAACATCCAGAGCATATCATCTTCATCATCGACAACCAATACTCTTTTCATTGACTCTCCTGGTTACGTTTGCTCCTAAAGCAGGGCAAACCGGTTAAATGGTGAAAAAACAAAGAATGTTATGATACGTATTTAGCAACTTGCATGCCATTGTTACTGTTTGCTGATTAAATAATAATACGGTGTGAAAACAGCGTGTTGTGTAATATGGTCGGAGGGTCGTGAAAATTGATGAGGAAAAATCTGAGGGGGTGGTGGTCAGAAATTGATCAGATAGAGGATGGGTGGTCAGTTTTTGATCATCTCATTCAATTTCACCTAATTTATCTCGTAAGGTTGTCCGTGATATTCCAAGAATCCTCGCGGCCATTGATTTGTTGTTTCCAGTATATTTGAGAACTTTTTGGATATAGCGTTTTTCCATTTCCTTGAGCGGGACAAGTTCCTGCTGGCTGTTCAGGCTGACGTGACTTATATGGTGTTGAAGGCTGTCCAGACCGAGCCATTCGTTGCGACAGAAGATAACCTCTCGTTCAATAAGATTGCGCAGTTCACGAATGTTGCCCGACCAGTCATGTTTCAGCATTGTCTCTGTTGCTGCAGAACTGAAACCTTGTATGGGTTTACGCAGTTCCTTTTTGAACAGATGAAGAAAATAGGTGGCCAGCAGTAAGATATCTTCACCGCGCTCTCGAAGCGGCGGCAGAGAAATGGGAATAACATTGAGGCGGTAGTAGAGGTCTTCCCGAAACTGCCCTTTATTGATTTCTTCTTCAATGTTGGCGTTGGTTGCGGCAATGATTCTAACATCAACAGTGATGTCTTTGAGTCCGCCAACTTTTCTGAAGGTTGATTCCTCGATCAGACGGAGTAATTTCGGCTGCAGTGAAATGGGCAGGTTGCCGATTTCATCGAGAAAAAGTGTCCCGCCGTTTGCCATTTCGACAAGTCCTTTCTTGTCGCTTCGTGCATCGGTGAAGGCTCCTTTATCATAACCGAACAGTTCGGATTCTATCAGGTTTTCTGAAAGCGTGCCGCAGTCGACTTTGACAAAAACACCGCTTTTCTGTTTGCAGCCGTTATGAATGGCCCGTGCAACAAGCTCTTTGCCGGTGCCGGTTTCCCCGGTAATCAGAACAGCAGCGTCAACTTCCGAGGCGGTTTTTATGGCTTCTTTAACCGGTTTCATTTTTTCGCAGGTGCCAATGAGATTATCCGGAGATAGATCCTGCTGGCTGATGAGAGCCTGTTTTTCCATCAGCTTTGACTGCATAATACGTCTCAGCGTGGTTTTAAACTCCAGCAGCTCAAAGGGCTTGACGATGTAGTCAATGGCTCCGGCCCGCAGAGAATCTATAGCAGTCTTAGCTTCATTGATACCGGTGAGCATGATAATGTCGGCATCAGTATTGATTTTTCTGATGCGACCGATCAGATCAATGCCATTGGTGTCAGGCAGACCTATATCGAGATAAATAACATCAATAATAGAGGCATTAATCAGTTCTATCGCTTCACTGCCGGAAGCGGCTGTAAAAGCAGTATGTCCTTCTTTTTTCACTACTTTGGCCAGTGAAAAGCGAAGGTCCTCCATGTCATCGATGATAAGAACTGCGCCCATATTACGGTGTCAAAAAGTAGATGGTAAATGTTGTGCCTTTCCCTTCAGCACTTTTCAGCACTATAGAAGCATCGTTTTCTTTAAGCGTTCTGTAGACAATCGACATGCCGAGCCCGACACCTGTAGTTTTTGTAGTGAAAAAAGGCTCGAACACTTTTTCGGCTGTTTCCGGGCTCATACCGGTGCCGTTGTCTGAAAAGGTGAACTGAACATATTTTTTACCCTGCAGAACACCAGGCAGTTGCTTTTTTGCTGCAGCAAGTTTGGATTTGGTCAATTCTTCGGCGGTAATGAGTATCTTGCCGTGCTGTTTAATGGCATCGATGGCGTTAAGAAAGAGATTAAGAAATACCTGCTGCATCTGGTTGGGATCTGCGATGATTGGCGGCAGGTTTGGCTGATAGATTTCTTCAAATTCAATATAGTTTTTTTCAAGTTTGCTATGGATAAGCGGGCTGATTTCCCTGAGCACATCAATGATTGAGAATATTCTCTTCTTAGGAACTACCGGACGTGCATAGGAAAAAAATTCTGAGAGAAGTTCATTGAGTCTGTCCACCTGTTTGATGATACGAGTGGCACATTCATTCTGATCTCCGGTAGATGAACTGTCTTCCTCAATGGATTGAGCCATGATTTTGATACCGGCAAGGGGGTTTCTTACTTCATGCGCTACCGCTGAGGCGATTTCTGCAACAGTTGACAGACGGTTCATCTTCTCCATTTCCCGTCTGGCGTATTTAATCTCAGAAATATCCGTGAATGAAATGATCAGTCCAACCTTATGCCCTTTGGAATCTTCCCGTGAAACGGTGGAAAAGCTTAAAACTATATTTGTATCAGCCTCAGTTGAAATAGAAATTTCATGATCAACCCGGGCCGAAGGAATGGATACCTGTTTAACGATTATTTCCTCGGCTGCCTTGTCACCAATGAGTTCATGGAGTCGCATTCGATTAATCGGCTTCCCTGAAGGGCTCAGAATATTCTGTGCGACCATGTTTGATTTCTGAATGTAACCATTGAGGTCGGTGACGACCAGTCCATGGTGAAGTCCCTGAATGATAGATTCTGAGTATTTTTTTTCTTCACGGAGATTGACAATCGAGACTCGCAGATCATTAACCAGATTAATCAGCTGCAGATCCATTTTCTGGTTTTCAATGATGCCGCCAAGCAGTTCGGCTACCCGGTCAAGCATTTCCGTGATGTCCTCACGACACTCTTCCCCATCTTTAACCGTGAGGCAGAGTACGCCGATAACATGCTGATTTCGTTTGATTGGTACTGCATAGTGGCCATGGGGACGAACTCCTTCAAGGGTGTTCCCATGATTCTCATCCATGGAGGATATAAACTGAATTTTCCCTTTTTTTGCAGCAGTATTGCAGATACAGGTACTGCCTGCAATTGTACAGCATGCCTTCTTTTGGCTGGGAGAAAAACCTCTCTGAGCTATTATTGAAATAGAATCGGAGCTATCGTCAAGGAGAAAGATAGCAGCTTTTGGCAGCAGATTAATCTGTTCTATTGAAAGCAGATAATCAAGAATCTTTTCCAGTGCTTCTTTAAGCAGATAAGGCTGTAGTGCGATTTGGTAAATATCATGCAGAATCCGCAACAGGTCATGTTCACGGAGATATCGTTCACAGACCTGTTGGCGTGCAACAAGATCGTGGATTGTCAGCACGTAGTTATCTTCGATAGCAGATTCCAAAGCGATTATTTCAACCGGAAAGGTGTTGAAGTCTTTGTCGGTTGCAAGGCCGTATAGTTTAACATTATTGGAACTGTGCTGTTTGGAGGCGAAAAGAAGTTCTTCAAGAGGTGTTTTGAAATCACCTGATGTAAAAGGGGAAAGAATAAAATCAGAAAGTGATCTTCCGATAACCTCAGCCTGCTTGTAGCCGAACTGTATGGTAGCAGATTCATTCCAGGAGCATATCTTCCAGTTGCCGTTGCAAGCTATTGTGGATGATATCAGGCTGTTAGGTCGTTGGGTGTCAGGTGGTTCGTTCATCAGGATCTGTTAAACATTGTTTCGGTTTTGAAACGGTTGAAACAGTATGGCTGTAAAATACCGCAAGCCTGCTGTATTTATAGCAGCCAGCAAAAATATGCTGTGTAGTAACAGTTGGTTGAAAACATACATTTTTTTTTGGCCTCTTGTCAATTGGGAATGGATATGCAGGCGATGAATCGTAACTCAATTTCAAAACGATGCAGTTTGCCCCAACCCTTTGCTTAGTTACGAGGTGATCTTGCCATCGTCTAGAGCTGATGTCGTCAAGTAGTGGAAATGCATGTGCTCAGAGTGGGTCTTCTAAAGAGTTCTGAGTTGTTTTTGCACTAACGGTCAAAATGAAATGATCGTAAACTCATGATATGTCCGGCTGTGCACTTTTGGCGTTCTCTTGTCAGGAAGTTGGGAAAATGCTTTCACGTATTCTTTTCCTTATATTAGTTAAGTCATCGATGAAAACAGAATGTACTATTTTCGAATGCTGAATAGGGCGGAGTATTCTGTAAGGATGTCTTTTTTTTAAACCCGTGCCTGAGAGGGGACCAGCGCAAATAGAGAAGCGAGTATAGAAATATAAAAAATGTTAGGTGTTATTTATGGTTTGTATTGATCCTTTACGGTTATATTTCCTCGGTTGAGGTTGACATCAATAAGAGGCAAGTATAAGTGTAGAAAGAATTAATCCTTAAGGCTAAGCGGTGATTATCAATGAATACAGTTAAAGCAAGGGTGTTGTTGACAACCAAAGAAGTTGCCTCCTTTCTTCATGTTAACGAGAAGATGATCTACAATCTCGTACAGGAAAAAGGCTTGCCGGCAACAAAGGTCACCGGGAAGTGGCTTTTCCCGAAGGCCCTGGTGGAAGAGTGGCTTGAAACGCATATTTCGGGGTTCAGGGGAAGTGCGACTTCCCGTTCAACAGATGAGGGGACTTTGTTGCTGGCGGGCAGTGATGACCCTCTCTTTCAGCAGACGATTTCTCTGTTTCACAGCCTTCATAGTCCGTTGACTGCCTTTTTCGCTAATCTCGGCAGTATGGGTGGCTTAAACACCCTGAAGAGGGGACAATGCCACATTGCTACCTGTCACCTGCTCCAGGAGGATGCCAGAGAGTACAATTTCGAGTTTGCTGCCCGGGAGCTCAATGATACTGCAGTGATCATGAATTTCAGCCGCAGAGAACAGGGACTGCTAATACAACCGGGTAATCCGAAAAATATTCAGACTGTGGCTGACCTTGCTAAACCGGGAATAACCATAGCTAACCGGCCGCTGGGTACTGGAACCAGATTGTTGCTCGATCATGAAATAGCTGTTTCTGATATTCGTAGCCGTGATATTGACGGCTATCACAATGAAGTCTCCCGGCATGTTGATGCCGGTCTCGCTGTAAAAACGGGTAAAGTGGATGCTGCACCTGCTATTCGTGCTGTTGCAGGTATGCTTGATCTTGATTTTATTCCGCTTCGCTGGGAACGTTTTGATCTTCTGATTGATAAGCGCCGTTTTTTTGATGAAAATATTCAAATTTTCCTGGGACTTTTTCATGAAAAAGTTTTTCAGGAATTAGCTGGTAGTTATATCGGATACGATTTTACAGAGTGCGGAAAAATACTTTTTCCACACTGAACTCACACCAGAAAGGGAGAATTATGAAGCGTTTATTAGCCATTGGAGTTGCGCTGATGTTGGGGAGTTTCACGGCGGGAAATACTCTTGCCAGTGACAAGGTGTTGAAGATGTCTACGACGACAAGTACCGAGGCCTCCGGTTTACTTGATGTACTGCTGCCTGCATTGGAAAAAGACACAGGTATTCAGGTAAAAGTAATTGCTAAAGGAACCGGCGCTGCTATCAGAGACGGTATGGACGGTAACGTTGATGTTATTTTTGTTCACGCCAGGGACCGTGAAGATGCCTTTGTCGCTGAAGGCTACGGTACCAAACGTTATGCCGTAATGCATAATGATTTTGTCGTCTTAGGTCCTGCAAATGATCCGGCAGGGGCGAAGAAGCAGGCTGATGTCAGCTCTGCATTAAAAGCGGTTTCCGAAAGTGGTTCACTGTTTATCTCACGCGGTGATGACAGCGGTACGCACACCAAAGAGCAGGACCTCTGGAAACAAAGCGGAATTCCTGTGGAAAAGAAAACAATCACTGTTGTTAAAAGCGGTAAAGATGTTGAGATTTCTACTATCCGTCCGGCCAACTCAGACGCCTGGTATGTCTCAATCGGACAGGGTATGGGAAAAACCCTGACCTTCGCAGAAGAGAAACAAGCTTACACCATGAGTGATCGTGGTACCTATATCAAGTATAAATTCGGCAAGACTCCTGCAATTGATCTCGAGATTGTCAGTGAAGGAGATGAGCAGCTTGCCAACCCTTATGGCGTGATTCCGGTTAACCCTGCCAAGCATCCGGAAGTAAACAATAAACTCGCTGTTGAGTTTGCTGAATGGATTACTTCGGCAAAAGGCCAGAAGGTAATCGCTGATTACCGCCTTGAAGGACAGCAGCTTTTCTTTCCTGACGCAATGTGATAGAACGGTAGTCAGGTGAAAGTGATGACGGGAAGGATGGTTTTCCTCCTTCCCGTTTTTATTAGAATTTGACCTCGGAGCCGCCAAAGTGGATTTGCTTTTTGACAGTGTCCGTTCAGCTATTGGCCTACTTCTCGCTTTTGACAGTGAGCTTGTTGATATTGTCGTTGTTTCACTGAGAGTTAGTTTCTTTTCTACTCTATTTGGTGCTCTTGCAGGCGTCCCCCTTGGTTTTTTGATCGCCTACAACCAGTTCCGCTGGAAACGGATGGTGATCACCTGCCTCAATACTCTGCTGGCCCTGCCGACTGTTGTCATCGGCTTATTGGTCTATTCGTTTATATCTAGGCGAGGTGTCTTTGGCTCGCTTGAGCTGCTTTACACCCAGAAGGCTATTGTTATAGGCCAATTGATCCTGATTATCCCTGTAATTATTTCCCTCACCATTTCTGCTATCAGCAGGATTGATAACCGATACAGAACCAGCGCACTGACACTTGGAGCAAACAATCTTCAGGTTGCCTGGGTGATTTGCCGAGAGGCCCGATTTGGAATCATTGCAGCAATCATCGCTGCTTTCGGACGGGTCATTGCCGAGGTAGGCATCAGCATGATGCTGGGCGGCAATGCGAAGGGCTTTACCAGAACCATGACGACCGCCATGGCACTTGAATATGACAAGGGAGAATTTGTCCTTGCCGTTGCCCTGGGTATTGTCTTAATGGCCTTTGCTTTTGCCATTAACATCATTTTTAATCTTTTGCAGGGAAGAACAAATGCCGACACTGTTTGAGCTCTCAGGCCTGATTAAAGACTATGGTGTCAGAAGAGTTCTCGATATCAATAATCTCAGCCTGGAAAAGGGCGGGATTTATGCTCTGAGAGGAGCAAACGGTGCAGGGAAATCGACCCTGCTCTCTCTGCTTGCATTTCTTGAAACACCGACTGGAGGTAAAATCATCTTTAACGGACAGGAGGTAAATTATGGTACAGGTTCGCATCTTTATCAACTGCGTCAGAAGGTGGTACTTGTCGATCAGTCTCCGTTAATGTTCAGTGGCAGCGTCTATCATAATGTCGAGTTTGGTCTGCGGGTCAGAAAAATTGGCAGGGTTGAGAGAAAGCAGATTGTTGAAAAGGCACTTGAGCAGGTTGGTATGCTGGGTTTTATTGATCATGACGCAAGCAAGCTTTCAGGGGGTGAAACAAAAAGAGTGGCATTGGCAAGAGGCTTGGCCGTCGCTCCTGATGTGCTGCTGCTTGATGAGCCTGCAGCGAATGTGGATCTTGAAAACCAGAGGATACTTTTTGAAATCATCAACAGAATCAACAAAGAGGGCTCAACCTCAATCATCTATTCTACCCATCAATTTCCAGTTGATGAGCAGCCTGCACACCAGATCTTAATTCTTGATAAAGGGAAGCTCCATTTTGATCGTAGATGCAACATTTTTACTGCTTCTGTAAAGGTTGCTAACGGGGAAAAGAGTGTGTGCAGACTTGCGGGATGTGCAATTGAACTGGAGTTGTCCAATACAGTGCTGGCTTCGGTAAAAGACACGTTTTATCTTTTTATCAACCCTGAAAAAATTGAACTGCTCAATTCAACAACGGCGCCTCCTGAAAACAGTTTTGGGGTTGAAGTACTTAATCTGACAAGAAAAGAAAAAAGGGTGGAATATACAGTTCACATAGGCAAGGAACTGCTTATTTCTTCAACCTATCGCAGCTATAAAGAAAACCCCGTTTATTTGGGGCAGGGAGTCATGATTCACCTGCCAGAAGACGCAATCTCTGTATACCCATTGAAACACGGGCAGGAGATAAATTAAGAGGGGAGGGACGAAGGATTATGGGTCGGTGTCAAAAGTAACCTCAAGCTCATTGCCGTCATCATCGATGTAACTCTGCTGCAGCATATCAAAATCTGTTAGCTGATCAATAAAATCAGGAGTGCTCTGATATTCTTCGACCATCACTAAAATAGTCTCAAGATCTTTTGATGAAATTTCCTTGGTCTGGAAACCGATAAGTTTGCCAGTTTGTCTGAGAAGTTCTGCTTCCAGCTCAATCGTACCGTTTCCTTCAGTGACAATGTCGATATGATAGATTCCGTGAGGCAGTTCATCTTCGATAGTGGAGAGCGCAAGGCCGCCCTGACTTATATTTATTGTCTGAACAGTAATACGGATATCCTGTTCTTTGTTAATCAGAGTGGCGCTGCCGCTAAGCGGTACGCGTATGAATACTCTCCTGTACCCCATCTAGTCCCCCCTCCTTGGCAGCTATTTTTGTACGGGATACTTAAAGTATACTTATCTGAAAAAAAATATGAAGGAAATTTCTTCATACTATATGGCCCATTCTAATGAGTTATCTGTATGTCCAGAAAAAAGTTATGTGTCTTCTACACTGAAGGCAGTGGAAAACTCAGTTCGTACCAGTTGCTGTTATTAAAGCTGCTGTCAGTCAATTTTGGTGAACCGAAACCGAGATGCTCATAAAAGTTAATCAGAGACTTTTTGCAAAGAAGGTGTACTGACTGTTTCTGTTTTTTCTTTGATGCTTCTATCACGAGATTAATCAGTTCATGTGCAATGCCTCTGCCGCGATAATCAGGGTGCACGGCAAGTGAGAATATTACACTGTGTTTCCCGTTTCTTACATGACCTGCAAGCTGCATGTAAAGTTCATCAGTAATGTCGTCCATGTGAGTGGCACCACAATTGATCATACCGATGATCTGCCCTTCGCTTTCGGCTACAAAGAATCCGTCGGGATAGGTCTCGATGCGTTTAGCTATATGTTCTCTGGTTGCAGCTTCCTGATCTGTGTAGCAGAGTTGTTCAAGGCCGGCACAATTATCGAGGTCTGATCTTCTTACCTGTCTGAAGTATACTTGTTGGCTCATATCGTTGTATCCTTTTGGTTTAAGGGTTGTTTTTAATTTGGATACATTGTAAACGGAGTAGATGTATAAGTAAAATATATGAAAATTATACTATGGATAACATTAGATTATGAAAGTTGGTCTGAATCGATTGGAGATATTTTATACGGTTTTCGATTGCAAGAGTGTCAGCAGGGCGGCAGAACAGCTGAATTTATCACAGCCTGCAGTCAGCCAGCAGATAAAAAAACTGGAGCAGGAAATTGGGGTGCTCCTGTTTACGAGACTGCATAAGAAGTTGATACCGACAGTTGCGGCAATTGGTCTCTACGACGAGATAGCTCCTTTTCTTTCAGGGCTGGAGGAAAAAATCAGACTGCTGAAAAAACCATCTGACAAACCTTTTGGTTTATTACGTCTGGGTGCGCCATATGAGTTTGGCAGAGAATACCTGCCAATTATCTGTCATCATTATCGTCAGCTGTATCCAGATGTTGAATTTACGGTGCACCTGGACGAAACTATCCCGCTTTTAAAGAGGCTTGATGAGGGAACAATTGATGTCGGCATAATCGATCTCGTCCTCGCCACAGGCCACCTGGGCAACAATGCTGATTATTACAGTATTACACCTCTGGTGGATGAAGAGTTGGTGATGGTCTGTTCTACTGAATATTATGAGAAACACAGAATTGAAATAGAGAAATATGAGAAGTTTCGAAAGCTTGATTTTATATCGGATGAACATCAGTCCATGTATTTGAAACATTGGTTTGCTCACCACTATGACAAGCCGAATACCGATTTCAGGGTGGTGATGGTCGTAGAAAGCCATCAGGCCAGTCTACACTGCGTGCGTTTGGGCATGGGACTGGCAATGACCTGTTATCACCTGGTATGGAAAGATATTCGGTACGGATCCATGGTGGTAATCAATACCGAAAGGAAAAATGGTATTAATACCATAGCATTGAGTCAGCTTCAGGATAAGAAGCCGACCCTGACCGAAAAAAGCTTCTGTTCCTTTCTCTTGCAGGAGATGAAAAAGGATACGATGAAAATACGATTTGCGGGATCAAACAGCTGACGGTCAATCCCGCGAAATGAATCTATTTCGGCAGTTTATATGCCCCAATCTTATAGAGTTCATAGACGATTTTGGCTTCGTGCATGGCATCATCGAGGGCGCGATGCTCTTCTTTATAGTCTGAATTCTTAAAAAAGAAATCCCATGCTTCCTGAACCGTCGGCCATTTGGGTTCCTTTTTCCAGCCCACAGGAGGGAGATTGAGTACCGGTGTGGCTGCAATCATAGGGCATGGAAGTTTTTTAAATGAAAAAGAGCGTGATTGAAGAAAAGGCAGATCAAAGGCTGCGTTGTAAGCAGTGATGCCTGTGGTAAACTTATTTAATGTTTGCTGAATCCTCTCAAAGATATCGGTCATGGCCGGCGCCTGTTCTACATCCTCAAAATTAAGGCTGGAGTTTTCAAAGATCCAGCCGTATGGGTGCCTGGCGTGGGCTGAGCTAAAACCTGATTCTCGAACAAGACTGTTGAATTCTTCCTTGACTTCACCCGTTGCCAGATCAAGACTTGCAATGCCGATCTCGACAATCAGCCCTTTCTGGTTGAGAAATCCGGTGGTTTCAAGATCAACAATTCCAATGACAGGCAGAGGAGGGCCGAATAGGCTTGGTTGAAATGCCATGGCTGCCTCCTATTGACAATTTTGGGTATGTTTGCCGCAGCAGCCGTCTTTTACTGGAAAACGGATATCGCTCTGGTGTTTGGCAATTGAAACGATGGTTTTAAGGTGATTTTGTACTGCTTCGGGCAGATCAGGATTTTGGGCAAGCGAAGCTTCTTCAACAATAGCGGCAAAAGCCTTGGCAATTTTTTCGGTTGAAAGCATATGTGTCCTCATAAACAGAATAGAAATGAATGATAATGTTCCATAACGTGTAATGATATTTACAGAAAAATCAACTTAGTTATGTGACGGATAAATTTCTGGGAATTGCAGCCAAGGTCGCTTTTGAGAGTAAGCCGGGGGCATTCAGCAGAATACACCCGGCTTTATTTGAGGTTATCTCATATGTTTTGGCGGTTCAGGACGGGGGCGATAATCATGATGTTCGTACCGATCTCTGTGTTCGTAACGGTCTCTGTGTTCGTAGCGGTCTCTTTTGTCATAATGTCTTCTATCTGGTCTTGGAGAAAACATATGATCAACCAGAACAGGAGAAAGCACACCGTTTACAGTAAAGTGATAAAAACGCTGGTAATCTCTTAAAGCCTGTCTTGTATGAAAGCCGATTATCCCGTCGATTTCATAAGGATAGAAACCAAGTACTCTTAATTGGCGCTGAACATCTCTTACTGTTCTGCGGTCATAGTAAATATCACTGTCGCAATTGTTGCGATATACCGTATCCCTGTGGACAACTGTCACCTTTGGTGCAAAAACTTCAGCTGTGGCCCGGTTCATTTCATTGGTTTTCCTGACAGTCTCATGAAATACTTTAAATGGAGCCATTTGAAATTTGATCATATCATCGAACAGATCATTATCATGTGATTTGGCCATGAGTTGAGCAGGGGCGATGAGGGTGAGAAGGATGAGTGCGAAAGTAAGCTTTTTCATGGTAGTCTCCTTGAATAAGTTGTTGTAGATTAACCCATTGGGATTATTCTTATCTCTGCTCTTCTGTTGAGCGCACGGTGTGAAGAAACCGGTTGGCTTGCTCCAAAACCGATGGTTGATATTCGTGATGGGTTAACACCCTGTTGAATAAGTACATTTTTTACGGACTCGGCCCGCTGGAGGCTGAGCCGCTGATTATATTGTTCCGATCCGCGGTTATCGGTATGGCCTGCAACTTGAATAGAAGTGCCGGGATATCTGTTGATGACTGACGCAATTCGGGCAATCTCATTGTAGCCGACCGGGGTGAGAGCCGAAGAATTGGTGTCGAAATATGCTTCTCCTCTTAATGTTGCCGTTAAAATATTCTGGTCTCTCTGCAATGAAGCGGCCTCAGAAGCAGCAATCACATTTCTGAGTTCCTGTTCCTGGCGATCCATATAGAGCCCCACCTGGTTTCCGGTGAGTCCTCCAAGAGCTGCACCAATACCGGCGCCCCACAAGGTAGCCTGATGATCACGTCCTATTGCCTGGCCGAGCACTGCTCCAAGTCCTGCACCGACACCGGCACCTATTGCGGTGCCCTGCTGTTGACTGGTCTGATATCCTGCACAACCAGAAAGGGTCGCTGCAAGGGCCAGGGAAACAATGGCTGTTGAAACTGTCTTTTTCATTTTTCTATTTTCCTTATCTGGTTTTTGGTTTTTCTCTGTTTCGTTCATGTTGAGATGATATGGCAAAACAGTTTTTCTGTCAGTGGACATCGGGCGCTATGCCTTGTAAAACGGGCGATGTCGACCCGATGTCGGGTCGAAAGGAGGATGCGGAAAAGAGGAAAAAAGAGCGTATTCAGAGAGCCAGGCGAGAAAAGGGCTTTTCACTGTTTCGGGAGAAAAAGTGGTTAAAAAAGTGGAGCCTACATACGAATAATTGACAGTGTCGGGTTGTAATGAAATAAAATCGACGAGAAAAATGATACGGGCATGGTGAAAAGACTGATGAAGATCGGATTTTTTTATGTGAGAAAGTGGCGAAGGAAAGATAATTATAAAATCTTTTCCATGGTTTTATCGTAACGGATACATTATGATGTTAACCATTCAACTTCGCTGCTACGCAAGCCTTTAGTGATTGCAGCTAATTCGGACTTTTTTGATGGTCGTATGAAAGAAAAAAAATTCATGTACCAGGAAACCCTGGAAGAATTAGTCATGGCCAAAAAGGTGCAGGTAGCCGGTCGGCAACTCACTGTAGTTGAAAACGGTGCTGTCTACGTTCTTACACCAGCTGTAAAATTTGTCCGTTGCGAGACTTGCCAGCAGGACCCTTTTGGTTTATCAGGCAAATATGCCACCCATGAAAAACTCACCGAGAAGGGCGCTGAGATCTTTCTCAGCTCGATCATTTACAACAAACAGTCTTATCAGGTTGAACAGGGATATTTCTGCATCCCTTTTGAATAACCTGAAACGTTGACTTTAAAACAGTGCAGCTGTTGATCCGCCTGTAATATTGAGCAGATCTCTGGCAGAGAGTTCTATCTCCAATCCTCGTTTTCCGCCGCTGACAAAAAGCGTTTCCTGTGCAAGTGCCGTCTCGGCAAGAAAGAGTCTCAGATGTTTTTTCTGGCCTATAGGACTGACGCCGCCGAGAACATATCCAGTGACCTTCTGCACTTCGTTTTTATCAGCCATGGCGGCTTTTTTACTGCCGCTTGCTTTAGCAAGCAGTTTCATGTTCAACTGCTCTTTAACCGGAATTACGGCAACAACAAGTTCTTTAGGTTCTATCTGGCAGACTAGGGTTTTGTAAACCCTGTCAGCAGGTAAACCAAGCTTTTCTACTGCTTCTTCACCATATGCCTGCTGGTCCGGATCGTGGCTGTACTGGTGTATTTTGTGTGGAATCTTCTTTTTCTTTACAGTGTTGATTGCGGGTGTCATTGGTTTGTATTTTTATTATGAGTTGAATAACATTGGTTGTTTTATTTATCGAGCCGATTTTACAATTAAATTCGTGAGATGATAAGTAACGACGACGAATTGAGGTGTGTTACAATGGATAAATTCCTGCATCATCACCGATGCCAGCAATTAAAACACTAAAACCTTCTTTTTGAAAGTGTCTGGTGCATAATCTGCAAATAGACGGGGGTAGATAACGTATTGATGATGGAGCCTGGCTTAACGAAGAGATGTGTCTTGCTTTTGTCAAAATGAAGAGTGAAAAAAATACAATGAAAAAGTTGGCTATGCCAGGTGAGTGTGGTATCTTCTCACTCCGTATGAGTTTTTTTGATTCTTTGTGTCATTTATTCTTAAACATAGCGTTATGGAGGTCTTTATGAAATCCCCTGTTCGTGTGGCGATCACTGGAGCTGCAGGTCAAATCAGTTATTCTCTTATTTTCCGTATTGCTGCAGGCGACATGCTCGGACCGGATCAGCCTGTAATTCTCCAATTACTGGAAATTCCGCCAGCAATGGGTGCGCTTGAAGGTGTGCTGATGGAACTTAATGACTGTGCCTTCCCTCTTGTGGCAGGCGTTGTTACCACCGATGATCCTAACGTGGCGTTCAAGGATGTTGACTTTGCTATACTGGTCGGATCCCGTCCTCGCGGTCCGGGTATGGAGAGATCCGATCTTCTTCAGGCAAACGGTGCTATCTTTACTGTACAGGGAAAGGCTTTGAGTGATAATGCCAAGCCGAATGCAAAAGTTCTTGTTGTCGGTAATCCTGCAAATACCAATGCTCTGATTGCACTGAAAAATGCACCGAATTTGAACCCCAAAAACATCACCTCCATGATGCGCCTTGACCATAACAGATCCATGTCACAGATCGCAGGAAAAACCGGCAGCCATTCAACCAAAGTGAAGCAGGTCGTCGTTTGGGGTAACCATTCCGCAACCCAGTTCCCTGATATCAGCTATGCTACCGTAGACGGCAAGCCGGTAAAAGGGGAAGTGGACAACGCATGGTATGTTGATTATTTCATCCCGACCGTGCAGCAGCGAGGTGCAGCAATCATCAAGGCACGCGGTGCTTCCAGTGCCGCTTCTGCAGCGTCTGCCGCCATTGACCATATGAGAAGCTGGGCTCTTGGAACAAATGGTGAGTGGGTAAGCATGGGCGTATACAGCAAGGGTAATTCGTACGGTATTGATGAAGATATTATGTACAGCCTTCCTGTTACCTGTGAGAACGGCGAATGGAAAGAGGTGACTGGCCTTGAAATCAGTGATTTCCAAAGAGAGATGATGACCAAGACCGAGCAGGAACTGCTGTCTGAAAAAGAGGCCATTAAAGATATGGTTTGATCTTTTCTCTCTGGAGCATCTTTTCTGTCATGAAGGGAAGCGGGCCTGTTGCCTGCTTCCCTTTTTTTAATCTGTCCTACCGCGCAACCGGTAGATAAGCTGGTTGTAGGCTTCGGTCAGAAGAATGAATCTGCCGTGTTCTCCTCCCTGGTCAGGGTGGAGAGTTTTGGCTCTTTTTCGATAGAGCCTGGTAAGCTCGCTTTTTGATAATTTATAGAGTTTTTCTTTTGTAAGACCAAAAAGTTCGACATATTCTTCAGGTTCAATTTTCTGTTTGCTGTCAGGCCATCGAAACCGTCGGTGGCTGTTTGTGAACTGGTGGATGAAGTCACGCTCATAGGACATTTCAGGGAAGAAAAAGTCAAAAAACATCACCACATACCGTTGAAGATGGCGATGCAGAGATGACCGATCCTTATGAACCTTGAAGAATTCTTTCTGACGGTTTAGCTGACAGATTTCCTCAATAAACATCTCTTCAATTTCATTCTCCGGTAGTCCTTGAGGCATGTGGGCTGCAAAGGATTGGGTGAAGTGCTTTTGCAGGTCAAAAATAGCAAAGACATAGGTCTTGAGCTCTCTTATCGGCAGTTGTGATTCCTGTGCGATAAAATAGAATTCTTTTTCATCCCGGCAGGTGTCGATCAGAGGTCGGCAGAGCTTTTTGTGCATTTTATGGAGATGTCGCTGATCAACAGCACTGTAGCGAAGATAATAGAGCCTCCTGAGATCAAAGATATGCAACTGTTGATCAATCTTCTCCTTTTCCTCTGCACTGAGTGGTGTGACAGTAATTTTTTTTCTGGACGGATATTTGAGGTGGAATGCCCGGGCCTCCCTGCTGAAGAAAGGAAACAGCATTTCTTCAAGCAGGCTGTAAGCGTTTTTCTCTCCTGCCAGTTCTACTGCTAAAAGAAGTTCCTCGTCAAAAACAACACTACCGTTGTCATACTCATCGATAAAATCAGCCGGACGATCTCCGAGATCAAAGATTTCTTTGTAGATGAAGTCGTCCAGCTGTTCTGAGTAGTAAGAGGCCCGAATAGAATAATGGGGAATGGTATTATGTCGCTCCCAGGCAAGATACATAAAAATCAGACTGTTTGACTATCCCTGCATACCGTTATTTGTAGGCTCTGGCATAAATTTCTTCTACTTCGGATCTTGAGAGAGTGTACGGGTCAAGATTAAAGAGAGCCCCCATTGTGTCAAAGGCATTGCGTGAAAGACTTGATATGTCTTCCTTTTTCACGCCAAAGTCCGAGAGCTTCAAGGTGTCAACACCGCATTTCTTCTGCAGCTCAAGCAATGCCTCGACAAAGAGAAAAGGGCGTTTTGCTTTACTCACTGATGCCGGATCTTTACCCATTGCCTGCGCCATCAGGATAAATCGCTCGGGGGCCTTGTCGGCAAAGAAACTGAAGTAGGCCTCTGAGAGCATAATGAGGCCTGCTCCATGCGGGAGCTTCGGATAAAAAGCACTTAAGGCATGTTCCATGCTATGTTCCGAAGTACAGGATGAGGTTGATTCAACAAAACCCGAGAGGGTGTTGGCAAGGGCAATGTTGGTTCTGGCTTCAAGGTCACTGCCGTCTTTTACGGCAGTCGGGAGGTAGGTGTTGATCAGATTGATCGACTTTAGTGCATAGATATCGCTGATTGGCGTAGCGATATTGGCTATCACGCCTTCTACTGCATGGAAGAAAGCATCAAATCCCTGATAGGCGGTGAGATCTGGGGGGACAGAAAGCATGAGTTCAGGGTCAACGATGGAGAGAGCTGGAAAGGTTTGCGGCAGCAGTCCGAAACCTATTTTCTCATTTCGTTTTTCATGGGTGATAACTGTCCACGGGTCCGCTTCGGTACCGGTGCCGGCTGTTGTTGTAATTGCTACTATGGGAAGAACCTTTTCCTTAACTTCTAGACCGAAACCTGACCCGCCATGAATATAATCCCAGTAATCGCCGGGATTGTGGACCATAATGGCAATCGATTTTGCCGAATCAATACTGGAACCTCCGCCCAGGCCGATAATGAAATCACAGCCGGTATCGCGGGCAATTTGTGCCCCTTCCATGACATGCTGTCTGACAGGATTCGGCAGAATTTTATCGAAGACGACAAACTCTGTCTGATTTTGCTGAAGTAATGCGGTGACCCGTTCAAGATAGCCGAAACGGGTCATGGATGTTCCTGCTGAAATGACAATAAGAGCTTTTTTTCCGGGAAGCCGTTCGCTGCCGAGTTTTTTCAACTCACCGGGGCCAAAATAAAGTTTTGTTGGAATATGATGGGTTAAGTTCATGCTCTCCTCGCAAAAGAATTGGTCTTGTTGAAGAAAAATGAATTACTCTAGTACTGTAACCGTTGATGGAGGAAGGTCAAGAGCAGCTGTCCAGGAGGCTAATTCAGCAACTGTTTTCTCGTTCCAAAGCAGTATACTATTTTGGCCCAAACCGAAAAAAGGTCGAATAATAGTCAATACTGTTCCATAGTCGGTTAATATCGGTTATTTTGCATCGAACTAAGTTGTTTCTCGAGATTTTATTCTGCACGCCGCTTACATCAATATTGTTCGTCTTACTCATCGCTTGTCGGAGAAGTATTGCGATATGAAAAGTGAAACATCATGGAAATAGACCGTAGTAAACAGAACAGTGCTTCAGAACAGGTTAAAAAGCTGTTGCAGGAAAATGAAGAGCAGCGTGCGGCCATGCGTCTGGAGAAATGTTTCCGTGATCTGATTCAGGGCAATATCGTCACTCTGAATAATGATGAAATCATAAATAATCTCCCTCCTTTTCTCTATGCCCTCCATGAAGACGGGCAGCATGATGTTGTATCAAAAGTTCTACATACGCTCAGTGATGGGTGCTGCGATGCCAACAGGTCGATTCGTGAGCGTTCAATTATGGTTGTATCTGTGTTTATCGGTATTGCCATGCAGAATAAAACCAATGAGTTTGATGCTGCTTTCTCGGAGATTCTGGTCCGCTGGCTGAAGGAGGAGCAGGAGTTCCTTACCGGATTTGAAACTATCTGCAATCAGCTTCAGCAGCTCGTGAAAAAAGAACTGGATAGTAGTCAATGGGTAAAAGCAGAAAACCTGGTGATTGTGCTGTATCAGATTTCTGCAGGAATATTAAAGAAAGCCGGCATTATCAAAACGGTTGTCAACAGGACATTAAATCAGCTGGCAACCGAAGAGCTGACTGGAAGACTGCTGGAGGAATATCTCACCCCTGAGAATGGAAATCAGGATGTTGCAGAGTCACTGCTTATTCACCTTGGTGTTAAATCATTGAGCCAGCTGGTACACGCGCTTGCTATGGAAGAAGATGCGGAACGCCGTTATCTGCTGCTCGAACTCCTGCCCAATAATGAGCAGGTCTATACGATTATGCGAGCGCATCTTCAAGGTGATGTTCCCTGGTATGTTATTAGAAATGCAATTCTGATTTTTTCGCGGGAATCTTCCGAAGAAAATTTCAAGTTTATCAGAGAATATGTTGATTATCCTGATATGCGGGTGCAGCAACAGGTCATTAGCGGGATCTGGAAGATGGGCGGCCGTGACATGGTGCTGCGTCTGCTTGACGTCCTGCTGTATGTCGATGACAGTTTAAAGATGCAGCTGATCAATCAGCTTAGCCAGATGAATAAAGAACCTGTGATCGGCCTCGGTTTTGTCTATTTGCTCAGGCATCGCCATACCTTCGGACGCATATCAAAAGAGGAGTTAGAATATAGGCTTTGTGAATATCTTGGTGACTATCCGCTTGTCGAAGTACAGGAAATATTGACGCAGATCATCGAAGATAACATGCCTGAATCGCAGTCGACAAGTGCCAGAGTGATTGCTGCTGCCAGAACCAGCCTGCAGAAAGTGACAGAAGTCTTGAAAAATAAGACGTCTGCAGATACGTATCAGGGACACAATAAGGTGGTGGAAGGGCCAGTTGGAGGAGAAAAACAGGATCTTGATGATCTGCTTCATCTAGGCGATGATGTGGACGATGATTTCCTTTCTCTGGACTTTGATCTTGATCTGGACAGCGAGGATCTCAGCTTTCTGGCAGATAGTGAGAACGGAACTGTAAGCAGCCTTGGAGAAGACCTGCTGGAAGAAGATGATGCTTTTCACCTTATCCTTGCTGAGACGATGAAGAGCGGGGGGGCTTTGCTGCAGGATGATTTCGAGCTTGAAGAGGCGCAGGGGCATATCTCGGTCTGGAGTGATTTCTACGATCGGCTGGATTCTGATGAATTTAACACCTTCTACTCCCTCCTGGAGAAAAAAGAGTTTCAGCCGCAGCAGACCCTGGTTGTCATGGGGGCGGAAAATCCACAGTTGATTCTGCTCGATGAGGGATATGTCGTTCCGGTCTTTGGTGAAGAAAACAGCAGAATAGCTGTAAAGCATCTGCAAGGTGGGAATATAATAGGCAGCGCATCATTTTTCGGCGGCCGAAGATGGCCTTTTTCTCTGGTATGTCAGGATATCGTACGCTGTCATGTTCTCGATCGTCAACGTTGTCAGGAGCACCTTGACCGTTATCCTGCTGTCTATGAAAAAATAAAGAGTTACTGCAAGTCCCACGATGTCATGAGCTGGCTTCTTGAGATGCTGGAAAACACGGAGCCTGCTCCTGAAAAAGTGATCGTCCATAACCTGAACCGAAAACTTGGCGGTGGAGATACGGCAGATGATTTGCCGGGAGAGGGCCTCTGTTTTGGTGCAATTACAGGGGGACTTTGTATTGAAATAAAATTGGATAAGGCTGAGCAGTGTCAGGATTTGACAGCCAAGCTTGTTGAGGTAGTCTTGTGCGATTCTGATGACAAGTGCACCAAAGTATTTGGGGTAATTATAGGCTGGCGGAAGAATGACAAGGATGAAAAGGTTGTCCGTATATTGGTCCAGTTCTATCGGCATTACCGGGCCTGGGAATTCAGCTGCCGTTCTCTAACATTTTTATAGCAGACGGTGCTTTTAAGTAAAAAAATCCTGTTCAGATCTGAACAGGATTTTTTTTTCAGAGACTTAAACAGATTAGAAAATTTCTTTACACAATGCACCAAGAGTCCCAAGATCCTGACAGACAGAGATGCCGTTTTTCTGCATCGCTGCAATCTTGGCTGCCGCAGTACCCTGGCTTCCGCTGACGATGGCTCCTGCATGTCCCATGGTTCTGCCTGGCGGTGCTGTGATGCCGGCAATAAAGCCGACGACCGGTTTGCTCATGTTGGCTGAGATCCAAGCTGCTGCCTCTTCTTCAGCGCTGCCGCCGATTTCCCCAACCATGACCACGGCCTTGGTTTCTTCGTCCTTCTCAAACGCGCTTAAACAGTCGATAAAGCCGGTTCCATTGATCGGATCACCGCCTATGCCAACACAGGTGGTCTGTCCAAGACCAACCTGGGTAAGCTGGTGAACAACTTCATAGGTAAGTGTTCCTGAACGGGATACAACGCCAACAGGACCACCAGGAGTGTGAATTGGTGCCGGCATGATACCGATTTTACATTGTCCGGGAGTTATGATCCCCGGACAGTTAGGTCCGATCAGCCTGATGGAGGGCTTAAGGGCAAGGTAGTTTTTAACCCGGAGCATATCCATAACCGGAATACCTTCAGTAATGCAGACAATCATCTCGATACCTGCATCAGCTGCTTCCAGAATTGCATCGGCTGCAAAAGGAGGCGGGACGAAAATCATCGAAGCGTTTGCTCCGGTTGCCTCACGAGCATCAGCCACGGTGTTGAATACAGGTACCTTATCCATAAACTGACCGCCCTTTCCGGGGGTCACTCCGGCCACAACATTGGTGCCGTAGCTGATGCATTGTCTGGTATGAAACTGTCCTTCCTGGCCGGTTATTCCCTGAACCAGTAGCTTGGTGTGACTATTGACGAATATACTCATTGCAGTTCCCTGAGAATTGTTAGGGGGGATTGTTCCGGATTCAACTCTCCTTCACTTTGTCCCCTGTTGGTTAACTGTGGCAAAATTTCCTGTATTGTCAGAGTTTCAGATTGTTTCGGATGAAAAAATGCTACAGCATTTTTAATGTCGTTGGTTTTAAGAGCTTTCACACCAAGTTGATGCGCCAGTGCGTTGAGCAGCTTGGTGAAAGTTGACTGTTGCTGTGCAGTATCGGCGAGAAGTTCGGTGCTATTGTCCAGTTCTGTCTGTATTATCAGGTTAAGTTTGGCAGCCTGTTCAAACAGATCGCCAAGTTGAACTATTTGCGTCTCACTTTCAAGCGGCTGCCAGGTAAAGCCAATCCCGTCGACATAGGTGGCGAGAGATCGCATGCCGAAACCGGTATATATCCAGTCATAATTATATGGA